>NZ_LR134318.1:777500-1107000 GCF_900636825.1 Pseudomonas fluorescens | reverse complement strand
GGATCAACGTTTGGTTGTAATGCGCCACGGCAATGTCGTAACCGGCAGACGCCTCACCGAGTTGGGAGCGCAACCGTCCGCCGTCGAAGATCGGCAGCGAGATCGCCGGTCCGACGTTGTAATTGAGTTTTCTGCCGGTCAAAAACTCCAGCGCGCCACCGCCGGTGGCCATGTAGCCGAGACTGCCGACCAGATCGACATTGGGATAGAAACCGGCGTGGGCCACATCGATCCCGCGAGCCTGCGCGGCCACCTGCCAGCGGCTGGCAACCACGTCCGGGCGTTGGCCGAGCAATTGCGCCGGCAAGGCCGACGGCAGTTTCAGCGCCGCACCAAGCGACAAAGTCGGACGCTGCAATTGCGCGCCCGCGCCCGGGCCTTTGCCCGCCAGCGCGGCGATCTGATTGCGACTGAGGGCAATTTCTTCGTCCAGTGCATCGAGTTGCCGATGGGTTTCCGGCAGCGGGGTTTGCGCCTGGCTGACTTCGAAATGCGTACCGATGCCGCCGTCCAGACGTTTTTGCGCCAGATCGAGAATCTGCTCCTGCTGCTTCAGCGTCGCCACGACAATGTCGCGCTGAGCGTAATGCAGCGACAGTTCGATGTAAGCGCGAACGATGTTGCTCTGCAATTCCAACTGCGCCAGCCGCGCTTCGGCCGCGCTCAGGTGCGCCAGATCCACCGCCCGTTCGCTGGCATTGCGCTCGCGCCCCCACAAGTCGAGGGCGTAACTGAAGCCGAGTGCGGCGTTGTTGTCCCAGGTGGTGGTATTGGCCAGATCGCCCGGGCCATAGAACTGATCGGTCGGCCAGTTGTGGCGCTTGAGCGTCGACTCGCCATTGATCTGCAACGATTCGGCCGACTCGGCAATCCCGGCCATGGCGCTGGCCTGGCGCACACGAGCGGCGGCCATGGCCATCGTTGGGCTGCCCTGTACCGCGAGGTCGATCCAGTGATTGAGCTGCGGATCGCCAAACGCGTGCCACCATTGTGCGGTGGGCCAGTGCGCGTCCTTGGCGGCGTCGGCGATGGCTGTGTCGGTGGCCAATGAGTCGGCGTCCAGCGTCTCGCCGTGCGGGGCAATGCCTTGGGTTGAGATGCAGCCGCCGAGAGCCAGGGTAAAGACCAGAACACTGAGCGGCAAAAGCGCTCTGTTGATGCGACGCGGCACAGCTGCGAATTCCTGAAATAGGGGAAGAACCAGTGGTTTGTGCAGGAGCTGGCGAAGGCTGCGATCTTTTGATTTTGCTTCCCTTAAAACAAAATCAACCGATCGCCGATCTCGGCAGCTCCTACGCAGGGAGCGGCGCAATTCTATGGAGCTGCCTCTACGGCGATAAGCTGGGTTTTCTGTGAATCTTTGTTACGGTTAACGAGATAATCCCTAAGTCGGGGCTTTCGCCTTCGAAACTTCGTGTCACAATTTGCCATCTCCCTTGAGAGCACCCCATGGACACTTTGCAAAACATGCGCGCCTTCAGTTGTGTGGCCGAGGCCGGCAGCTTCACCGCGGCCGCCGTGCAACTCGACACCACCACCGCCAACGTTTCGCGCGCGGTCTCCAATCTGGAAGCCCACCTGCAAACCCGTTTGCTCAATCGCACCACGCGACGCATCGCCCTGACCGAAGCCGGTAAACGCTATTTGCTGCGTTGCGAGCAGATTCTCGCCTACGTCGAAGAAGCCGAAGCCGAAGCCAGCGACGCCCATGCGCGCCCGGCCGGGCAGCTGAAAGTGCACACCATGACCGGCATCGGCCAGCACTTCGTCATCGACGCCATCGCCCGCTACCGCAAGACGCACCCGGACGTGACCTTCGACCTGACCCTGGCCAACCGCGTGCCGGATCTGCTCGACGAGGGCTACGACGTGTCCATCGTCCTCGCCAGCGAACTGCCCGACTCCGGCTTCGTCTCGCAGCGCCTGGGCATCACCTACAGCATCGTTTGCGCCTCGCCGGCCTACGTCAAAGCCAACGGCGCAGCACAGAAACCCAGCGACCTGCTCAACCATGCCTGCCTGCGCCTGGTCAGCCCGGTGATCCCCTTGGAGAAATGGGCCTTCGACGGCCCGGACGGCCAGGAAATGGTCACCATCAACAGCTCGCCGTTCCTGGTGAACTCCGCCGATGCAATGAAAACCGCGATCACCAGCGGCATGGGCGTCGGCGTGCTACCGGTCTACGCCGCCATCGAAGGCCTGCGCAACGGCACGCTGGTGCGCGTAATGCCCAACTACCGTTCGCAAGAACTCAACCTCTACGCCATCTACCCATCGCGGCAATACCTCGATGCGAAGATCAAAACGTGGGTCGAGTATCTGCGTGGATCACTGCCGGAAATACTTGCCGCGCACCAGGCCGAACTCGCCGCCTACGAACTAAGCGACAGCCTCGCCGGGGCTAGAATCGCCAACTGACCTCAAACGAGGAGCACCGAAGGCTCGCTTCCACAGGAAAGCAAAGCAGAATCAAAAGATCGCAGCCTGCGGCAGCTCCTACATTTGGATCGACTGCATCCAAAAAAGCAGGTCGGCTGTCAGGCCGCCCTGGTCGGATCGCCGCCCGGAGCAAGCTCGCTCCCACAGGAAAGAAAAGCAAAATCAAAAGATCGCAGCCTGCGGCAGCTCCTACATTTGGATCGACTGCATCCAAAAAAGCAGGTCGGCTGTCAGGCCGCCCTGGTCGGATCGCCGCCCGGAGCAAGCTCGCTCCCACAGGAAAGAAAAGCAAAATCAAAAGATCGCAGCCTGCGGCAGCTCCTACATGTGCAAGCAATCCGCCGAATTCAGGTCGGCTGTCAGGCCGCCTTCGGCGAAAAAGCAGCGCAGCTGCCCGCGGCGAAGCCGCACCACTCAACAATGAGCGCAAGCTCGCGTCCCGCTCTTGACCTTGATCCACGGGCGACGTCGGAAGGCTGAGCGGAGGGATTGATCCGGGGGTGGGAGCGCAGCGACCGTTCGACGAAGTCGAACACAGCGAGAGGAGGTGCAGCGAAGCAAACCGGAGGCGCTGCGCCCGGATCGATCCCGCAGCGAAGGAACCCGAGCCTGCGAGGGCCGAACGCAGGAGCAAGCCTTTTTGGTTACTTTTTCGGCGTCTGGAAAAAGTGACCCGCCGTAAGGGCGGAACCGCAATCAGCCACACCCGAAAAACCGGATATCCCCCCACCCCCCCCAACAGCATGGTCGGCCCAGAGGCCGCCAAGACAACCCCGAGCCAGAAATGTTAGCGTGCTTGGCATCAAGCCCGAACAAGAGCCAAAACGATGAAAAAAACAGTCCTGGCCTTCAGCCGCATCACCCCTCCCATGATCGAACGCCTCAAAGAAGAATTCGACGTCATCGTCCCCAACCCAAAGAACGGCGACATCAACGCCCAATTCAACGAAGCCCTGCCCCACGCCCACGGCCTCATCGGCGTTGGTCGCAAACTCGGCCAGGCTCAACTTGAAAACGCAACAAAACTCGAAGTGGTCTCCAGCGTCTCCGTCGGCTACGACAACTACGACCTCGACTACTTCAACCAACGCGGAATCATGCTCACTAACACCCCGGACGTGCTCACCGAAAGCACCGCCGACCTGGCCTTCGCGCTGATCATGAGCAGCGCCCGCCGCGTCGCCGAACTCGACGCCTGGACCAAGGCCGGCCAATGGCAAGCCAGTGTCGGCGCCCCGCTGTTCGGCTCTGACGTACACGGCAAAACCCTCGGCATCGTTGGCATGGGCAACATCGGCGCGGCTGTCGCCCGGCGTGGCCACTTTGGCTTCAACATGCCGATTCTCTACAGCGGCAACAGCCGCAAAACCGAACTGGAACAACAACTCGGTGCACAATTCCGCAGCCTCGACCAACTGCTCGCCGAAGCCGATTTCGTCTGCCTGGTAGTGCCCCTCAGCGACAAGACCCGCCACTTGATCAGCCACCGCGAACTGGCATTGATGAAACCTGGCGCAATCCTGGTCAACATCTCTCGCGGCCCCGTCGTCGACGAACCTGCGCTGATCGAAGCCCTGCAGAACGACCGCATCCGTGGCGCCGGTCTCGACGTCTATGAAAAAGAACCGCTGGCCGAGTCGCCGCTGTTCCAACTGAAAAATGCCGTGACCCTGCCCCACATCGGCTCGGCGACTCACGAAACCCGCGAAGCCATGGCCAACCGCGCCGTTGCCAATCTGCGCAGCGCCTTGCTCGGCGAACGCCCACAGGATCTGGTCAATCCGCAAGTCTGGCGCGGCTGAAAAAAAGGGCCAGCGCAACAATGCGCTGGCCCTTACTTGTGCTGACTACATAACTCGCAATTAAACAACAAACAAAATCGCGCACCTGCAATATAAGCTCTCGCACGCATCAATTAATTGATTAATTGCCATGGAGAGCAAACCCCGTGAACAACCTGACCACAGACAAACTCATCCGCTACAGCAAAGTCATTCTGATGGCTTATATAAGCTTCTTCGGACTTTTAGTCATGTTTCAAAACTTTACCGATTACGAATCAAACTACGCCTACGTCGCGCATATCCTGAGCATGGACACCACCGACGGCGGCGAAAACCTGATGTACCGGGCAATTGACTCGCCGATGATTCACCACCGTATCTACTGGTTCATCATCACCATGGAAGTCATCTACACGGTGCTTTGCCTGATCGGTACTTACCAGTTGTATCGCTGCGTCAATGCATCGGCGGAGGTTTTTCATGAAGCGAAAAAGTTTTCGATCATGGGTATTCTGGCCGCCATATTCATCTACTACGTGTGTCTGCAAACGGTTGGCGTCGAGTGGTTCGACATGGATACTTCACAATCATGGAATGCGAAGGATTGGGCGCGGGATATAGTCGATTTCATCTTCCCGGCAATGATTTATCTCACACTGAAAGTCGAGCGCTGAAGTTCAGCGCTCTCGCGTTCAAACCAACTTGCCTTGCAAAAGCGTCAGCGGTTTGGGTTTACGAAACACCAGAACATTGCCCAACATGACCAGCACCAAGCCGATCAGCGCTGGCGCTGTCCATTGGTAGCCTTCAGCAAACGCCGAGACATTCAGCGCCACTACTGGAAACAACACGGTGCAGTAAGCCGCACGCTCTGGCCCCATGCGCCCGACCAGTGTCAGATAAGCAGTGAAACCGATTACCGAACCCGGAATAACCAGATACAGCAGCGCGCCGACATAGCGTGGCGACCAGTCCATGTCGAACGGAATACCTTTGACCAGGCACCACACCGACAGCATCGCCGCGCCGTAAGCCATGCCCCAGGCATTGGTGGTCAGCGGTTTGAGACCGGCCTTTTGTTGCAGGCTCGAAAGCATGTTGCCGGCGGAAAAGCACAATGTGCCGCACAACGCCAAGCCAAGCCCCAGCAAGGTTTGCGGGCTGGCGTGATGCCCGGCCAGCTCCGGCCAGAACAACATGCCCAGACCGAACAGGCCGAGCGCACCACCCATCAGCACATTACGCGCGATGCGCTGCCGGAAGAACACCCGCGCATTCAGCGCATTCCACAGGGTCGCAGTGGAAAACACCACGGCCACAAGGCCGCTGGGAATCCATTGGCTGGCGGTCAGGAAACACATGAAATTGACGCAGAACAGACACAATCCTTGTGCTACGCAAATCATATGACCGCGGCGGTTCATCGGCTGCAGGCGACGGCTGAGCACCAGCAGCGCAAACAGAATCAGCGCGGCGAGACCGAAGCGGTAAACGATCGAGACCGGAATCGCCACCACGCCCAATTGCCATTTCAAGGCAATCCAGGTGGTGCCCCAGATCAGCACAGTGAGTAAGTAAAGCGATAGGTTCATGACGCCAGCTCCTGAAAGTCATTCCATGCGCGGTCATGTGGCGAGCGAGCTTGCTCGTCCCGGCTGCGGAGCGGCCTCAGGTATCAGGCCGCCTGCACATCATTCGTGAGTGCTGCGCAGTCAAGCGAGAGCCAGCCCCTCGCCACAAGTAACACGCTGGAGAGGAATAGAGCGTGAGGCACCGAGCACCGGAGCGCTTGCACAATCTTGCGCATTTGTCGCCCGACAGGCTGGCATGCCAGCTTCTAAAGGGTACGATGCAAGGCGTTGGAGAGAAGCGACTATGGCCATCGATACCCTGCAAGTCTTCCAGGCACTCAGCAGCTCGCCGAACGCGCGCCTGTTGCGCAGTGCCGAGCTCGGCGACGGCTTGTCCGCCGCACTGTGGACCAATCACCACGACGCTCAGGAATACGCCGCGCCGAGCCATCACACGCTGTCGTGCTACATCGCCGGCGGCACCGGCACCTTTCGCCGTGGCCAGCCGGGCAACAAGGGCGGGCCGGACAAGTTATGCATTTTGCCGGCGGACCATGAGTCCGGCTGGGTGATCAATGGCGACATCCGCCTCGCTCATCTGTATTTCAGCGCCGAACAATTCGCCCTGGGTTGCGTCACGCTGCTCGACCGTGAACCTCGGGAAATGCAGATGCGCGAACAGACCTTTCTCGAAGACCCGCAGCAGGCGCAGCGCTTTCGTCAGTTGCTGACGCAGAATTGGGACGAGCCCGCCGAACGCTTGCTGACCAGCAGCCTTGCCCATGAATTGATCAGCCATACCCTGCTCAGCCATGTTGGCGCGCGTCAGGGTTTGCGCTTGAAGGGCGGCCTCGCACCGCACCAGCGCCGACAACTGGTCGAGTACATCGACACGCAGTTGGCCGAGCCGATCAGCCTCGGGCAACTGGCCGGGTTGTGTGCTTTATCCGAATATCATTTTGCGCGCATGTTTCGCACCAGCTTCGGCTTGCCGCCGCATCAATACGTGCTGGCGCGCCGTTTGAGCCGGGCGCGGGATCTGCTGCGTGGGACGGCGCTGCCGTTGGGCGAGATTGCATTGGCATGCGGATTCGCCAGTGCGAGTCATTTCACCAATCGGTTCAAGCAGGTGTTGGGCGGGACGCCTGGCGAGTATCGGCAGGCGTTTTTGCGCTGAACTCGTCTCCCCTCACCCCAGCCCTCTCCCAAAGGGAGAGGGGGCCGACCGAGGTGTCTGGCGCTATACATCGACCTGAATGACCGAGTCGATTATAGGTTCCGAGCATTACTTTGAAGTCGTCACGGTCGGTCCCCTCTCCCTCGGGGAGAGGGTGAGGGGCTTTTGATCTCGCCTTAAAACTCCAGGGTGCTGGACAGCGAAACCTGCCGCGAATCCCCCATCGATACAAAGAACCGGCTCGCCGATGACGTGTAGTAAGTGCGGTCAAACAGGTTCTTCACGTTCAGCTGGAACTTGACCTTCTGCCCTTCAACCCGCGTTTCGTAAGTGGCAAACGCATCGGCAACGGTATAACTCGGCAGGTCGAAATCATTCACCGCGTTACCCGCACGCTCACCGACATAACGCGCGCCCGCGCCTACGCGCAACCGGTCGCCACCGATCACGCTGCCGAAGTCATACACTGCCGACAGCGAACCGCTGTTCTTCGCTACGTTTTGCAGGCGATTGCCTTTGTAATCCGGGTCTTCGGTCACTTCGGCATCGGTGTAGGCGTAGCTGCCGATCAGGCTCCAGCGCTCGCTCAATTGACCGCTAAGGTCGACTTCCAGACCTCGAGAACGCACCTCACCGGCGGCACTGTAAATCGTCGTCGGGCCTTCCGAGTTGGCCACTAGCACATTGCGTTTCTTGATGTCGAAAAGGGCAATGTTGCCGGTGATTTGCCCCGGCATATCCAGACGCGCACCCAGTTCCCATGACTTGGCTTCCTCGGGGGCGATGCTGCCGTCGAGCACGGTGCTGCTGCCGCTCAGCGGCGCGATGGTCGAGTTGGGCTTGAACGATTCGGTATAGCTGCCGTAAAACGACAGCGCGTCGGTGTAGCGATACACCAGACCGGCGCGCGGCACCCACTTTTGCCCGTTGCTGTCGGTATTGGCCTGGAACGGCACGCCTTTGCCGGCGTACTGGTCATATTCCTGGAAGCGTCCACCGGCGACCAGAATCCACTGATCGTTGAGGTGAATCGAGTCCTGCAGAAACAACGAATCGCTGCGCAGTTCATCGGTCTGCGCACTGTCCGGCGCGCTCACCGTGGTGCCCACCACTTCGCGGCCGTACACCGGATTGAGGTAGCTGAACGTGGTCAGGCTTTTTTGCCGGATCAGATCCTCGCGATAGATCTTGCGGTACTCGTCGTCGACGCCGAACACCAGATCATGCTGCATGCCCAGCACATTGACTTTCCCTTCCAGGCTGGCGGTGGTGAAACGATCGGTGCTGATCGCGTTTTGCGTGCCGTCCATGCTGCGGGTCAGCGTGCCGTTGCGGGTGTTGATGGCTGTCACGCGGACTTGGCTGGCGTCGTAGGTTTCGCGATTCCAGCTGTAGCCCAAGTGCGCTTTCCAGTCATCGTTGAGTTGGTGATCCGCTTCGAAGTGATACAGATCCGAACGCCCTTCCATGTTGTTGAGCGGCTCGTCGAGGCGCTCGTTGCGCGAGATGTCCAGCGGATGGTTGGTTCGCGGATCGATCAGCGTGCCACGATCGAACGGTGTCAGAAATTCACGATGCTCGTATGCGAACAACAGCGTGGTGCTGTCGCCGAACCAGGCCAGCGACGGGGCGATCAGGGTTTCGCGATGGGTACCAAAGTTGCGCCAGTAATCTTCATCTTCATGATCGAGCACCATGCGATAAGCCAGCCCGGAATCGCCCAGCGCGCCGGTGCTGTCGAAGGTGCCGCCGCTGCCGTTTTTGCCGTCGCCATAGGTCGAGCCGCGCGCCGTCAAGGCGTTGTATGGCGTCAATTCAGGCTTCTTGCTGACCATATTGACCACGCCGCCCGGATCCTGAATGCCGTACAACAACGAGGCCGGCCCCTTGAGCACTTCGACACGGTCGACGGTGGCGTTCATGCCACGGCCCTGCACGATCGGCATGCCGTCACGCATGATCGAACCATTGCGGTTGTCACCGAAACCGCGGGTCATTACCGAGTCCTGGGTACTCGCCAGGGTGTTGCCTTGGGTGATGCCGCTGACATTGGCCAGCGCATCGTCGAGATTGCGTGGCGCCTGATCGCGGATCACTTGCGCGGGGGTCACGTTGACGGTCTGCGGGACTTCTTGCAGGGACGCCGAGGAGCGCATCACCGAACTGGTTTCCGGCGGCTGGTAACTCATCGAATCGTCGCGCAGTGAAGTGATGGTGGTGGCGCCGAGATTCAGCGCACCCTCGGTGGGTTTCGGTTGCAGCGCCAAAGTGTGGCTGTCAGTGCGGCGAAAGCTCAGGCCGGAACCGTCGAGCAAACGTTGCAACGCTACCTCCGCGCTCATCCGACCCTTTACCGCAGGGGCGTTGAGGCTGTACGGCGCTTCATCGGTGTAGACCACGCTTTGCCCGGTGACGCGGCTGAAGTCGTTAAGCGCTTGGGGCAGCGGTTTGGCGACCAAGGCGAAATCAAACTGTTTCTGTGCCTGGCTGCTGACGGTCTCAGCGGCAAACGCCACGCTGATCGGCAATAACGCCAGAGCAGAAAAACTCATTGCCGACACGCCCAACCACTGTTTGACCGAACCCGATTTTGCCTTGGACTTCATTGCTCAATGACCTGTGTAGAACCGCAACGGATGCGAATGATTCGCCGTTTCAGTCATTACACGGATCGGGCCCGAATTTACCTCATCACAAATTTGCAAATATTTTTGAAGATCAAAAGATCGCAGCCCAAATGTAGGAGCTGCCGGAGGCTGCGATCTTTTGACTTTGCCTCAGCGCAAAATAATCAAATGCCCAAGCACCCGATGCTGCTCAAACCCCATCACCCCTTGCAGGGAGCTGAGCACCGCTTGCGGATCCTTGCTCGGAAAACTGCCACTGACCTTGCGCTCGGCCAACTGATCGTTCAACAACACAATCCGCCCCGGATAGTAGCGCCGCAAATCTTCAACAACCTCCGCCAGCGTCGCCTGGTAATACGTCAGCCAGCCCTGGCGCCAGGCCAGTTGCGCCTCGCTGTCCACCGCATGAGGCGTCTGCGCCGCTCCGCCAGCGTAAGCCAACTGCTGACCAGCGCTGAGGATCTGCTGATTGCCGTCGCGATTCGCCTGCACGCCAACACGTCCTGACAGCACCGTAACCTGCGCCCCGCGAGGTTGCAGCCGCACTTCGAATTGCGTGCCGAGTACCCGCGCCTCGCCCTCCTCGGCCGTGACCACGAACGGATCGCCGGTGTGGGTGACGCTGAAGAAACCGGCGCCGCGTCGCAGTTGCACGCGCCGCTCGCCGTGGCCGAAATCCACGGCGATGGCGCTGTCGGCATCGAGCGTTACTTGCGATTGATCGGCCAGCGTCACCGTACGAATCTCACCGGGCGCGGAAACGTAATCGGCACCGAGATCTTCGATCCAGCGCTGCGGTTGCCAGCCCGTCCCCAGGCTGATCATCAGCACCAGACACGCCGCCATTGCCAGCGCGCCCGACCAGCGTAAAAGCGGTCGCCGACGCGGTCGATCCATCGCACCGAGATAGCCCTGCAACGCCACCGCCTCTTCCGCAGCCAGCGCCTGCGCCGGGCCTTCGCTCAGCTCCCAGATGACCTGCGCCTGGGCGTAAGCCTCGGCGTGCGCCGGATCGGCGCGCAACCATTGGCTGAAGATCAGTTGATCGCCCGCGCTCGGCCGATCATGCAACAGACTTAGCCAAGCCAGGGCGGCCTGCTCCTGGGCGGCGGTCGGGGTGATGGAATCGGCTGGCTTCACGGTGCTTTCCCTGGCAAGCGTGGCGCGGGTTCGCGCAGGCTGGCCTTGCAGGCCTCGAGGGCGCGCATCATATGTTTTTCCACGGCACTTTGGGACAGCCCCATGACTTTGGCGATTTCCGCGTACTTGCGGCCGTGGATGCGATTGAGCAAAAAAATCTGCCGAGTGCGCTCGGGCAAGGCACGCAACGCCGCTTCGACGTGGCGCAAATCGTTGCCCGCTTCGAGCGCGGCTTGCGGCTCGCTGCCATGACTGTCCGGTTCGTCTGGTTGCCAGTCTTCGTTAATCCGCGTGCGCGTGCCTTCGCTGCGCAGATGATCGATGGCGATATTGCCGGCGCAGCGCAACAGGTAGGTGCTGAGTTCCTCGACCTGCACCAGTGGCCGCCGCCAGAAACGCAGAAACAGATCCTGCACCAGGTCCGCCGCCGTCGCCCGACAGCCGACACGCCGGTTCACCAGCGCCTCCATTTGCGAACGCTGCGACAGGAACACCTGGAGAAAATGCGCACGCGCCCCACGCGGTTCGTCGTCGCGCGATTCCGGTGGGCGACCGATCAGCACTTCAGGTCAACGCCCAGGCTGCAAGCGGACTGGCCAGCAAACTCGCTGCGGCCAGCGCCAATACCAGTTGCGGGCGATACGGCAGCAACAGCACCAACGCCAAGGCGCTGAGCATCAGCACGGCAAACCAGTCGACCAGACCGAAGCTCCAGCCATTGGTGGCGACGGCGGCCCACAGCGACAAGCCCAGCAACAGCCAGCCGGCCAATTTCAAAACCTGCCGACGCCTCGCCGAAAGTGTTCGGCCGAGCAACTCGGCATGATGCCGCGGCATCGACAAACACAATGCGGTGAACCCGGCATAGGCGAGCAGCAGCGGCAGGAGCATCAGCTGGCGCCTTGTTCAAGAGTGATCGGCCGAGGCGTTGCGCGCCGTGGCTTTTTCACGCTGTGCGTGGTGCCGGCGCGCTGCATTTTCCAGGCAGCCCAGGCAAGAAAAGAACCGGTTGCAAGGCAAGTCAGATCGAACCCGGCCAACACCGAGTCGCCTTGTTTGAGGCTGGCGACGAGATTCCACGGCGTGGTCAGCGCATTGACCAGTGGCACTGCGAAAAACAGCGCCGCGCCCAATGCAAGTTGCTCGACCCAGGCCTTGCGCCCCGGACGCCACATGGCGTGCACCACGCTCAACGCCCAAGCAATAAAGAACCCTTTCACTTCCCAATCTGCGCGTCCCGCAAGATCCAGCGGCAACAGCCGATTAGCCAGAAAAAACACCGCCACCGCTGCAACCAGCCCGGCCATACCGGCGATATTCAAGACTTCCACCAGCCGCAGTTCGAACGGCATCGCTGCGCTCTTGGCATGTTTGAGCTGGCGTTTGCTCAACCAGATCACCAGCCCAGTGCCGATCATCGCCGTGCCGGCCAGGCCGCAGATGAAATACAGCCAACGCAACAGCGGCCCGGCGAAATGCCCCATGTGCAAACCGTAGAAAGCCCCACCTACGGCCATCGCCGCCGGCTGTTCCGGGGTGCTGCCGAGCTGTTGTCCGCTAACACCGTTGAAGGTCACGGCGCGGCCAAAATCATGCACCACGCGATCGCCCGCGCGGGACAACACCACGGTGGCATTGGCATCCCCCGGATTGCTCACCGACAGACGCGCCGTGTGGCCGCCGGACCATTGCTCGGAGGCTTTGCTCAAAAGCGGCGCCATTGCCACCAGCGGCGCAGCGATGTTGGCGCGCTCGGGAGTTTTCGAGGCGGGGAAGACTTCGTCATAGAACTTGCGCACGTCACTGCCATAGGACGCAACGATGCTCGCCGGCATGACCATCGACATGAAAATCACCAAGCTGCTGTAGGTGATCATCAGGTGAAACGGCAACACCAGCACGCCCACCGCGTTGTGCCCGTCGAGCCAGGAACGCTGGCCCTTGCGCGGTCGAAAGGTGAAGAAATCCTTGAAGATTTTCTTGTGGGTGATGATCCCGGTGATCAGCGCAATGAACATCACCATGGCGGCAATGGTCGAGAGCCAGCGGCCCCACGGATAAGGCATCTGCAACTCGAAGTGGAAACGGTAGAAGAACTCGCCGCCGAGGCTCTCGCGGCCCTGCACTTCGGCGCCGGTTTGCGCATCGAGGGTTTTCGTTTCGAAGCGCCCGCGCTGGCCGGGCGTCGCCGGCGCCTGCTGCCAGCGGACGGTCAAACCGGGGCTACGGGCGTCGGGCAAATCGATCAGCCAGCGTGCGGCGCCCGCCGCGTGTTGCTGCAGATAATCCTGGGCCAGCGTCAGGCTGGTCTCCGCATTCACCGACCGCGCGGGAATTTCCGGATGCATCCAGTGGCTGATTTCATCCTTGAAATACGCCAGGGTGCCGGTTAGAAAAATGGCGAACAACAGCCAGCCGAAGACCAGCCCGGTCCAGGTGTGCAGCCAGGCCATCGCCTGGCGAAATCCCTCTTTCATGCCAGGCCCAAGCCGCGTGCGGCGCCAGCAACGGTGGCGAGAATCACGCTAGGCACCAGCAAGCCGACCCACGCCGACCACGCGGTGCGACACGCGAAGCACCAGAGCACCGCGACCAGATAGACCAGAAAGGAAACCGTCATGCCGGTAACCACGGCTTCGGCGCGGCTCAATGGCAGCCACAACGTCAGCGTGACACTGGCCAGCGCCGCGACCAGATAGCCGCCAAAAATCGCCGCCAGCACCCGCGAGGTGACTGCCAGACGATAGGACATGGGAACCGTGGCAAATTTGCCTTTCATGTTTCGACCCTGAAACGAAAAACGTTCGGCCGACGAGCCGAACCTACAAGCGGGCGATATTAATGATAAATATTCTCATACGCAAAAGCATCTGATTGCCGGGCGGGGGTTTCAACCTCTACAATGCGAACAGTTCTTGTTCTCTAATGCACGTTCTCTACGCAACCCTGCGTCCGGAGTCATCTCGTTGCCGCCCGCCCATTCCGTCGAATCGCTCTATCACGCCCATCATGGCTGGCTCACCGGCTGGCTGCGGCGCAAACTCGGCTGCCCGGACAGCGCGGCGGATCTGGCGCAGGACACCTTCATCAAGGTGCTGACCGCACGCGAACCCGCGGCGATCATCGAGCCGCGCGCGTTTTTGACTACCCTCGCCAAACGCGTGTTGTTCAATCATTACCGGCGTCAGGACCTGGAACGCGCCTATCTCGATACCCTGGCGCAGATGCCGGAAATGCTTGCACCGTCGGAAGAACACAAAGCGATCATCCTGCAGACGCTGATCGAGCTGGATCAGTTGCTTGACGGTTTGCCGCGTCAGGTCAAACGCGCTTTTTTGCTAGCGCAGGTCGATGGGCTGACGTATCCGCAGATTGCCGCAGAGCTCGGTATTTCGGTGGCCACCGTCAAACGTCATTTGAACAAAGCGGCGATGCGCTGCTATTTCGCCCTATGACTCGCCAAGCAGATTTTTCCGCGCAGGTCGCCGAACAAGCGGTGCACTGGCTGCTGGAAACGCAGCAAGGCGCGCTGACGCCGCGCCAGCAACTGGCCTGGCAACAATGGCTGGATGCGCACAGCGAACACCGCCGGGCGTGGGAGCATATTCAGCGGGTCAACCAGCGTTTGCGCGGCGTGTCGTCACCCGTGGCCCACGCGGCATTGAACGGGCCGAAATCGGCCAGCCGTCGTCAGGCGCTGAAACTGCTGCTGATTCTCGGCGCCGGCTCGGCTGCGACCTGGGGCCTGCGCGAGCACAATCCGCTGCCTTCGCTGGTCGCCGATTACCGCAGCCCGATTGGGCAGCGGCGCCAGGTTTCGCTCGGTGGTGCCGATTCGTTGCAACTCAATACAGCAAGCTCAGTTGATGTTGATGGCCCGCGACGGCTGATTCGGCTGCTGGAAGGCGAAATACTGTTGAGTACGGCTAACCCGTTCGAAATACGCACGGCGCAGGGCCTGCTGAAAACCCAGGGTGCGCGTGTGAATGTGCGGCAATTTGGCGATCGTACGCAGGTTGCGCTGTTTGCGGGACAGGTCGAACTGACCGTCAGCGGACGCGCGCCGATGCTGTTACCGGTTGCTCGGCAATTGAGTTTTACCGCAACGTCGGTTGGCGAAGCCAGACCACTGGATGCTAATAGCGGTGCTTGGGTTGATGGCATATTGGTGGCGGCGCATATGCGGCTGGGTGATTTTCTTGACGAGTTGGGGCGCTACCGTCGCGGCCAGTTGAGCTGCGACAGTCACGTTGCCGATCTGCTGATATCCGGGACTTATCCACTGGACGACAGCGAGCGGATTCTCGACCTGCTGGAGATCAGTTTGCCGGTGAAAGTGAGGCGGTTTACCCGGTATTGGGTGAGCGTTGAAGCGCGGGTTTGAACAGCAAAAATCAAAAGATCGCAGCCTGCGGCAGCTCCTACAGGAGATATGCATTCCAAATGTAGGAGCTGCCGGAGGCTCGGGCCGCGATCGCACGATCTTTTGATCTTGAAAAATAAATGAGCCGTTTTTCAGATCTGGCGTGACAGAGAAGGAAAGCCCCCTTGATGCAACCTTCTCAGGATCATTCGACATGCACCCCACCCGCCTCACGCCACTGGCCCGCAGCCTGCGCAATCTTGTGCTCGGCGCCAGCCTGAGCTTCATCGCCGCACCCGCCGCACTGGCCGCCGATGCCAAGGTTTATCACATCGCGCCAGCGTCGCTGGAAACCGCACTGAACCAGTTTGGCCGTGAGGCCGGCGTGCTGATTTCCTTCGGCTCGCAAGTCACCAGCGGCGTGCAAAGCCTTGGTCTGGAAGGCAGCTATTCGCCCGAGCAAGGTCTGCATGCATTGCTCGAAGGCACCGGTCTGCAAGCACGCGCAGAGGGCAATAACGCATTCAGCCTGCAACCGGCGGCTGATGCGGCGCTGGAGCTGGACACCTCGACCGTAGTCGGCGACTGGCTGGGCGACGCCGCGCAGATCAATGTGTTCGAACATCCCGGTGCGCGTGATGTGATCCGTCGCGAAGAATTCGAGCGTCAAGGCGCAACGCAGGCCCGTGATGTGCTCAACCGCATCCCCGGCGTCAACGCCCCGGAAAACAACGGCACTGGCAGCCATGACATGGCGCTGAATTTCGGCATTCGCGGCTTGAACCCGCGCCTGGCGGCACGCTCGACCGTTTTGATGGACGGCATCCCGGTGCCGTTCGCTCCTTACGGCCAGCCGCAGCTGTCGTTCGCGCCGATCAGCATGGGCAACATGGATGCGGTGGACGTGGTACGTGGCGGCGGTGCCGTACGCTACGGCCCGCAGAACGTCGGCGGCGTGGTCAACTTCGTGACCCGGGCGATTCCTGATGAGCCGACGGTAAAGGGCGGTTTCCAGACCGAAACCAGTCCATCGTCCAGTCACGATGGTTTCAAGACCAGCGCCAACTTGCTGGCCGGCGGCACCAACACCAATGGTCTGGGCGGTGCATTGCTGTACTCCGGAACGCGTGGCGGCGATTGGCGCGAACACAGCGACAGCGAAATCGACGACCTGATCCTCAAGGGCAACTATCAGCTCGACGATGCCAACAGCTTCAACGCCATGGCGCAGTATTACGAAGGCAAGGCCGACATGCCCGGCGGTCTGAACGTCGCCGATTACGACGCCGATCCGTATCAGTCAACGCGCCGCAAAGACCAGTTCTGGGGCCGTCGGACGATGTTCAATTTCGGCTATCGCTATCAGGAAGATCGCCGCGAGTTCACCGCCAATACGTTCTTCACCAAAACCTTGCGCAGTGGTTATCTGGACCAGGGCACGTTCCTCTCGCTGTCGCCGCGCGAGTATTGGGTGCGTGGTCTGGAAACCCGCTTCGCCCAAGGCTTCGACCTCGGCCCGACCAGCCATGAAGTCGGTGTCGGCTACCGCTACATCAACGAGGCCGGCCACGAACTGCGCTATCGAACGCCGATCAGCGCCAACGAATACCCGACCACCAACAGCCGCAACGACCGTGACACTCGCGGCGGCACCGAGGCCAATGCGTTCTTCGTCGATGACCGCATCGACATCGGCAAATGGACCATCACCCCGGGCGTGCGCTACGAGATGATCGACTCGCAGCAAACCAAAAACCTGACCAACGTCAAATACAAAGGCGACTACAACACCGCGCTGCCGGCGCTGAACGTGCTTTATCACCTGACGGACAGCTGGAATTTATACGCGAACACCGAAGGCTCGTTCGGCAGCGTGCAATACAGTCAAATGCCCAACCGCGTCACCAGCGGCGAAGTGAAACCGGAAAAAGCGCGCACCTGGGAGATCGGCACGCGCTATGACAACGGCGCATTGCGAGCGGAAATCGGCGCCTTCCTGATCAACTTCGACAATCAATACGAAAGCAACCAGACCAACGATTCGGTGATCGCCCGTGGCGAAACCCGCCATCAGGGCATCGAAACCAGCGTCAACTACGCCCTGGACGATCTGAACCCGACGCTGGCCGGTTTCGATGTCTACGCCAGTTACGCCTATGTTGACGCCACGATCCGCGAAGACGGGCCGAACAAAGGTAACCGCGTGCCGTTTGCCTCGAAACACAAAGGCACGATTGGCGTCGGCTACACCGAAGGGCCGTGGAAGCTGAACCTGGACAGCAGCTTTCAGAGCGACCAGTTCGCCGACAACGCCAACACCTCGAACGAAAGCGCCGATGGCAGCACCGGCAAGATCCCCGGCTACATGCTGTTCAGCAGCCGCGCCGGGTATGACTTCGGGCCGCAGTTGGCGGATCTGAACGTGGCGGTGGGAGTGAAAAACATCTTCAACACGCAGTACTTCACGCGTTCGTTTGATGACAACAACAAGGGCAAATATGTGGGGGAACCGCGGACGGTTTATGTGCAGACGTCCGTAGCGTTCTGAGATTGGAAAAGCCCCTCACCCTAACCCTCTCCCGGAGGGAGAGGGGACTGACCGCGTTGTTTTACGGGTTACGCCGACCTGAGATATCGAGTCGAGCTTACGTTTGAAAAGCACACAAATCGGCCCCATCTCCCTCTGGGGAGAGGGGACTGACCGCGTTGTTTTACGGGTTACGTCGACCTGAGATATCGAGTCGAGCTTACGTTTGAAAAGCACACAAATCGGCCCCCTCTCCCTCCGGGAGAGGGCTGGGGTGAGGGTTCTCGGCTACAGTGAAATATCAAATCAACTTCACAAGGATCGTGAAGCATGCAAACCCGCCCCACCCTCGTCCAGTTCTCCCGCCAGTTACGCGCCAAGCAAACCGACTGTGAACACCTGCTCTGGCAGAAGCTTCGCTCACGGCAAATCGCCAATCTTAAATTCCGTCGACAGTTTCCCTGCCCGCCTTACGTGCTGGATTTTTACTGTGCTGAATTGAAATTGGCGATTGAGCTGGATGGGGGCCAGCATTACGAAACGTCGGGATTGATTCATGACCAACGCCGAACGTTCCATCTGTATGAGCAGGGTATTGAGGTCGTGCGGTTCAGCAATAAGGAGGTCATTCAGCAGATGGATGACGTACTGGAGCAGATCATACAAATCGCGGCAGTTCGCAGATTGCCCTCACCCTCTGGGAGAGGGGACTGACCGCGTTGTTTTGCGGGTTAAGCCGACCTGAGGTATCGAGTCGAGCTTACGTTTGAAAAGCACACAAATCGGCCCCCTCTCCCTCCGGGAGAGGGCTGGGGTGAGGGGCTGTTCTGCCACGAACAAAAAACGGGCCTGCTTAAGCAGGCCCGTTCTCCTTGTGTGACTTGAAAAATCAGCGCATCAACTGTTTATCGCTGCCTGTTCGTTCTCGTCAAATTCTTCGGCCAACAGTTTGTCATTGGCTTTGCCAGTGAATGGCACAACAGCGGCGCGTGGTTTACCTCGCAGTTTGCCGAACAGGTGATCCAGCTTGTGCTCGAGCTTCTCGGCAGCGCCGTCAATCGCCTGTTCCAGCGAATCGGCTTTGTGGGTCACGGAAATCGGTTGGTGGCCTTTAGGCCGCGCTTCCAGTTGGCAGCGCAAGTCATGGGGACCTGGTTTGTCGCCGTTCTCGTCGCTCAGATGGACTTCGACACGGGTCAGGTCTTCTTCATAACGTTCGAGCGTGCTCTCAATAGTTGTACGTACCCACTCCTCCAGTCGCTGACTACTTTGAATATGGTTATCGCTGTTGACTTGGATTTGCATAGTTCATCCCTTATTTCAGCTAGCTCGTTGGAGGTCTTGGTGTGAATTTCCTGACCTCCTGGTTACAACAATCGGCCCGACTACCGAACATTTCAACCCCTGAAAAAAGAAAAATATTCATTCGCAAAAAAAGCCGGACATCCGAGCGAAGCGCTGGTAAGGTCGGGAGTTGGGTCGCCCCGCCCCACTGCAAAATCTACTCACAATTGCCCGTCATTCAACGGGTGCAAACTGCGAAAAATCCCCGCCTCTTCCACCAGCCAGTCATGCACGGCGCGCACGCCCGGATGGCTCAACGCTCCCGGCGCATACAGCAGCACGTAGCGTTTGTGATTGGGCACCGCCAGGCCGAACGGCACGATCAACGTCCCGCGTTCCAGCTCATCGTTAAGCAACGTGCGCCGGGCAATCGCCACGCCCATGCCGGCAATTGCCGCCTCGATGGTCAGGTGATTGCGATTGAAGGTGTGGCCTCGGCGCACATCCGCGCCCTCAACGCCGATCGCATTCAAATAGAACTCCCACTCCGCGTATTCATAACTGCCGCGCCAGGCGGTGATGTCGTGCAGCAGCGGGAAATGCGCCAGATCCGCCGGCCCGTGCAGCGGCGGTCGCCCGCGCAGCAAGCTCGGCGCACAGACCGGGAATATCTGCTCGTCGAGCAAGGCTGTGGATAACAATCCGGGATAACTGCCGTCGTTCAAATCGATCGCCAGATCAAAGTCGCCTTCGTGCAACGGCACGCTGCTGTCCTCGGCCACCAGTCGCAACTGGATGTCCGGAAAACGTTGTTGCAAGCGTGGCAGACGCGGAGTCAGCCATTTGCTCAGGAACGACGGAATCGAGCGCACCCGCAAGATGCCGCTGATCATCCCCGCATCCAGCCGGCGCAACTCCGCATCGATGCTGCCGTAGGCTTCATTGACCGTAATCGCCAGCCGCTGCCCTTCTGCACTCAATTCCACGCCCCGCGCGCGTCGATGAAACAGCCGAAAGCCCAGGCGCTCTTCCAACTGACGAATTTGCTGGCTGACCGCGCCCGGCGTGATGTGCAGTTCTTCCGCACAACGGGTGAACGACAGGTGCCGCGCAGCACAGGCGAACACCTGCAGCCAGACGTAGGTCTGGGCGTGCAATTGACGACTCATTGTTTAGTCCTGCTAAAGGCTGTCTTAGGAAGTTTCGTTGGTCACGTCAGACCGAGCTAGGCAGTATCGCCGACATTGCGCTCGTCCTACAAAAAATGGCAGCGATTCCTACTCCATTGCTTGTAAGGGTTTAGCATGGCTATCAGTGTTTTCGATCTATTCAAAGTCGGCATCGGCCCGTCCAGCTCCCATACCGTCGGTCCGATGCGAGCGGCGGCGACATTCGCTCAGGCGCTTCTCGATCAACAGCTGTTGAACGATGTAAGTCGCGTGCAGATCCGCTTATACGGTTCGCTGTCGGCCACCGGCGTCGGTCACGCCACCGACCGCGCGACGGTCATGGGATTGATGGGCGAATGGCCGGACAGCATCGATCCGGCGACCATCGAACCGCGCATCCGGCAAGTTCGCGAAGCCGGGCAACTCACCCTCGCCGGCCAGAAAACGATCACTTTCAACTGGCAAAGCGACCTGCTGCTGCTTGACGAGAGCCTGCCGTACCATCCCAATGCCATGTCGCTGACAGCCTTCGGCGAAAACGGCGAACTGTTCGAGCAGACGTATTACTCGGTGGGCGGCGGTTTCATCATTGAGGCGGCGGAAGCCGAATCCGGAGTAGCGCCGAGCGGCGACGTGGTCTTGCCGTACGATTTTTCCAGCGCTGCCGAACTGCTGTCGCTGTGCAAGCAACACGGTTTGCGGGTTTCCGAACTGATGATGGCCAATGAGCGCGCTTGGCGCACCGACGCCGAAATCCGCCAGGGCTTGTTGCACATCTGGTCAGTGATGCGCGAATGCGTCGAACAGGGTTTGCGTCACGAAGGCATTCTGCCCGGCGGTCTGAATGTGCCGCGTCGCGCGGCGAAACTGCACCGCAGCCTGCTGGAAATCGGCAAACCGAACGTCATCAGTTCGACCCTGTCGGCGATGGAGTGGGTCAACCTGTTCGCCCTCGCCGTCAACGAAGAAAATGCCGCCGGCGGGCGCATGGTCACCGCGCCGACCAACGGTGCCGCGGGAATCATCCCGGCCGTTCTGCATTACTACATGAAATTCAATCCCGATGCGTCTGACGATGATGTCGTCGCTTTCTTCCTCGGCGCCGCCGCCGTCGGCATTTTGTGTAAGAAAAATGCTTCGATTTCCGGTGCCGAAGTCGGCTGCCAGGGCGAAGTCGGCTCGGCGTGCGCCATGGCTGCAGCCGGTCTTGCCGACGTCCTCGGCGCAACGCCGGAGCAACTGGAAAACGCCGCCGAAATCGGTCTGGAACACAATCTGGGCCTGACCTGCGACCCGGTCGGCGGTCTGGTCCAGGTGCCATGTATCGAGCGCAACGCCATCGCCGCCGTGAAAGCGATCAACGCCACGCAAATGGCCCTGCGCGGTGATGGCAACCACTTCATTTCCCTCGACCGGGTGATTCGCACCATGCGCGACACCGGCGCCGACATGCACGACAAATACAAAGAAACTTCACGGGGCGGCCTGGCCGTGAACTGGGTGGAGTGCTGAGCAGCCTCCACCGCCGCCCGTAACACGTGAGCCCGAGCAAGAATAATAACGAGGCAAAAACGATGACCGATGTACGTACACCTGCTGCCGAAAATCCCGCTGTAGATCACACACGCAATACAGAAACGGCCCACAAAGGCTGGAATAAATTCGACACCACCTGGATGCTGGGCCTCTACGGCACAGCCATCGGCGCCGGGACGCTATTCCTGCCGATCAACGCCGGGGTTGGCGGTTTCTGGCCGCTGTTGATGCTGGCGGTGCTGGCCTTTCCGATGACCTTCTTCGCGCACCGGGGGCTGACCCGTTTCGTGCTGTCCGGACGTTCCGGGAACATCACTGAAGTGGTTGAAGAACACTTCGGCATCGGTGCCGGCAAGTTGATCACGCTCCTGTATTTCTTCGCGATCTTCCCGATTCTGCTGGTGTACAGCGTTGCGCTGACCAACACGTTGAGCAGTTTCCTCGAACATCAATTGCACATCGCCCCGCCGCCTCGGGCGATCCTTTCGCTGGCATTGATCCTGGGGCTGATGGCCATCGTCCGCTGCGGCCAAGGCGTCATCGTCAAGGCCATGAGCGTGCTGGTTTATCCGTTCGTTGCGGCGTTACTGTTGCTCGCGGTCAGTCTGATTCCCAACTGGAACGGCGCCTTCTTCGCCAGCGCTCAAGAGGCGGTGCCGATGTCGGCGTTCCTCAAGACCATGTGGCTGGCGATCCCGGTGATGGTGTTTTCCTTCAACCATTCGCCAATCATTTCGGCCTTCGCGGTGGAGCAGAAACAACGCTACGGCGAACAGGCCGAACGCAAGAGCAGCGGCATTCTCGCCATGGCCCACGGCATGATGGTAGTGACGGTGATGTTCTTCTGCTTCAGCTGTGTGCTGGCACTGTCGCCGGCGGACCTGGCCGCAGCCAAGGCGCAGAACATTTCGATCCTGTCGTATCTGGCCAACCACTTCCAGACCCCGGTCATCGCTTACGCCGCGCCGCTGATTGCCTTGGTGGCGATCACCAAATCCTTCCTTGGCCACTACATCGGCGCCAGCGAAGGCTTTCAGGGCATGATCGTCAAAAGCCTGCGCAGCCGCGGCCGGGTGATGTCGGCAAACTGGCTGAACCGCGCCACCGCACTGTTCATGATCCTCAGCTGCTGGGCGGTCGCGACATTCAATCCAAGCATCCTCGGCATGATCGAAACCCTCGGCGGCCCGGTGATTGCCTGCTTGCTGTTCCTGATGCCGATGTACGCGATCCGCCGAGTGCCAGCCTTGCGCCAGTATTCGGGACACGCGTCGAACGTATTCGTGGTGCTGATCGGCCTGATTGCACTGTCAGCGATCATCTATTCATTCCTGCCCTGAAACAGGCCAAAAAAAGGCGCGCCGCAAGGCCCGCCTTTTTCGTTTGGTGCCGTGATCATTGTCCGACAACTTTCCCGGCACAGCCCTTGCTACATCACATGCGCAAGCCACACAAGAAGCGTAATGGCGATATGGCCATGGAATGGCCGGTGATCAGATTCGGCGAACCAAATCGGATCATGGCCGGTCAACAACTGCACGTTCAATCAGGCGGTGACGCATCATGGACAACCCATTTCAAATCATTACCGATGCATTCGCGCCGGACTATCAGATCAATCTGAGCATTCAGGGCCTGGACGGCAGCATCATGCTGACCCTGTCCAATGCTGGGCGAATCGTCGCCAAACGCATGATCAGCGCTGAGCAGCGCAACGATCCAGCGCGGTTGAAGCGACTGGTGCAGAGCATCCAGTTTGGTATTGCCATCGAACAGGGGCACAGCGCCATGACGATACTCGAAGCCATGACCAGCGGCGCAGGACTTACCCCGCCACCGCCACGCGTCAAAAGCCAGCCCGGTCAGGCGGCAGGGCTTTAAAGTTCGCCCTTCTCCACTTCCGGATGCTCGCTCGACCCCGTACCGAGCGTGCGCTGTGGTTTCTCGATCTTCACTGATGGAAATTGCGACGAAGCGTAACGCACCACCAGGATCGCAAATGCCAGCAACAGAATCCCGCCGCACAGGTAGATGATGCCCATGTCCGGCGGGTTGTGGTGCGATACATTGGAAATCAGCAAACGGGTCAGCGCGGTAATCGCCACGTAAATCAGAAAGCGCACGGGCATGTGGTTGGTCTTGAAGTAAATCCCGACCATCGCCCCCAGCTCCAGATAGATGAACAGCAACAGAATGTCATCGATCTTGATATGGCCTTCTTCAAGCATGCCGAGAAATTCCATCACCGCCGCCCACGCCGTCACCGCGCCGATGGCGAACAGTGCCAGGTAATGGAAGGTTTCAACGAACAGGTTGCCCAGTGACTCGGCCAGCTGATGCACGTTTTGCCGTAATTTCTCGGCCCAGTTGATTTTCAAGATGAATTTCCTTAGCCCGTTTCGGGCGGATGATGCGTATCGGACGTGACGGTTTTGCGCACGCGCCCTTTTGCCCCGGTTTTCATGCAGGTTCAGGGCCACGCATCATTGCGATCCGCCGCTAATCCCGCGCCGTGACGTTTGGTCGCAGGCTTGCGGCACGGCACTGTTTTTGCGGGAGCGAGCTTGCTCGCGTAAGGCTACGAAGCGACGGCCTGACAAACGCAAAATCCGGTCTACATTGAAAAGCCACTACCCATGGCGCAGGGATTCGCTTATCCTTTTCGCTGTATATGGATACAGTAGTCGTCAAGACAACTTAATGTGAAGGCATGTGAGGTGGTGAATGGCCGTCGAAGTGGTATACCGCAGCAGCCGAGATCTGGAGCGCTTGTTCATGGATAAAGCCGAAGCTGACCGTCATGACAAAATGCTCGAACTGGCCGAATATCTGGCCGATGTGCTGCAAAAAGCCGTTCCGTCGTTGACCGAACAGCAGGTGGAAGAAGCCGGGATCTACATGGCGAAGAACCGCGAAGTGTTCGCCCGGGCGTTCAAGAGTCAGCCGGACGCTCTGAGCGAATTGCTCAACGCGCCGGTTGAACCTGTCGAGGAACAGCAAGCAGCAGAGCCTGAAGAGGCGCCGGCGAAGCCAGCCAAAGCAGCGAAAGCGCCGAAGTAATCGGCGCCCTCATCAAAAGATCGTTCAATCGCTGGTCGCGGTTGGACGATTTTTTGTTTTTTCAGCGATACAAAACCTTTTCCGCCAGTTCATCTGCGACCCGCGCCGGCGAACGTTTCTCTGCCTGGGCATGGGCGAACACTTCGGTCAGCCGCGAGCTGATTTTCGACAGATGCGCGGTAATCGTCGGCAGTTCTTCGCCACGATGTTTCAACGACACGTAAATCAGCCCTCCGGCGTTGATCACATAATCCGGCGCATACAGAATTCCGCGTCGCTCCAGTTGATCAGCCACGTCCAGGTGCGTCAGTTGATTGTTTGCCGACCCCGCCACTGCCGAGCAGCGCAGTTGCGAGACGGAATGGCTGCTGAGAACACCGCCCAGACCACAAGGCGCGAGAATGTCGCACGGCGTACTCAGCAGCGAGTCGTTGGCAATGGGGTGGGCGTTGAGTTGTTCCATCGCCAGTTGCACCTTGCCGTGGTCGATGTCACTGACCAGCAGTTCGGCGCCGGCGGCATGCAGTTGCTCGGCCAAGGCAAAACCGACGTTGCCCAGCCCTTGAATCGCCACCCGCAAACCTTCCAGATTATCGCTGCCCAAACGTGCCATGGCTGTCGCGCGAATACCGGTGAACACGCCCATCGCGGCATGCGGCGCCGGGTCGCCTGCCGATGTGGTGCTGGTGACATGTTGGGTCTGCTGGGCGATGCAATCCATGTCTGCCACCGAGGTGCCGCTGTCGATGGCGGTGATGTAGCGACCGTCGAGCTGCTCAATGCAGCGGCCGAAGGCTTCGAACAGCGCCGCGCGGTTTTCCACGTGCACCGGACGCACGATCACCGCCACCCCGCCGCCCTGTTCGAGTCCGGCAAGCGCCGCTTTGTAACTCATGCCCTGAGCAAGGCGAATGGCGTCGGCGACCGCAGATTCGTCATTGTGGTAGGCAAGATAACGACATCCGCCCAGAGCTGGCCCGAGGCGACTGTTATGAATGGCAATAACCGCCTTCAACCCGGAAACCGGGTCGACGCTAAGGTGCAGCGATTCCAGGCGAGTGCTTTGCATGAGAGCGAACATCGACAGGCTCCCGAATCACTTCTTGTAGAACGCCAGTATAGGCCTGCGCCTGAAAATTGCTGGAGCGCACCGGAATAAGCACTCATCAGGACAACCGCTTCGCGGCATAACCGGACGCGCTTGCAGGCGGCACTGGACGAATCCCACGGACGGGGCTAAAACGAGGCATTCGCCGGAGATTTCGATGAGCCCGCGTCAACGTTTTTTCGAATGTCTGCACCGTTCCCCGCCCGCGCTGTTCGAGGCCGCGCTGTGGATGGCGGCCGAGCACGAAAAAGCGCTCGATGTCGAAGCCTTGATGCACGAATTCGAGGATCTGCAACGACGAGTCAGCTATGGCTTGCCGATGCTGCCGGTGAGTGAACTGGCGCAGCCGTTGTTGCGGCGCATGACCGATCTGGGATTTGCCCAGGACGATTTTTTGCCGCTGCGTCCGCAGGCTGCGTTGTTGCCGAAAGTGTTGCAGTCGCGGCGCGGCCAGCCGTTGGCACTGGCTCTGATCGCTCTGGAGTTGGCGCGAGGTCTGGAGATTCCGTTGGTCGGCGTCAATTTCCCCGGGCACTTCCTGCTGCGGGTGCCCGGCGCCGATCACCTGCTGGACCCGTGCGGCGGCCGGCGCTTGTATCCCAATGACTGCCGCGAACTGTTGCAGCGTCAATACGGGCCGAACATGAAGCTCAGCGCCGAACATTTGCTGACCGCCACACCGAAGCAGATGCTCCAGCGCTTGTCGCGCAATTTGCGCCAACTGCACCTGACGCATGATGATTTTATCGCTGCGTTGATCGACGCCGAACGCGTGCTCGAACTGGGTGATGCCGGCGCCGCCGATTATCTGGCCCGCGCCAGCCTGTACCAGCGGCTCGATTGCCCGAATGCCGAGCGCTTCGACCTCGAGCATGCGCTGTTGCTCAGTGACGATCCAATCCAGCGCTTGCGCCTGACCGAACGCCTCGGCCACTTGCCACCCAACTCCGTCGTCCACTGAAATACGTTTCGGAACACAGCCCGAGCCAGTGGGAGCGAGCCTGCTCGCGAAGCGGACGGCGCAGTCGCTCTGGCGGACCGCGTCATCGTTCTTCGCGAGCAGGCTCGCACCCACAGGTTTTTACGGGGTGTCGGGCTGGTTGGCGGGATGGGCGTTGATAAAGGCCGGGTGTTGCGCCGCGAGCGCGGCGACGCGGCAAATCCGCGGATAGGCGTCGAGGCTGACGTTGAAACGTTCCGCCGCGTACAGCTGCGGAATCAGGTACACGTCCGCCACACATGGCCACTCGCCGAAACAGAAACCACTGTCACCGATCAGTTGCTCCACCGTCGTCAGCCCTTGGCTGATCCAGTGACTGATCCACTCCACCACCTGAGTTTCCTCGTACCCCGATTGACGCAGGCGGTTGAGGACGCTGACATTATGCAACGGATGCACATCGCAGCCGATCACCGCCGCCACGCCGCGCACCTGAGCACGGGCAACGAGGTCTTCCGGCAGCAACGGCACCTGTGGATAACATTCTTCCAGATACTCGATGATCGCCGGCGACTGGATCAGCAACGCTCCGTCGTCGGTGCGCAAGACCGGCACCCGCCCCTGGGGATTGATCGCCAGATAGCCGGCCTGACGATGCTCGCCACCCGGCGGCGCAATCAGGTTTACCGGCAGTGCCTGGTAGTCGAGGCCCTTCAACGCCAGCGCAATCCGTACCCGGTACGACGAAGTGGAACGGTAATAGGTATAAAGATCCATGAACCGCTCCCGTCAGCGTGCCGCGACCACGGTGCCGCGACATTCGCCGAAGCCGATCGAGGCAAACCCGTCACGAACACAGCGGGCGCGCAGGATGATTTCATCGCCATCTTCGAGGAATTTGCGCACCTCGCCAGACGCCAGTTCGATCGGCTTTTTACCCCCCTCAGTGATTTCCAGCAAACTGCCGAACTGACCGTTTTCCGGACCGGACAAAGTGCCCGAGCCAAACAGGTCACCGGCCTGCAACTGGCAACCGTTGACGCTGTGGTGGGCGACCATTTGCGCAACCGTCCAATACATATGGCGGGTGTTGCTCAGGGTCAGCCGATGAGCCGGCAGGTTCCGCTCGCGCATGGTTTCGGTGAGCAGCAACACTTCCAGCTCGATGTCGAACGCGCCAGCGTCCTGATCGCGCTTGTCGAACAGATATGGCAGCGGTTGCGGATCACCATCAGGCCGCGCCGGCTGTGCGGTACGGAATGGCGCCAGCGCTTCGGCCGTCACCACCCATGGCGAAACACTGGTAATGAAACTTTTCGACAGGAACGGCCCAAGTGGCTGGTATTCCCAAGCCTGGATATCGCGCGCCGACCAGTCGTTGAGCAGACAAAAACCGGCGATGTGTTCGGCGGCATCACCGATGGCGATCGGCTCCCCCATTTCGTTGCCCTGCCCGATCCAGATACCCAGCTCCAGTTCGTAATCCAACCGTGCGCACGGACCAAACGTCGGCTCGCTCGCACCGGCAGGCAGGGTTTGGCCTTTCGGACGCCGCACATCGGTGCCGGACGCACGCACGGTGGAGGCGCGACCGTGATAGCCGATCGGTACATGCTTGTAGTTGGGCAGCAGCGGATTATCCGGGCGGAACAGCTTGCCGACGTTCTGCGCGTGCTCGATGCCAACATAGAAGTCGGTGTAGTCACTGATCCGCGCCGGCAAATGCATCTGGCAATCGGCGGCCAGCGGCAGCACAGTCGCGCCTTGCGCCTCGATGTTGCCGCGCAAGGTGCTGCCTTCACTGAACAGCTCCAGCAGCCGCTCACGCAAAGCCACCCGCGCAGGACGACCGAGCTCGAAGAAGGCGTTCAACTGACCGCCGTGCATCGCTTCCACGGCACTGCGCGCCAGGCCATCGAACACACCGGCCTCAAGCGCGACTTGCAGGTCGAAAATGTGCTCGCCAATCGCCACGCCGGCGCGCGGCGCTGAACCGTTCAGGCTGAATACGCCCAGCGGCAAGTTCTGCAACGGGAAATCCGCATGGCCATTGGCCGAAGCGACCCAACTGCGGGTGATCGAATTTTGCGTCATGGGTTATCTCCGGGTCGGGTCAAACGTGGCGGGCAGCGTGGCCCAGCAGGCGTCGTAACTGGATTGCAATTGCGGGCAGTCGAGGGCGAAGCGGCTTGGCCGCAACACTTGGCTGGTTTCGAACATGAAGGCCATGGTGTTATCGATCTTCACTGGTTTGAGATCAGCGTTGATCGCCTTGGTGCAGGTCTCGCCATCCGGGCCGTGGGCGCTCATGCAACTGTGCAGAGAGGCTCCGCCGGGTACGAAGCCTTCGGCCTTGGCGTCGTATTCGCCCTGGATGAGGCCCATGAATTCGTTCATCAGGTTGCGGTGGAACCACGGCGGCCGGAAAGTGTTTTCAGCGACCATCCAGCGTGGCGGGAAGATTACAAAGTCGAGGTTGGCCAGGCCGTGTACGCTGGTCGGCGAAGCCAGCACGGTGAAGATCGACGGATCCGGGTGATCGAAACTGACCGTACCGATGGTGTTGAAGCGACGCAGATCGTACTTATACGGAACGTTGTTGCCGTGCCAGGCAACCACGTTCAGCGGCGAATGGTTGAGCTCGGTGGCCCACAACTGGCCGAGAAACTTCTGCACCAGCGTGGTCGGTTGCTGAAGGTTTTCATAGGCCGCAACCGGGGCCAGAAAGTCCCGTGGGTTGGCCAGGCCATTGCTGCCGATCGGCCCCAGGTCCGGCAGCCGCAGCGGCGCGCCGTGATTTTCGGCAACATAACCGCGCGCCTGCGGGTCAAGCAGTTCGACGCGAAACTTCAGGCCGCGCGGCAGCACCACGATTTCCAGCGGCGCCACTTCGAGCACACCCAATTCCGTGGCAATGCGCAGACGGCCGAGCTGCGGTACCAGCAACAATTCGCCGTCCGCATTGAAGAAAACCCGCTCCATCGAACGGTTGGCGGCATAGTTGTAAATGCTGATCCCGGACGGTTTTTCTGCGCTCGCGTTGGCCACCATGCTGACCAGTCCGTCGATGAAATCCGTCGGCTCGGTGGGCAGCTCCAGCGGATTCCAGCGCAGGCGATTCGGCGTCACTTCACCCAGCGGGCCACCGGCCAGTTGCCGTTCCTGTTTGACGAATGCCGGATGATTGGCCGACGGATGAATCCGGTACATCCAGGTGCGCCGTGCTTCGCTGCGCGGCATGGTGAATGCGGTCCCGGAAAACAATTCGGTGTAGAGGCCGTATGGCGCTTTTTGCGGGGCGTTCTGGCCAACGGGCAGCGCACCGGGCAACGCTTCGGTGCTGAATTCGTTGCCGAAGCCGGACTGATAAACCAGCGCCGACGCGGTTGAATCGAGGTTCATGGAGCCTCCTGAACGGGGAGTCGGTCGTGGCCCATTCCTCTGGCTCAGAGGTCTCGACACGCCGGGGTTGTTATTATCGTAATCTGATTACGCATAACGTAATTTGCTCGCTATCCAGCGTCAAGCTATAAAGACGCCCATTCGTTTCGGAACCTGACCGCATCATGGAAAAACCCAGCGACAGCAATGGCAAACAGAAAGTCCGCTCGGCGGAAGTCGGCACGGACATCCTCAAGGCTCTGGCTGAATTGTCACCCTCGACCTCGCTGTCGCGCCTGGCCGAACACGTGCAGATGCCGGCGAGCAAGGTCCATCGCTATCTACAGGCGTTGATCGCTTCGGGCTTCGCCGAGCAGAATCCCGCCACCAACCATTACGGACTCGGTCGCGAAGCGCTGCGCGTGGGTCTGGCGGCACTCAACAGTATGGACGTGCTGAAAGTCGCCGCCCTGCCATTGGCGGAACTGCGCGACGAACTCAACGAAACCTGCTTTTTGGCGGTGTGGGGCAACCAGGGCGCGACCGTCGTGCACATCGAACCGGCCGTGCGCGCCGTGACGGTGGTGACGCAACTGGGCTCGGTGTTGCCATTGCTCAGTTCATCGACCGGCCTGGTCTTCAGCGCTTATCTGCCGAACCGGGAAACCGCTGATTTGCGCGAACAGGAAATCGCCGTGATCGGTCATCCGCTGAAGGATGAAAAGACCTACACCACATTGTGCGAGCAGATCCGCGAGCGTGGCCTGCATCATGTGCATGGCTTGTTGATGCCGGGCGTGGATGCGTTGTCCGCGCCGGTGTTCAACGCGGTCGGGCAGGTCGCGGCGGTGCTCACCATCGTCGGCCCGACGTCCCTGTTTCATGCCGACGAAAACGGCCCTGCGGCGCAGCGATTACTCGATGCGACGCGGGCCGTAAGTTGGCGGATGGGGTTTGGCGCCGACGCGCTGCCGAAACGCTAGTCAGCGACAGGCCGAATTGTTACAGCAACAACGTTTTGCTGTCGGCTGCTGGCTCCTCGTGCAGAATTTCTTCGAGTAGCTTCAAAAGCTGTTCGTAGTCGAAGGACTGGCCGGTCGCGGAGGCAACCAGACCGGCGATCGCCTTGCTGTCTCCCATGAGCTGGATCAAGGTCTTTTGCGCCTTGCTCGCTTCCTTGCCGCCAGGCACCAGCGATGCCAGATCGAGCAAGGCATCCTTGAAATTGTTGAATGCCGATTCCCGATCGCCATAGCGGTAGGCTTCGGCGCCATCCAGCACGTTTTTGGTGATTTGTACCAAAGTAAGTGCCAGCCCAACAGGCGGAATGACCATACTCACGGCACTTGAGGCTAACACCACCGCGTCATAAGCGAGTCTGCTGATAATTTCGTTGAGACTGGTAGTTTGCGCATCCACGTCGGAAATGATTCGTTCGATGCGTTCATCGTAACTTGAGCCTAACGCAAGCACCCGACTGTTCAACTCAAGGACGGGCTGTGTTTCTGTAATGTTCCTATATTCAATATTATTGATGAACGTACCCATGATCCGCTGATCAATGAATTTGACCCGATTGTAGAAATACTGCCCCAGGCCATGCTCCTTTATCGACTGGAACAATTGACTCAGTGGGCGAAAATAGACGCCGTCCGGTGCGTCCGGAGTGTAGAGAATTTCATCAATGGTGCGATTGTTCACCAGCCTGAACACATACACACCTTCAACAAGACATCTTTTTACATGAAATTTGAATACCGCACTGTATTGCACACTGGAAGGTGTTTCTCCGAACGGTGGAAAGTATGAAACAGGCACTTTTTTAAGACCTGCTATCAACATCCTCAACTGCTCAGCCACTCCACTTGTGATTACTCCACTGAAAAAACTGGACAGTACTGCGTGATGCATTTCCGCTTGCCGGGCTTTGAAATGAACCTCTTTCCTGAAATCGTAATCCGGTTGCTGACTATTCAAGTAGTGGGTACGCAGCATGGCAATGTATTGCTCGCCCGGACGTAAAGTCCTCGACCAGCTGGCCAGCTGACGTATATCCAGATCGGGCAGCGCCGGATGCTCCGCACTCACGACAAAGCGGGGATAAACTCCAATAACTTCGCCGCCACGTTCATGAGCATAAAATGACGTTTCCTTGATTATCAACTGAGTGAGCGGTACCTGTTCGTTCTCACTCAGATCAATAAGGATCTCATCGGGGTTGACCTGCACTGTTTTCCCGAAGGTTCTCAACAGGTCTTCGATCTTATGCTTGATGAGGTCGTAGCAGAACCGCTCATAAGTAATTAAACCGGCTTCGCGGGTGCCAACGGTGTAAAGCGCTTTCAACTCGGTGCTCAATCGGGAGAACGATTGGTGCAGCTCACGCGTCGCGTTTCGATAAGCGGCAGGATGGGCTAGCGATTCCTGCGCCAGATCCCAGTTAATCTGGTGAAGAATTGCCTGTACAAGAATGCCCTCAGGCGAGATCGGCCACTCGGTGAGCGTCGCACCCTTCCAAGCGCTGGGAAGTTGCCGCAGGATAGCCGCGTATTTCTCCAGCGCGCGCCGCTCCGTCGGATGCGCCTGCCCGATGAGATAGGCCAGTCCTTGCTTCGTTTTGACCCAGCTAGCGACGTGAAACTCAAGTTCGCGAATATTGGGAAACTGAGTCCAGGCGCGCCCCTCCGGGGCACCAGGAGCGTATAGAGCGCAGCCGCCATAGGGCTCAGCCTTTTCCTGAAAGACCATCAGGTCCCTGAAGCCGAATCGGTATCCATTGATCACAAAGGGTGACGCCGACACACTGCAGTCGCCTTGCATGAAGCGTTCAACCAGCTTCACACGTTGTTGATCCAAATGGCCCTGCAGGTTGGCGACAAACAGGCTGTAGGCGGTGCGCGCTCCCAAGACTTCCCTCAGCGCCATTACCACGTCGTAGTGACTGAGAGCCTGTTGACGCACGTCCCAAAATTCCGAGCGAAGATCGACGCTCGACAACCAGCTTTCCACACGCAACCGGGACAATCCCGAAGGGACCTGACCGTCGAAGGTCATATCGAAACGCTGATCCCGATCATGCAGGCCGAACAGCGCCAGTTCTACAAACGTGCGCTTGTCTTCCTGGACCAGAGTTCGTTGACCGACCTTGATCTGATAGCGGCAAGTTACGTTGATTTTTTCCGGATCTGCCGCAACACCCAACGCACTATTGATCCACTCTTTACACCGCTCAGTGGCGTAGGCCTTCAGCGATGCCGCTTTACCGAGCAACTGATCACGCTGGCTTTCCTGAGCCTGCATGGTCTGAAGTAACTCTGCATAACGCTGCTGGTTTTGCTCACTGACGCCAGACAGCCATGCCGGCAGAACAGCCGAATAATATTCTATAAAATTCATCATCAGTTTCTCACTTCCAGAATTCAAATGACCCTGCGCCACTTGAAAGTCGAAAGTTATCGAAGCTGGATTCCAAAGAACATCAAACAGCCGTTACCACACATGTTTAAAAGTTATCAAACGTCTCGGACCGGCAAGTAAACAGTGATATCCATGGATAAAAGCAATAATATCAATCGAGTTTCAACCCCAGTAACTTGGCACTGGCCACCGCCTGAGTTCTTCGCTCCACTCCCAACTTTCCATGTATCCTTCTCGCGTGAGTCTTTACCGTATGTAGCGAGATAAAAAGCTCATCTGCAATCTGTTGATTGGAATAACCCTTGGCGATCAACCGTAAAACTTCAAGCTCTCGCTGACTAAGCAGAACGCTACCGCTCAATTCCGGTGTCGGATGGTTTGGTGACATCTTGTCATCGAGTGCTGGCAGCAACCCAGGTCGGCGCAATGTCAGTTCGCGCAATGCCTGATACAACCTGTACTGACTGACCCGTTGCAGTCCTTGCTGCAAATAGTTTCGCGCTGAATCCTGATCGCCCTGCAAGTAAGCCACCTCGGCCAACGCCAGATACAAGTCGGTTTCGAGAACATGCATTCGGCAATGTGCAGCAGCCGCCAATAATTCATTGAGACGGGCAATCGCATTACAGGCCGCACATAAAGCCGCCTGCGCCAACATCAACAGGCATTCAACCCGGGGAATCAACTCGATTGTCGCTGGCGGGGCCTGCACTGCATCCGGACCTTGATAGTGTCGCAGAAGACGATTCATGGCCTCGCTTGCCAACTCGGCACGTCCTTGTTGTAACCAGAACACACTGCTGACCTGTAACAGCACCCCGCGATAGACCGTTTCCGGGATCTGTCGCTGTTGCATCAATCGCTGCGCATCGCGCAGCCAGACGAATGCGTTTTCGAAATCCCCCTGATTAGCCGCCAGTTGCGCCTGCCCCAGATATCCGTACAACGCACGCTTGTCATGGTTGCGTTTGCAATCGTCCAGTCCCGACCGAAAGAACTTCGCCGCGACATCATCCAATCCCTGACTCAGAGCCAGACGACCGCGTCGCAGCGCAACCCGTCCCATTAGCGGCGCCGGCGGGGTAGAGAGTCTGCCGAGCAGATCATGCACCGCCGCCAACAGACTTTCCGCCCGAGAGGCCGCGCCGCGCTGTTCGAGTATTTGCGCGTGATCGAGTTCAAGCAGCGCTTCGAAAACCAGCGAATCATGCGCCCGTGCCAGACATAACGCCTGGCGATTCTGCGCGTGTGCCACATCGAGCTCGCCTCTGAGCAGCGCCTGCTGAGTCAAGCCGGACAAACACATCAACCGGGCAATCCAGTTATCGCCATCGAGCGAATCCAGCGCCTCGTTAAAGAGTCCCTCAGCACAACTCATCCGGCCTTCAAGATGAAACAACCAGCCCTGCAACGTTTGCCACCGAGCAATCAATTGCCGCTCGAGCGCGGCTGTAGGTTGGGGCATGAAGCGCGATAGTTGTTCGATGCAATGCGCGGCCTGTTCGAATCGACCGGCAAACAGCAGCGCTGCAGTGATCAACCCGACCAATTGCGGCGTACTCATGGTCAATGCTTCGCCGTGGCACTCGTGCAGACGCAACAACAGCACAACGGTTTGCTCTTCGAACAGATTTTCGAAACTGAAGTACTGCAACAGACTGACCGCCGCCTCATACTCTTCAGCCAACAGCGCCTGCTCAAACGCCGAGCGCCAATCCTGCGCAGCGCTGAACCATTGGCACGCCCGTCGATGCCATGACCGGGCGCAGGGCCATTGCTCGTCACGCATGACCCGCGACAGCGGCGCAAATATCTGCAACCAATGCACTGAATCGTTCCATGGCTCGATAAAGCAGCCGAGTTCTTGCAGCGTGCGCAGGTATTGCGCCCCTTCCCCCGCACCGAACAAATGCTCACACAGTTCGGCATTGAAGCGCGGCAAATGCGCCAGCACCCGCCACGCCTCTGTCAGCTCAGGCGTGAGGCTGCTGAATAGTTCGTGCTGCAGATAATCGAGCAACGTGTCGACGCGTTGCCGGGGCTGAATGCTTTGTGACCAGTCACACTTTTGCAGCAGCGCCATCCGCACACCGGCGCACCAACCGCCGGTGCGCTCGCCGATGCGTGCGGCGACGCTGCCGGCCTGCTCCGGGGTCAGATGCCTCAGGGCGCCAGCGATTTCCAGTGGCGTCAACGCTAACGTTGCGCTTTCGCACTCGTACAACTCATCGCCAAGCAACAGTCGCGGCCAATTGCATTGCGGACGTCGGCGCGTAGCGATCCACCAGATCAACGCCGGACTGCTGACTGCCAGCAGGCGGTCGAGCCAGGCGTCCAGAGCCGGATCCGGCTGACGACAGTAATCGTCGATAAACAGCCACGTCGGTGTTGACCATTGCGCCAGGATCGAGAGCAATGACGTAGTATCAACGTTCCCGGGCAGACCCAAGGTCTGCGTCAGTCGATGACAGAATTCGCCTTGGCTCAATGTTGCGCCAGTCAAAGGCAACCAGCGCACCTCACACGCGGTGGGCGCCTGTCCCATGCACTCGGTCAGCAACGCACTTTTACCGCTGCCAGCGGGTGCGCAAATCAACCTGACCCGCGCCGCCGACTCAAGTAATGGTTCGCTCAGGCGCGGACGCAACTGATGGTGGGAGGACAGTCGGGGAAGAAATCCGGGGCGATCCTGGCACAAAGTCATGGCGGTCATCGGGTGAGCCTTATTATCGTTGTGCAGTCACCCTAGCCCTCTCCAATCCGCTTGTTGACGAGTATTCAGAGCGCTGATTGCTGTCCATAAAAAAAGCGACCGTGCGGTCGCCTTTTGTCCAGCCGATAGATCGAAACTTAACGAACGCCTTCCGTGCGCAGGGCCGACGGGGTGAAATCCGCCGCCTTGGCTTCGAAGCCGAATTCGAAGCTGCGCTTCTCTTCGTTTTTCATGCCAAGGGCAATGTAGCGGCCGGCGATGATGTCGTAGAGCGCCTCGAGCGTGTAAGCCTGCGCCTGGTGATCGTAGTAGAACTGCGCATGACCTTCGGCGACTCGCCATAATTGGCCGCGACCGTCGTAATGATCGGCCAGCGCCACTTGCCAGCTGTCCTCGTCGATGTACATGTGACGCTTGGCGTAAATATGCCGCTCGCTCGGCTTGACCGTGCCGATCACCTCCCACACGCGGTGCAGTTCGTATCGGGTCAGGTCCTGATTGATGTGCCCGGCCTTGACCACATCGTCGTACTTCAGGCTTGGCGAATCGAGTTTGTAGCTGTTGTACGGAATGTACATTTCCTTCTTGCCGACCAGTTTCCAGTCGTAGCGATCGGGCGCGCCGGAAAACATGTCGAAGTTGTCCGAGGTACGCAAGCCATCTGCGGCAGTGCCCGGCCCGTCATAGGCGACTTGCGGTGCGCGACGCACGCGGCGCTGGCCGGCGTTGTAGATCCAGGCCAGACGCGGCTCTTTGACCTGATCGAGGGTTTCGTGCACCAGCAGCACGTTACCGGCCAATCGCGCCGGGGCCGTTACCGATTGTTTGAAAAAGGTCAGCACATTGGCGGCTTTTTCCGGATCGATATCCTTCATCAGTTGCGGTACAGCGATCACCTCCTCAAAGCGGATCGGCGTATAGCTGCCGTTGGTTTGCGGAGTCACCTGGGTGATGGTGCGCTTGAGGTTGCCACCGTGATAGCGGGTGATGTGGTTCCACAGCACCTCGACGCCGTTCTTTGGAATCGGGAACGCGTAGTAGCGGTTGCCAGTGAAATTGGCCAAGCCATTACCATCATTGATCGACGTCACATTGAGCGCGCTGCGCTTGGCCGACTCGTAGATGTCCGCGGGTGCGCCTACCGTGCGATGGGTCGGATAGACCGGAATCCTGTAGGTTTCCGGGTAGCGCTTGAACATGGCGACCTGGCCGTCGGACAGCTTGTCCTTGTATTTGTCGACGTTGGCGGCGGTGATGGTAAATAACGGTTTTTCACTGGCGAACGGGTCGGCGAGAAAACCTTTGCTGTCCACCGCCCCGGCGTTTTTCGGCAGACCACCGGTCCAGGCCGGGATCGAGCCGTCAGCGTTGCCCGCCTTCTCCGCCCCGAGCGGAGTCAGGCTGGTGCCGAGCTTGTTGGCTTCGTCCGGCGACACCGCCGCCATCACATTGGCCGCCAGCAGACTCAGGGCCAGCACGCCACATTGCAGAATCGTTTTGCGCATTGCAGTCATCCTTCTCGAGCAGATCAGAAGTTCACGCCGAAGCTCAGGGCCACGAAGTCACGGTCTTCGAGGACGTTGTAGTCACCGCCGAAAAAGTCGGTGTAACTCAGGCTTGCGGTGTAGGTATTGCGATAGTCGGCATCGACGCCGACGCTGATCGCTTTCGCGCCTTCGTTGAACAGGCCGTTGGGGCCATAGCCGGCGACGTCGTGCGACCACGACAGATTGGGCTTGAGGTTGATCCCGCCGATCACATTGCCGTAATCGAGAATGGCCCGGGCGCGGTAGCCCCACGACGTGGAAGTGACAAAACCGTCGGTATCGCCGCCGAACCCATACTGGCCGTACACCGAATCGCGGCCGTAACGCAGCTGGCTGCGCGATTCCAGACCGCCGACGTGCACCACCGCCGCTTCGCCGACCACAGTCAGACGTTCTGCGCCCAACACCTGATCGAAGAAGTGCGTCAGAGTGCTTTGGATTTGCGTCACTTCTTTGCGGCGATAACCTTTGTTGTCGGCGCCCGGCGAAGTCGCCAGCGGCGATGCAGTACCGCCGGCAATCGGATTGACCAGCGCCAGCGTCAGGTCATTGGTGTTGACCTGTACCGGGGCGTTGGGGCGATAGCTGATTTCGCCGGTCCACGCGGTGCCGGTGGGCAGCGTCGTGGAGAAACTCGCCCCGTACAGGCGGATGTCTTCCGGATATTCCAGATAGTACTGGCCGCGTCCAAGCATCACGCTTTGCGCCAGCCCCGCACCGCTGCCGGGCGCCAGGCCGTTGGCGATACCGACCAGTCCCGGCAACGCCGCCAGCGTCGACAGGCCCGCCGTCGTGGTGCCGACCGTTGGCGTGCGGCTGTGGTAGTTCATGAAATAGAGCCCGTACTCGGTGTCGTCACCCAGCCAGCGCAACGCCGTGCCCCACTGCCCCGAATCACGCGCATCACGATCGCCGCCGCGCGGAATCACCACGCCTTCGCGCGTCACCTGGATGCCTTGGCCGAACGCGGTGGTCAGCGGCACCAGTGGCGCCACCGCCGGGCTGCCGACGGTGTAGCCGTTGTTGCAGCCGTCTGCCGCGACATCGACGCCGAAGAACGTGCCGCAGTTGTCGAGAACGGTCTGGTCCCATTCCAGTTGATAGAAACCTTCGACCGATAGTTTGTCCGTCAGGGTCTGCGAGCCGAACAGCATGTTTACCGGGATCAGACCTTCCTTGATCTCCGCGCCCGGGCGGCGGAACGCCGAAACGTCGATCGGGTTGATGCTGTTGATCGAGTTGCCGATGAAGGTACTTTCACCCCAGCTCACCACCTGCTTGCCCGCACGCACGGTGCCCGGCAGATCGGCGATGGCGTAGTTGTGATAAACGAAGGCATCGAGGATCTGCGCGCCGGAAGACTTTGCGCCTTCCTTGCGGCCGCTGTCGCTGATCTGTTTGAACTCACGGTCTTCGTCCTTGAGTTCGAAGTCATACCAGTACTTGCCGCGCACGAATACACCGGTATCGCCGTACTTGAGTTCGAGGTCGTGAATGCCTTTGAAAATTTTCGAAAACGTCTCGCCTTTCTTGAAGTTCAGACGTCCGTCATCGCCGGTCGAGGATTGCCCGGTGCCACTGTTGACCGTGCCGACCAGCGAATTGTCGGCATCGCGCAGGCCCCAACTGGCACCGACCGAAAGCGAGGAATCGAAGGTGCCTTCGATTTCGCCGATGTTGAAGGCAACCGCGTGCGCCTGAGCGCAGCAACCCAAAGCCACCGCAGCGGCCAGCGCCTGCGGTGTGAAGATGGCGCGCATTGTTGTTTTTGTCATGCGTCTTCCCCGGTGAGTGACAGAAGGCCCCACCCTACTGCCGTGCCAGCGGGTCGATAAGCGCACCAAGGAGGTATTCGTGTTGTCGCTCGAAAGGATGAATGCCCGCTCGGTACGGGGCCTGGCGCGATTCATGGATCGTCTGGATGGCACACCATCAACGTTACGCATGGTGCACATCAGTGCGCGGAACTGTTGCACGCCTCGTAACAGTGCATGTCCGGAATCGGGATGTTTCCTACGCATCCGAGCGCTTATTCTGAACGCGCTTTCCCGGCAGACGCCGTAAAGCGAGAAGCCGACTACGCTAAGACATTGAAGCGATTGGCGACAGATTTCAGAGGAATCGAAAGTCTCGGTTCGTCACCCCGGTGTTCACTGACGTTGATTTGTAGCTCCTTGATCCAACGTCTTACCTTGGCCGCTGCGTTTGCAGCGGCCTTTTTTATGGGCGTCGTTTTCTTAGCTTCCTTATCTCGACGAGGACAGTTTCCGCACCACCTGTAGGAAACCTCTCTCTTACCGTTCTTAGACAGACTATTCACCCGCGTTCGAGATTATTCATACAGCCACGTAAGTCTTTACTGGCGATCGATGCAGATATGTCCGTTCGAAAGCTGTTGTAAGTTAATCGCTGTGCAAATGACGCCAGACTGCAGCTGATACGAACCCCGGAACGAGACCTTGATACTGGATATCTGAAAGAACTTTTAGAAAGCCCTGACGCAGGTAAATTTGAGCCGCAACATCCCATCGATAGGACGCGATATGCACCTCCTCTATCCCAGTGACCCGTTTGACAAGAAACGTCCCGATGAACATTACGCTGTAGAGTTCGACGCAGTAGTGGCTGCGGGATTGCAGGCTGTGTTGTTCTCATTTGAAGATTTCGAAACAGGTTTGTTCAGGACGTCTGCGCCTGTCTCGCCCGGTGACGCGGTTTTGTACCGGGGGTGGATGCTGACACCCGACGCCTATGCTGCTTTGGTTGCCCACCTGCGCGACAAGGGTGCCGTTGAATTTACCAGCGCCACGCAATATCGACACTGTCATCACCTGCCAGAGTGGTATCCGTTGTTGGTGTCCTGCACGAGCGAAACGGTGGTGCTGCCCTGGGACGCAAATTTCAAACAGGCACTGGACGGTTTGCACTGGCCGGGCTACTTCATCAAGGACTACGTAAAGTCGCTCAATACGGGAGGAGGCAGTCTGGTAGACACGCCCGAATGCATAGGGCCGGTTGTTGAGGCTATGCGCCGATATCGTGGTCAGATTGAAGGCGGTATATGCGTCAGACGACGAGAGGAATATCTCGAAGATACCGAGCGTCGCTACTTTGTGCTTCTTGGGCAGACCTATGGGGTCAACGGTGAAGTACCCGATCTGGTTAACGAATGTTCACGACTAATCGACAGTCCCTTTTTCTCGATAGACGTAGCGCTCAGGTCTGACGGCGTATTACGTGTGATCGAGTTGGGTGATGGCCAGGTATCAGACCGCAAAGAGTGGTCTGCGGAGCACTTTGCCGAGATGCTGAGCCACGTTACGAGTATCCAACGCATAGAGTCCGACAAGTAAGGCAATGAGACTCTGCGAGCTTGGCATTTGCTTCCATCGATAAATTTTTTGGATGCGCCAATCCAGAGTCCGATCGCCATGGCCCGGATCTTATAACTGCGAACGGTAAGCGTAATAATGGAAAAGCCTCGCTGTATTCAAACGGCAGCGAGGCTTGAAGATCCTTAAACCGAATACTTCTGCAAATTCGCCATCATTTCCTTCAGCGCTTCAATATTGTCCTTCGGATGCGCCGCGCCTTCGAAATCACAGATCTGCTGCCAATGCGCCGCGACATCCTCGGGCGAGAAGCCTTCGCGCGGATCGAACCCGGCACCCAGGCTGCGTTCCCAGCGCACCTTGCCCATCCAGCCGCCACCGACCTCGAACAACCCGGATGTCTCCTGGCATTGCTCGCTGGCCAGATACACCACCAACGGGCTCACCAGTTCCGGTTTGAGTTGCTCGAACACTTGCGGCGGGATCAAGCCCTCGGTCATGCGCGTGCCGCCAGTCGGTGCGATGGCGTTGACGAAAATGTTGTTCTTGCGCCCTTCGATGGCCAGGGTGCGAGTCAGTCCGTAAAGGCCGAGCTTGGCCATGCCATAGTTGGACTGGCCGAAGTTGCCGTAGATGCCTGAGGTCGAAGCGGTGAAAATCACACGGCCGTAATTTTGCTCGCGCAGATGTGGCCATGCGGCGCGGGTGACTTTGTAGGCGCCTTCGACGTGGACGCGGTACACCAGATCCCAATCGGCGTCGTCCATTTTGTGAAACGTCTTGTCGCGCAGAATGCCTGCGTTGTTGACCACCACGTCGACACGGCCGAACGCATCGAGGGCGTTCTGCACCAGTTTGTCGCCATCGGTGACGGAGTCGTGATTGGCCTCGGCGATGCCACCCGCCTCGCGAATTTCTGCGACTACGCGGTCGGCAGCCGAGGCATTCGCGCCCTCGCCTTGAGTCGAGCCGCCGAGATCGTTGACCAACACTTTCGCGCCCTGCCTGGCAAACAGCAGTGCGTGCGCGCGTCCGAGGCCGCCACCCGCGCCAGTGACGATTACGACTTTATCTTCGAAACGCACAGACTCATTCATCGCAACAACTCCAGCAGGCCAGTATTGATCCCGAGTGTCAGGCACGCGGCTTTCGGTCACAACGAACACGGCTGAGGCTGAATGGTGTGCGATAAGGTTGGGGGATGATGCGTAAGTCAAAAGATCAAAAGATCAAAAGATCAAAAGATCGCAGCCTGCGGCAGCTCCTACAGGGATTGGTGCGGGGGCTGCGTTCTTTTGATCTTGATATCAGGAGCATGCCACTTTACGTGGCGGCAACACCTGGCATTCGCGAAACGCCAGATAATGCTTGAGCACCTGCACCGGCGCCTCAGTCTGCGGGTAGTGACCAATACCCGGCAACAGCACCGTGTCCGCGTCAGCGATCAACTCGCGATAACGCGCGACCATGTGCGCTCCCGAAATCGGGTCGACTTCCCCGTCGATCACCCGCAGTGGAATTTCGCCGCGCTGCATCGCTGCCACCCAACGGTCGCGTTGCACCCGGCGCTCGGGGATGTAGCTGATCAGCTTGTGCATGATTCGCTGCCCGCGATTGCTGTCGACAAGGCTCCAGAAGTCATCCATAGCGCTTTCGCTTGGCCGTGTCTGCGGACCGAAAATGTGGCGAAAGCTTTTCACCAGCGCATCGCGGGTGAACGCGCGACCGATCATCCAGCCCAACGGGCTCAGCAGTAATTTTTGCATCAGCAGCGGACGATGGGTTTCCGGGAACAGGCCACCGTTGAGAAATACGCAACTGGCGACATCAATCCGCGCCTCGTAATGCCGCGCGAGTAACTCCTGCGCGACGCTGTCACCGTAATCGTGGGCCAGGACGTGCACCGGCCGCTCGATTTGCAAATGCGCGAGCAGTGCCTGCTGCAAATCGGCCTGTTCCAGCAAGCTATAGGTGTGATCCACCGGCTTGGCCGAATCGCCAAAACCGAGCATGTCGCAGGCGATCACCCGATAACGCTGGGCCAGCGGTTGCCAGAGGTAATGCCAGTCCCAACTGGCTGTCGGGAAACCATGGATCAGCAGCAGCGGCTCACCCTGCCCTGCCGTCCAGTAACGGATCGGCTGCCCACGGAAGACAAACGTCCGGCTGCGCTTGCGCCAGACACACAACGGGATCTCGGCAAGAGGCATCAGAGTTTATATCCGGGGTCTTGTTTATCGAGTTTGCGCAGCAACGCTGGCCAGGCCAGCGTGCCACCCATGCCTTGGGCACTTTTGGTGACGCCGGCGATCATCGCCTTGGCGCCAGCCAGAATGTGCGGTTCGACAGCGATCAGCTCTGCACCGCCGGTTTGCGCCATGACCTGAATGTCACAGGCGCGCTGGAAGGTGAACATCATGAGAAAGGTGTCAGCGATGGTGCCGCCACAGGTCAGCAGACCGTGGTTGTGCAGCATGAGGAAGTTGTTGTCGCCGAGATCGGCTTGCAAACGCGCCTTTTCTTCATGATTGAGCGCAACACCTTCATAGGCGTGATAAGCCAGACTCGACAGCACGAACAGCGACTGCTGGCTGATCGGTAACACGCCCTGTTTTTGCGCCGACACCGCAACACCGGAAGCGGTATGCGTATGCAGCACGCAAACCACATCGTGCCGCACTTCATGTACGGCGCTGTGGATGGTGTAGCCGGCGGGGTTGATTTCGTACGGGCTGTCCATGAGCTTATGGCCGGCCTGATCGACCTTGACCAGGCTTGAGGCGGTGATCTCATGGAACATCAGCCCAAACGGATTGATCAGGAAATCTTCAGTGCCCGGCACCTTGGCGGAAATATGGGTAAAAATCAGATCGTCCCAGCCATGCAGCGCAACCAGACGATAACAAGCGGCGAGGTCGACACGGGTCTGCCATTCCGCAGCGCTGACCTGGTCTTTGACATTAAGGGACGATTGGACGGGGGCTACGCTCACTGTATGCACCTCTGCGTTCTTATTGTTCTGCACGTGACCAGTCTAGTCACGCGCAGCCCATCGCGTAGTTGCATTCGCAGCCAGCTTGATGACTGACCGGGTCAGCCGAGCAGACAGCCTGGATCCACGTTCGGCCGATCAGCTCTTCAGTGCATCGATCAGCTGCGCCAGCCACGGCTCGGCGTCGGTTTCCGGGGTGACGCTTTCGCTGGCATCGATGCGCAGCATTTCCAGCACTTCGCGCACACCGAGTTCGCCGAACAACTCGCGTATCTGCTCACCGCCGCCGCAAAAAGTGTCGCCGTAGCTGGCGTCGCCCAACGCAATGACCGCCCCCAGCAAACCGCGCCATGCCGCGGGCAACTGGTCGCGCAGGGTCGAATACAGCGGTTGCAGGTTGTCCGGCAATTCGCCCATGCCGGTGGTCGAGGTCACGGCCAGCAACGCTTCAGGGCCGAAAGCCTGAAGGTCGGCGAGGCTGGCGCGGGAGTTGTAGAAGGTTTCAAAGCCAGCGGCTTGCAACAGATTCTGGGCGTGACGGGCGACTTCTTCGGCGGTGCCGTAGACCGAACCGGAGAGGATGGCGACTTTCATCAATCTGATCCTGAAACTGAAAAAATGAACGGCGATAGTAGCAGCCCGAGCCGCAGTGCTGCGATTGGATCTCATCTTCGGATAATGGCCAGTAGACAGCGCCTATGGTTTAACTAGAATGCGAGCCTACCGCCCCAATCTGAACAGACTGACAGATGATCAATGCCAACCTGCTGCAAATGGTGATCAATGCATCGAACGACGGAATAGTTGTTGCGGAAAAGGAAGGCGATCGCGACTCCATCCTGCTTTACGTCAACCCCGCGTTCGAACGGCTGACGGGTTACAGCAGTGAAGAAATTCTTTATCAGGATTGCCGCTTTCTGCAGGCGGGAGACCGGGATCAGGCGGCTCTGCAGCGCATACGTCATGTGCTGCAAAGCAACGGATCGTGCCGGGAAATCCTGCGCAACTACCGCAAGGACGGTACGCCGTTCTGGAACGAACTGTCGCTTTCGACGGTGGAGAACGATGCTGACGGCATGACGTATTACATCGGTGTACAGAAGGATGTGTCCGCTCAGGTCAAAGCACAGCAGCGAATTTCGCAGCTCGAGGCGCAGGTCGCAGCGCTGCAAGCCGAGCTGGCAAAACTTAAAGCGACGGACGGTTAAAACAAAACAGCGAACCGATTGTCATTAACTACAATCACCAATGACTTTGTAACTATTTCTTTTGAGTTAGCCATGCAGCGCGACGCCCTCCTCACTCAGGATGAGCTGGATTTTATCCAGACCATGCAGCACAACCCGCAACTGAACGTGCGGGATGCAACGTCGAGTCTGCTGGTCAACGGCGGTTCGCAGATCCGTGATTTGCTCACGCGCCTCGCCGCTCACGAGCAAGTGACCATTCAGGCCAATTTCGAAAACCAGCAGATGACTTTTCCGCTGCACCTGGTGGAAGACGAGTTTCATGCGCTGCATTTGCGCCTTGGGGTCCCGAGCATTTACGAAGATGGCCCGATGGTGCGGCCATGGCGCCTGGTGCTCGAAGAGCCGGTGGCGCTGGAAAATGCCAAGGGCCAGCCCGGCGTAATGTGGGTTCACGAGGTTTCGCACAAAGGCGTCTTGCTGGAAATGCGCAACAAGACCAAACCGCCAAAACATTTCGCGTTGTGGTTCAGCCCTTCGGGCTATGAGCGGATTTCATTGCGCGGAAATTTCGAGCGCGAGACCGAGCAGGGTTTTTACGCCTACGAACTCAGCCAGACCGATGTCGATGAGACCGAACGCCTGCGTCAGTTCATTCTGCAACAACATCGCCTGACCCATCCTGCCCTGCATACCTGATCGTCAGGTATCCAGTTTGCCAGAGAGAAACTGCATCAGGCGTTGGCGCATCGTCGTCCCTTCATTGCCGATGCATCCGATCGGGCCGTCCGCCAGACTCTCTTGTGCCAGATCGGCCGCGTCCCCCGCCAATAGCAGCTGACAATCGAGACTCAACGCCAGCCGCTGCAAACGACGTGGCAAATCTGCGCTCGGTGCGTGGTTGGAAAACAGTACCAATGCCTCAGGCCTGGTCTTCTCGCAAATCAATGTCAATTCGTCGAACGGCTGCCCCGTCGTCAGCACACGGACGCCCGAATCGCTGCTGCTCAAGAACAGCGCCGCCACCAACAGTTCCAGCTCGCGGCACTGGCCGGCCAATGCGCTGACCACGACTCTACGCGGCTGCGCCCCGCGCAACGCGACAATCCGTTGCAGTACGCGTGCGCGCAGAAAGCCATCAAAAAACAACCATTCACTGGTCTGCCCGAAAGCGTCCTGACGCTGCAGCAATGCTCGCCAGAGCGGCATCAGAATGTCCTGAAACACCACGGCCAGTGAATAAGAAGAAAATATCTGGGCATAGACTCGATCCAGTTCCTGATCGTCGAATGAACTGATAGCGCGCTGAACCTGATGCTGCCATTGCTGGTAATCGGCCTGCACCAGATCGTCGGAGATGATGTGGGCCAGGGCTTTCAACGGTTCGGTCCGGGCGAGAATCCTGCCGATCTTGCTCACCGCCACGCCGCGGTCGATCCATTCGACAATGTTGCGGACGCGCTCGATATCGGCCATCGAATACAGCCGATGCCCACTTACGGTGCGCGTTGGCTGAATCAATCCGTAGCGGCGCTCCCAAGCGCGCAACGTTACCGGATTGATACCCGTCAACCGCGCGACTTCGCGTATCGGAAACAGCTCTTCACGCTCGAGCGAGAAAGCGACCTGCGGAACAAGGAGAGCATCAGTCGTGGCAGGCATCGCGGGATAACTTCCTTGCTGGATAATTGGATCCATTTTAACCCCGATGACCCATTGGAGTTCAAGGGGGGATCTTGCGACGAAAGCCTATGGTTTATTCACGAAATTCAGGAATAATCCTTGCTTGGTGAAAAACGCAGGCCACTACCCCGGCCGGCGTCAGGCGAAATTCCTACCCGGAATAACGCGTTCGTAATGCGGAGATACACAATGTCTACTTCCCCCGTCACGTTGATGGTCGCACGCCGTGTGGCTGAAGGTCGTTATCAGGATCTGATTGCCTGGTTGCGCGAAGGCGAACAACTGGCCACCGACTTTCCCGGTTATCTCGGCTCCGGCGTACTCGCGCCGCCGCCCGGCGATGATGAATTCCAGATCATTTTCCGCTTTGTCGATGAGCAGACTTTGCATGCGTGGGAGCATTCGGCTTCACGCACGGCGTGGCTGAGTCGTGGCAGCGATCTGTTTGCGCACCCGAAAGAGCATCGCGTCAGTGGCATCGAGGGCTGGTTCGGCGCTGCCGGGCAACGTCCACCGCGCTGGAAGCAGGCGGTGGCGATCTGGTTGGCATTTTTTCCGGTATCGCTGTTGTTCAACTTCGTTTCAGGCCCGTTGCTCGCTGAAATGGCGCTGTTGCCACGTGTATTGATCAGCACGGCGTGCCTTACACCCTTGATGGTTTATTTCTTTATTCCACTGTCGACGCGGCTGTTGGCGAACTGGTTGAACAGCACGCCAGTGCGCCTGCCTGTTTCGGCGACACCTCAGAAACATTAAAGATCGCAGCCTCGTTGCACTCGTCAGCTCCTACAGGACTGAACACAGACCAGGGTAGGAGCTGCCGCAGGCTGCGATCTTTTCAGGCTCGTCGCTGTTATAGTTTTTGCTCTCACCGCGACGCGAGCCGTTCATGTCCAATTCTGCAGCTCCGATCCTCATCACCGGCGCCGGCCAGCGTGTCGGTCTGCATTGCGCCCAGCGTTTGCTCAACGATGGTCATCGCCTGATTTTCACCTATCGCACTGAACGCCCAGGCGTGCAGACACTGCGCGATCTCGGCGCTCTCGGCCTGTTCGCCGATTTCTCCAGCGAAGCCGGGATTCTCGCCTTCATTACTGAGCTGAAAACCCATACCGACAGTTTGCGTGCCATTGTCCACAATGCTTCCGAATGGCTGGCAGAAACGCCGGAGCAGCAAGCCGAGGCGTTCAGTCGCCTGTTCACTGTGCATATGCTTGCGCCATACCTGATCAACCTGCACTGCGCCGATCTATTGCGCGGCTCCACCCCCGCCGACATCATCCATATCAGCGACGACGTCACCCGCAAGGGCAGCAGCAAACACATCGGCTATTGTGCGACCAAGGCCGGACTCGACAGCCTGACGCTGTCTTTCGCCGCCCGTTACGCACCGGCAATCAAGGTCAACGGCATCGCCCCGGCCCTGCTATTGTTCAATGCCGACGACGACGCAGCGTACCGCGCCAAGGCCCTGGCCAAATCCGCGCTGGGCTTCGAACCGGGCAGCGAAGTGATTTATCAGAGCCTGCGCTATCTGCTCGACAACCCCTATGTCACCGGCACCACCCTGACCGTCAACGGAGGACGGCACCTCAAATAACGCCTGCCCGCGAGGATGTCCATGACCCGCTCACTGCCTGAGAATTACCGCGACATCCTCATTGGCCTCGGTGAAGATCCTGACCGCGAAGGCTTGCGCGACACTCCGGTGCGTGCCGCCAAGGCCATGCAATACCTGTGTCGCGGCTACGAACAGAGCGTCGACGAGATCGTTAACGGCGCGTTGTTTGCCTCGGACAACGACGAGATGATCATCGTCGCCGACATCGAGTTGTATTCTTTGTGCGAACATCACCTGCTGCCCTTCATCGGCAAAGGCCATGTGGCTTATATTCCGACGGGGAAGGTGTTGGGGTTGTCGAAAATCGCGCGGCTGGTGGACATGTTCGCCCGTCGTTTGCAGATTCAGGAAAACCTCACGCGGCAGATCGCCGACGCGGTACAACAGGTCACCGCTGCCGCCGGCGTCGCCGTGGTCATCGAGGCACGACACATGTGCATGATGATGCGCGGCGTGGAAAAACAGAATTCGACCATGAACACCTCGGTCATGCTCGGCGCCTTTCGCGAGTCGAGCAACACCCGTCAGGAGTTCCTGCAATTGATTGGACGGAGCAAGTAAATGTCACAACTTCAACCGGGAATGGCGCGCATCCGGGTCAAGGATCTGCGCTTGCGCACCTTTATCGGGATCAACGAGGACGAGATCCTCAATAAGCAGGACGTGTTGATCAACCTGACCATCCTGTATGCCGCGCAGGAAGCGGTGCGTGACAACGATATCGATCACGCGCTCAATTACCGCACGATCACCAAGGCGATCATCGCCCACGTCGAAGGCAATCGCTTCGCGCTGCTCGAACGTTTGACCCAGGAACTGCTGGATCTGGTGATGACCAACGAATCGGTGCTGTATGCCGAAGTAGAAGTCGATAAACCGCACGCGCTGCGCTTTGCCGAGTCGGTATCGATTACGCTTGCAGCGAGCCGCTAGCTTCAAGCTTCAAGCGGCAAGCTGTAAACTTCGTATCACCGCCACCCATCTTGCAGCTTGAAGCTCGCCGCTCAGAGCTGTCTCGCAGAGACTCCCATGACTGATCAACAACGCCTCGAACTCGAAGCCGCCGCTTTTCGTCGGCTGGTCGCCCATCTGGACAGCCGCAAGGATGTGCAGAACATTGACCTGATGAACCTCGCGGGGTTTTGTCGCAACTGTCTGTCGAAGTGGTACAAGGCCGAAGCGGACGCACGCCAGATCGACGTCAGCCTGGACGACGCCCGTGAAGTGGTTTACGGCATGCCTTACGCCGAGTGGAAAGCCCAATTTCAGCAAGAAGCCAGCGCTGACCAACAAGCAGCCTTCGCCAAAGGAAAAACCCATGAGTGATCTGAACACTTTGCGCGCCAGCCTGAAAAGCGGTGAACACGCTTTCGCCGACACCCTGGCGTTCATTGCCGCCGGCTACGATTATCAGCCGCAAGCTTTCAACAATGGCGGCGTGGAGAATGCCGCCGGGCAGAACGAAGGTTCGTGCAAGACTCTGGGCCTGGCGCTGCTGGAAGGTCTGAGCGATGACGAAGCGCTACTGGCGTTCGGTGAGCACTACCGCGCGGTGGTTGCGACGCCTGAGGGCAGCGATCACGGCAATATCCGTGCGCTGATCAAGCATGGCCTGGCCGGTGTGAAGTTCACCGCCCAACCGCTGACCCGCCGCTGATTCAAGATCAAAAGATCGCAGCCTTCGGCAGCTCCTACCCTGATCTGATCGTTCCCACGCTCCGCGTGGGAATGCAGCCGGGGACGCTCCGCGTCCCAACGGGCGCAGAGCGTCCAGATGAGGCATTCCCACGCAGAGCGTGGGAACGATCAAACCCTTGTAGGAGCTGCCGCAGGCTGCGATCTTTTGATTTGCAAAAAAAACCGGCCAATCTGGCCGGTTTTTTTGTGTCTGCGATTTAGAACGAAGCGTTCTGCAGACCATCCAGGTAACGCTCGGTGTCCAGTGCCGCCATGCAGCCGGCGCCGGCCGAGGTGATGGCTTGACGGTAAACGTGGTCAGCCACGTCACCGGCGGCGAAGATGCCTTCAACGCTGGTCGCGGTGGCGTTGCCTTCACGACCGCCGTGTACCACCAGGTAACCGTCTTTGAGGGTCAACTGGCCTTCGAACAGCGAAGTGTTCGGGGTGTGGCCGATGGCGATGAACACACCGTCGACTTTGATTTCGTCGAAGCTGCCATCGTTGTTGCGCAAGCGCGCACCGGTCACGCCCATGTTGTCGCCCAGGACTTCGTCGAGGTTGGCGTTCAACTTGAGGATGATCTTGCCTTCGGCTACACGGGCGTTGAGCTTGTCGATCAGGATCTTCTCGGCGCGGAAGGTTTCGCGGCGGTGGATCAGGGTCACGGTGCTGGCGATGTTCGCCAGGTACAGCGCTTCTTCGACGGCGGTGTTGCCACCGCCAACCACGGCGACTGGTTTGTTACGGTAGAAGAAACCGTCGCAAGTGGCGCAGGCCGACACGCCTTTGCCCATGAACGCTTCTTCCGAAGGCAGGCCAAGGTAGCGAGCGCTGGCGCCGGTGGCGATGATCAGCGCGTCACAGGTGTACACGGCGCTGTCGCCGGTCAGGGTGTACGGCTTGGCCGCGAAGTCCACAGCGTTGATGTGGTCGAAGACGATTTCGGTTTCAAAGCGCTCGGCGTGCTCGCGCATCCGCTCCATCAGCACTGGACCGGTCAGGCCGTGCACGTCGCCCGGCCAGTTGTCGACTTCGGTGGTGGTGGTCAGCTGACCGCCAGCCTGCATGCCGGTGATCAGCAGTGGCTTGAGGTTGGCACGGGCCGCATATACCGCAGCGCTGTAACCGGCAGGGCCGGAACCGAGAATAATCACTCGCGAATGACGGACTTCAGACATGACCTGCTCCTGTTGACCGGGCCGAAAAACGGGCTCGGATCGCCGGACTGCCGGCGGGAATAAAAAAGGACCGTGGAAACCTTGGGGAAGGCTTGAACTCGACAGTCCTGTAAAAAGTTGGGTGCAGCGTATCGAGGGGGGCAAGATTAAGGAAATACGGTTTAACAATCCAGCTCATAGGTGGCTTCTATGCCCAGACACTGACGAGCTGGACGTCTTTGTTACAGTGAATGTCGATCGCTCTGCTGCGCTTTCGCCGCCGTGGCAAAGTCGGTAAGGTCGGCGCGTTTTCCCTTGTTCGGAGCACCTTATGCCCGCCCCTGTTCTGTCCGGCCCGCAATACCTGCGTGAAGGTCTCAAACTGGTCTTGAGTCCCGGCCTGCGCCTGTTCGTGTTGCTGCCGCTGGCGATCAACCTGGTGCTGTTCGTCGGTTTGATCTATCTGGCCGGCTACCAGTTCAGCCTGTGGGTCGATACCCTGATGCCATCGCTGCCTGAATGGCTGAGTTTCCTGAGTTACATCCTCTGGCCATTATTCGTGGTGCTAGTGGCGCTGATGGTGTTTTTTACCTTCACCCTGCTCGCCAATGTCATCGCCGCGCCGTTCAACGGTTTCCTCGCGGAAAAAGTCGAGGTGGTGGTGCGTGGCACGGATGACTTCCCGGCCTTCAGCTGGGGCGAATTGATCGCAATGGTTCCGCGTACTTTTGCCCGGGAAATGCGCAAGCTGGGCTACTTCCTGCCCCGTGCCATCGGTTTGTTTATCCTCTCGTTCATCCCGGTAGTGAATATCGTCGCCGCGCCGCTGTGGCTTTTGTTCGGCGTGTGGATGATGGCGATCCAGTACATCGACTACCCGGCGGACAACCACAAACTCGGCTGGAACGAGATGCTCGCCTGGTTGCGTCAAAAGCGCTGGCAGAGCATGAGTTTTGGCGGGATCGTCTATCTGGTGCTGCTGATTCCGGTGGTCAACATCCTGATGATGCCGGCTGCGGTGGCCGGGGCGACGTTATTCTGGGTACGTGAGCGTGGCGCCGAGAACCTGTTGATCGAGCGCTGAGCGCGTCACAAATCCATCATCCGAGCGTCATAACGACGACACGGCCTCAGTCGACACTGAGGCCATGACGACAGCTCTGCGCATCACCCTCATCAGCGAAACCTTCCCACCGGAAATCAACGGCGTGGCCAACACCCTTGGCCGCTTGTGCGATGGCTTGCGCGCGCGCGGGCATGAAGTGGATCTGGTGCGCCCGCGTCAGGCGATTGATCCGCAGCGCAGTGAAGATGACGCCGTGTTGCTGTGTCGTGGCTGGCCGTTGCCGGGGTATCCGGGGCTGCAATGGGGGCAGTCGTCAATGCACAAACTGCTGCGCCGCTGGAAACGCCAGCGTCCCGATGTACTGTACATCGCCACCGAAGGGCCGCTGGGGTTGTCGGCGTTACGCGCAGCGCGGCGCTTGAAAATTGCCGTGGTGAGCGGCTTTCATACCAACTTTCAGCAATACACCAGTCAGTACGGTTTCGGCCTGCTGACGCGGATGCTCACCCATTACTTGCGCTGGTTTCACAACCGCTCGGCGATGACCCTCGTGCCCAGCCTCAGCCAGCACCTGGAGCTGGAACGGCGGCATTTCGAGCGGCTGGCGTTGTTGTCGCGCGGAGTGGACAGCCAATTGTTTCACCCAAGCAAACGGCTGAGTGCACTGCGCGAGCAATGGGGTTTGAGCGAGCGCGACATTGCCGTGATTCACGTAGGACGCCTCGCACCGGAGAAAAATCTGCCCTTGCTCAAGCGCAGCTTTGAAACGCTGCGCAGCACTTATCCACAGCGCAATCTGAAACTGATCGTGGTCGGCGACGGGCCGCAACGGCTGGCGCTGGAAAAGGAAATGCCTGAAGCGATTTTCTGCGGCGCCCAGCGGGGCGAGACGTTAGCCGCGCATTATGCGTCCGGTGATCTGTTTCTGTTCCCAAGCATGACTGAGACGTTCGGCAATGTGGTGCTGGAGGCGTTGGCTTCCGGGCTGGGCGTGGTGGCTTACGATCAGGCAGCGGCGGCGCAGCACATTCGCCACGGCTACAGCGGCGTGTTGGCGATGCCGGGTGATGAACAGGCGTTCTGCGAGGCGGCGGTGTGGTTATTGGAAGAGGATGAAAGATTACGCTGTGTGCGGCTGAATGCGCGGCAACACGCGAGTCGCCAGGGATGGGCGGCGGTTATCGAGCAGTTTGAGAGCCATTTGCGTGGGGCTTGTGTGGGGGAGTTGGTTGTCCCGAATGCGCAGACATTACCTTGAACAATTGCTGACTTTGAAGCCGCCATCGCTGGCAAGCCAGCTCCCACGGTGATCTGCGGTGAACACAGCTTTTGTGAACACCAGAGAAACCTGTGGGAGCTGGCTTGCCAGCGATAGCGTCCGCGAGTACTACATTTAAACCAGCGTCATCAACGCCTCACGGCTGAACGGCAGAATATCCTGCTCTCGCCCCTCGCGGACTTTCTGCGCCCAGTCCGGATCGACCAATAGTGCACGGCCCACGGCCACGAGATCGAACTCCTCTTTATTCAGGCGCTCCAGCAGGTTTTCCAGACTGGCCGGCTGGGCAACCTTGTCGGTGTTGACCATGAACTGCAGGAACTCGCCGTCGAGGCCCACGCTACCAACGGTGATGGTCGGCTTGCCAGTCAGCTTGCGCGTCCAGCCGGCCAGGTTCAGCTCAGAGCCGTCGAATTCCGGCTCCCAGAAACGCCGCGTCGAGCAGTGGAAAATATCCACGCCGGCGTCCGATAGCGGCTTGAGAAACTCACCCAGCGCTTCGGGGGTTTGCACCAAGCGTGCGGTGTAATCCTGCTGCTTCCATTGCGAGAACCGGAAGATGATCGGGAAACCTTCGCCGACCGCCGCGCGCACCGCTTGAATCAATTCGATGGCGAAACGCGAACGATTGGCCAGGCTACCGCCGTATTCGTCGGTGCGCTGGTTGCTGCCTTCCCAGAAGAACTGGTCGACCAGATAACCGTGGGCGCCGTGGATTTCCACGCCATCCATGCCGATGCTCTGCGCGTCCTTCGCAGCCTGGGCGAACGCGGCGATTACATCCTGAATGTCCTGTTTGGTCATGCCGTGAACCACGACCTGACCGTCCTTGAGTTTTTCCGACGGCCCATAACCCGGCACGCTGGCGTCCGGCTCGGTGCCGATGCGGCGGACGCTGCCGACGTGCCACAGTTGCGGGACGATCTTGCCGCCTTCGGCGTGTACGGCGTCGACGACTTTCTTCCAGCCGGCCAGTGGCGCGTCACCGAAAAATTGCGGCACGTTCGGGTAACCGTTGGAGGCAATATGATCGACAGTGGTGCCTTCGGTGATGATCAAACCAACGCCCGCGGCCGCGCGACGGCGGTAGTATTCGATGACTTTGGAATTGGGCACGCCGCCTGGGGAGAACGAGCGGGTCATTGGCGCCATGACCACACGGGTCGGCAATTCGAGGGAACCGAGGTGGAACGGTTTGAACAAGGCTTGAACGGGCATCGAGAGGCTCCACAGAGATGACTTTATGACGACGATAATATGGAGGCGCGAGCCCTTTGAACAGCACTATTGATTTGGGTGATTGAGGATTAAAAGCTTGAAAAGCAAAGATCGCAGCCTTCGGCAGCTCCTACACGGGGTTTGAGGTCACCTGTAGGAGCTGCCGAAGGCTGCGATCTTTTGATCTTGCTTGATCAGCTCAGCGCTTTTTCGATCGCGGCAATCACAGTCGGATCATCCGGCGCCGTACGCGGCGAGAACCGCGCCAGCACCCGGCCATCCTTGCCGAGCAGGAATTTCTCGAAATTCCAGGTGATATCACCGGGAAACTCGGCGCCCTCGCCCGCCAGCAAGCGGTACAACTGATGCCGTTCGTGACCGTTGACTTCCAGTTTGCTCGCCAGCGGAAACGTCACGCCATAATTGAGGCTGCAGAATTCCTGGATTTCTTTTTCCGAGCCTGGTTCCTGACCGGCAAACTGGTTGCACGGCAGGCCCAGCACGCTGAAGCCTTTGTCTTTGAACTGCTGATAGAGGTTTTCCAGTGCCGCGTACTGAGGGGTCAAGCCGCATTTGGAGGCGACGTTGACCACCAGCACGACTTGGCCCTTGAACGGCGCCAGCGGTAGCTCCTGACCATCCAGGGCTGTCAACTTAAGGTCGTGAAAAGCACTCATGACGTACTCCAGGATTCCGGTGTTCTACTCGAAACAGCCACTTGGCGAGGCCACCAAGGACAGCCGCGGACTAAAAAGGCGCCCACAGGCGCCTCTCCAGTACTCGAAGCTTAGCGCAGAAAATCAGTGGTGATGGCCACCTTCGCCATGGACGTGACCATGAGCGATTTCTTCCTGGCTGGCATCACGGATATCAACGATCTTCACTTGGAAGTTCAGACGCTGACCAGCCAGTGGGTGGTTGCCGTCGACAGTTACGTCGTCGCCGTCCAGGTCACGAATGGTGACGATCTGCATCTGGCCGTCCGGCGCCGAAGCGTGGAACTGCATGCCGACTTCCAGCTCGTCAACGCCTTCGAACATGCTGCGGCTCAGGGTGCTGACCAGCTCGGCGGCGTATTCGCCGTAAGCGTCTTCCGGTTCAACGGCAACTTGCAGTTCGTCACCGACCGCTTTGCCTTCCAGAGCTTTTTCCAGGCCCGGGATGATGTTGCCTGCGCCTTGCAGGTAAACCAGCGGAGCGCCGCCGGCGGAGCTGTCGATGACCTCACCAGCGTCGTTGGTCAGGGTATAGTCGATGGAGACAGCCTTATTGGCGGCGATCAGCATGGGGCGAGACCTTTTGCAGAAGAATATAGAAAGGCCAAGTTTAGCGAAGCAATCGCGCGAAAGCGAACACAACCCGGACAAACGGGTTTCGACGATCACAGGCTTCCATCAGGATGAAGAGGGCCATTGGGTCGTCGAGCTTTCCTGTGGCCACACCCAGCATCTACGCCATCAGCCGCCGTGGCAATCCCGCGCCTGGGTCATGGATGCGGCGCAACGTATTGAAAAAACAGGTCAACCCTTTGCCTGCGGTTGGTGCGCACAAGGCCCGGTTAGCGATAACCTTGGCGACTGAATTTCAGTAGTCGGCCAGACATGGGCCTGCACCCTTGCATAGAGAATTCCCATGCAAACTTTTTTTATCGCACCCACCGATTTTGGTGTGGGTCTGACCTCCATCAGCCTCGGGCTGGTGCGTACGCTTGAGCGAGCCGGGCTGAAAGTCGGCTTCTTCAAGCCGATCGCCCAACCGCATCCGGGTGACACCGGCCCTGAGCGCTCTACCGAACTGGTGGCGCGCACCCATGGCCTCAAACCGCCCCAGCCGCTGGGCCTGGCCCACGTTGAGCGCATGCTCGGCGACGGGCAACTCGACGAGTTGCTCGAAGAAATCATCACCCTGTATCAACAGGCCGCCATTGGCAAAGACGTGCTGGTCGTCGAAGGCATGGTGCCGACGCGCAGCGCCAGCTATGCCGCGCGGGTCAATCTGCACTTGGCCAAAAGCCTTGATGCCGAGGTGATTCTGGTCTCGGCGCCGGAAAACGAAGTGCTTGCGGAGCTGTCCGGCCGGGTCGAGTTGCAGGCGCAATTGTTCGGCGGCCCGAAAGACCCGAAAGTCCTTGGTGTGATCCTCAACAAGGTCAAAACCGATGAGAGCATGGACGTCTTCGCCACGCGTCTGAAGGAGCATTCGCCATTGTTGCGCAGCGGTGATTTCCGCCTGCTCGGCTGCATTCCATACCAGCCGGAACTCAACGCACCACGCACCCGCGACGTTGCCGACCTGATGGGCGCGCAAGTACTCAATGCCGGTGATTACGAAACCCGCCGGATGAGCAAAATCATCATTTGCGCACGCACGATGCGCAACACCGTCGAGTTGCTCAAGCCCGGCGTGCTGGTGGTAACGCCGGGGGATCGCGATGACATCATCCTCGCCGTCAGCCTCGCTGCGATCAACGGCGTACCTTTGGCCGGCCTGCTGCTGACCAGCGACACCCTGCCCGACCCGCGCATCATGGATCTGTGCCGTGGGGCGTTGCAGGCCGGTTTGCCGGTATTGTCGGTGAGCACCGGTTCCTACGACACCGCCAACCTGCTCAATGGTCTGAACAAGGAAATCCCCATTGATGACCGCGAGCGTGCGGAAATCATCACCGATTTCGTTGCCAGCCACCTCGACGCCAAATGGCTTCACCAGCGCTGCGGCACACCGCGGGAAATGCGCCTGTCGCCAGCGGTGTTCCGTTATCAATTGATTCAGCGCGCACAAGCGGCGAACAAGCGCATCGTCTTGCCCGAAGGCAGCGAGCCGTTCACCGTCCAAGCGGCGGCGATCTGCCAGGAACGCGGGATCGCCCGTTGCGTGTTGCTGGCCAAACCGGAAGACGTCGAAGCCGTCGCTCGCGCCCAGGGCATCGTGTTGCCGCCGGGGCTGGAGATTCTTGATCCGGACCTGATCCGCGAGCGCTACGTCGAGCCGATGGTTGCGCTGCGCAAAACCAAGAGTCTCAATGCGCCGATGGCCGAGCAGCAACTGGAAGACACCGTGGTGATCGGCACCATGATGCTTGCGCTGGATGAAGTCGACGGCCTGGTGTCCGGGGTTATCAATACCACTGCAAACACCATCCGCCCGGCTCTGCAACTGATCAAGACAGCGCCGGGTTGCACGCTGGTGTCGTCAGTGTTTTTCATGCTGTTTCCGGAAGAAGTGCTGGTGTACGGCGACTGCGTGATGAACCCGCATCCGAGCGCCACAGAACTGGCGGAGATTGCTCTGCAAAGTGCCGACTCGGCGGCGGCATTCGGCATCACCCCACGGGTGGCAATGATCAGTTATTCCAGCGGCGAATCGGCCACAGGCGAAGAGGTGGAAAAAGTTCGCGAGGCCACCCTGCTCGCCCATGAACAACAACATTCGTTGCTGATCGACGGTCCGCTGCAATACGACGCCGCTGCCAACGCCGAAGTCGCCCGACAACTGGCGCCGAACAGCCAGGTGGCCGGGCGCGCCACGGTCTTTGTGTTCCCCGACCTGAACACCGGCAACACCACGCATAAAGCCGTGCAGCGCAGTGCCGATTGCGTCAGCCTCGGGCCGATGCTGCAAGGCCTGCGCAAACCGGTCAATGACCTGCCGCGCGGTGCGCAAGTCGATGACATCGTCTACACCATCGCGCTCACCGCGATTCAAGCCGCCAACCGACCTATGGATGTGTAAATGCTGGATTTTCTACCTGCACCCGTGCGCGGCGTGATCGCCTCGCTGCTGTTGGCGCTCAATACGATCCTGCTCTGCTCGTTTCTGTTCTGCGTGGCGCTGGTCAAGGCCCTGCCGTTTGCCTTGACCCAGCGCATCGCCGCCTGGCTGATGAGCCACACCCACGAAGCGTGGATCAGCAATAACAAGGGCTGGATGAACCTGGTGCGCCGCACCCGTTGGCACGTGAGCGGCCTGCAAGGCCTCGACTATCAGCACTCGTACCTGATCACCAGCAACCACCAGAGCTGGGTCGATATTCTGGTTTTGCAATACGTGCTCAACCGCAAGATTCAACCGCTGAAGTTCTTCCTCAAGCAGGAGCTGATCTGGGTGCCAGTGATCGGTTTGGCGTGGTGGGCGCTGGGCTTTCCGTTCATGAAGCGCTACTCCAAGGCGTATCTGGAAAAGCACCCGGAGAAGAAAGGCAAAGACCTCGAAACCACTCGCAAGACTTGCGCGAAGTTTCGCCATAACCCGGTGGGAATTTTCAACTTCGTCGAAGGCACGCGCTTCACCGAAGGCAAGCATGCGCAGCAGCAATCACCCTTCAAATATCTGCTCAAGCCCAAGGCTGGCGGGATTGCTTTTGTGCTGGATGCGATGGGCGAGCAGCTGGAGTCGATCGTCAACGTGACAATTCATTACCCGGCCGGCCGTCCGGGTTTCTGGGATTTGCTCAGCGGCAATGTGCGCGATGTGGTGGTGCATTTTGAAGAGCTGAAGATCCCGCCGGCCTTCATCGGCAAGAACTACGATCAGGATGGCGAATATCGCCTGCAGTTTCAGGGCTGGATCAACCAGCTGTGGCTGGACAAGGATGCGTTGCTGGAACAGCTGCACCACGAGTATCCAAAGCGTTGAAGATCAAAAGATCGCAGCCTTCGGCAGCTCCTACATTGGATCGGTGAACTTCCTGTAGGAGCTGCCGAAGGCTGCAATTTTTTGACTTTTCAAAGGCACAAAAAAGCCCGCCGATGATTGCTCATCGGCGGGCTTTTTCTTGCCGCTCGAAGCTAAAAGCTTGCCGCTGCTTTACCGCTTAAATGGCGCCACGCTGACGCAGCAATTCCAGCACTTGCTTGACGCTCTCTTCCAGACTCAGCGCTTGCGTGTCGATCACCAGATCGGCATTCAGCGGCACGTCGTACGGGAAGGATTCGCCCGGGATGTTGTCGCCGCCAGCAGCGTACAGACCTTGCGGATCACGCTCGGCGCACACGGTCGGCGAAGCCTGCACGTAGACTGTCAGCAGACGATCCTTGCCGATCAGATCCTTCGCCTGCTCGCGGCCTTCGGCACTCGGCGCAACGAACGCGGCCAGTGTCAGCAGACCCGCCTCGTTGAACTGACGCGCCACATGCGCGGCACGACGCCAGTTCTCGGTACGCCCGGCACGATCCTGTGGCAGACCTTTGTTGAGGTCGTGACGCAGGTTCTGGCCATCGAGCACGAACACCGCACGACCCATGTCGAACAGCTTGCGCTCGACCGCGTAAGCCAGCGTGCTCTTGCCCGCTCCCGACAGACCGCTGAACAACACGGTGGCCGGTTGCTGGCCGAAGCGCTGGGCGCGTTCTTCAGTCGCAACGTGCGCCAGTTTGCCGTGGTGTGTGGCGGTGCCATGGGTCACCGGCTGCGCGACGATCATGCCAGCGCCAACGGTGCCATTGGTCAGACGATCAATGACGATGAACGCGCCAGTGGTGCGGTTGCTTTCGTAACCGTCGAGGGCGATCGGCGCGTCGAGCGCGATTTTCACCTTGCCGATTTCGTTAAGCTGCAACGCACTCGCCGGGCCTTCTTCCAACGTGTTCACGTCGACCTTGTTGACGATGCTCGCGATCGAGCCCGGCACATAACTGGTGGCGCGTTTGATGTCGTATTTCTTGCCCGGCAGCATCGGCTCTTCAGCCATCCACACCAGCATCGCTTCGAAGCTGTCGGTGACCGGCGGCACGTTGTCGGCATGGACCAGCAGGTCGCCACGGGAGATGTCGATTTCGTCTTCCATGGTCAGCGTCACCGCTTGACCCGGCCCTGCATGTTCCAGTTCACCTTCGAAAGTGACGATGGACTTCACGCGGCTGCTCTTGCCCGACGGCAGCACCACGACTTCGTCACCCTTGTGCACGATGCCGCTGGCCAGCGTGCCGGCAAAACCACGGAAGTTCAGGTTCGGACGGTTGACGTACTGCACCGGGAAACGCAGGTCGGTGAAGTTGCGATCGCCGGCGACTTCCACGGTCTCGAGAATTTCCATCAGCGACTGGCCTTTGTACCAAGGCGAGCGCTCGGACTTGTTGACCACGTTGTCGCCTTTAAGGGCAGACATCGGCACGAAGTGCATGCTGGTCGGCTTCATTTTCAAGCCTTCAGCGAACTTCAGGTAGTCAGCCTTGATCGACTCGAACACGCCTTCGTCGAAGTCCTTCAAGTCCATCTTGTTGATGGCGACGACAATGTGTTTGATGCCCAGCAGGGAAGCGATGAAGCTGTGGCGACGGGTCTGGGTCTGCACGCCGTAACGGGCGTCGACCAGAATGATCGCCAGGTCACAGGTGGACGCACCGGTGGCCATGTTGCGGGTGTACTGCTCATGGCCGGGAGTGTCGGCGATGATGAATTTGCGTTTGGCGGTAGAGAAATAGCGGTAAGCAACATCAATGGTGATGCCCTGCTCACGCTCGGCCTGCAGGCCATCGACCAGCAGTGCCAGGTCGATGTCGTCCCCGGTGGTGCCGACTTTTTTCGAGTCGCGGGTGATCGCTTCGAGGTGATCTTCATAGATCATCTTCGAGTCGTGCAGCAGGCGCCCGATCAGCGTGCTCTTGCCGTCATCGACGTTACCGCAAGTCAAAAAGCGCAGCAGCTCTTTACGTTCGTGCTGGCCCAGGTAGGCGAGGATGTCCTCGCTGATCAAATCAGAAACATGGCTCATTGCATTCAAGCTCCAAGCTGTAAGCTTCAAGCGGCAAGCTTGTCGGCGTACAGCTAGTCAGAAATTTTGTTGATCAACCCAACCAGCATCCTAGAAAGCTCTCGGGTCTCCATAATCCAATTTTCAGCCAGTGGTTCTGCGATGTAAGCGATATCTCGGCCTATCAGGATCTGGGTGCGCAGCTCTCCACAAGAAGCTTTCGCAATCCAAAGAAAATGAACCTTTTCTTTGCAACTCCGACGCTCCATGCCTTCAGCGATATTGGAAGGCACTGAAAGTGCAGAACGGGTGATCTGATCCTTGAATCCAAAATCCCCGCACCGCGCAAACTCTTTGAAAATCCTCACCGCCAGACATTTGCTTCGCTGCCATACAACCAGTCTCTCGAAATCCATTACGAGTCATCCGATTCCGGCCCGCAGCAACCGGCTGCAAGCGCCAACCTGCAAAGCTACTCATACCGCCTTTAACTTGCAGCTTGCCGCTTGTAACTCGAAGCTTAAAAGTAGCCTTGACGTTTTTTATCTTCCATCGAGCCTGCGCCATCGTGGTCGATGACCCGGCCCTGGCGCTCGGAAGTTCGCGTCAGGAGCATTTCCTGGATGATGTCCGTGAGGCTTTCTGCCTCGGACTCCACCGCACCCGTCAACGGGTAGCAGCCAAGGGTACGGAAACGCACTTTCTTTTTGACAATGCGCGCTTTGTCTTCATCGGACAGGTGCTCAAGGATGCGCTCGTCGTCGATCATGATCAGCGTGCCGTTCTTCTCGATCACTTCGCGCTCGGCGGCAAAGTACAGCGGCACAATCGGGATGCCTTCGAGGTAGATGTATTGCCAGATGTCCAGCTCGGTCCAGTTCGACAACGGGAACACACGGATGGATTCGCCCTTGTTGACCTTGCCGTTGTAGACGTTCCACAGCTCGGGACGCTGGTTCTTCGGGTCCCAGCGGTGCTTGCTGTCGCGGAACGAGTACACGCGCTCTTTGGCGCGGGACTTCTCTTCGTCGCGACGGGCGCCGCCGAATGCTGCGTCGAAACCATGCTTGTCGAGTGCCTGTTTCAGGCCCTCGGTTTTCATGATGTCGGTGTGCTTGGCGCTGCCGTGGGTGAACGGGTTGATGTTCTGCGCCACGCCATCGGGGTTGATGTGAGTGATGAGGTCCAGGCCCAGTTCTTCGACCATCTTGTCGCGGAACTTGTACATCTCCTGGAATTTCCACCGGGTGTCGACGTGCATCACCGGAAACGGCAGTTTGCCCGGGAAGAACGCCTTGCGTGCCAGGTGCAGCATCACGGCGGAGTCTTTACCGATGGAGTACAGCATCACCGGGTTATCGAACTCGGCGGCCACCTCGCGGATGATGTGGATGCTTTCCGCCTCCAGCTGTTTCAGATGCGTCAGTTTGTCGACCATGGCTACTCACGAAAGCTTTCTTATGAACGGCCAGCGGGCCGTGTTCGAGCGAGGAATCCTAGCACAGCGACCTCTTCTAATCAGGACGCCAACTAGATCGAAAGGGTATATGAATATGCCCACTCGTTTGGGCGCCAAAAGCCCATGTAGGAGCTGCCGAAGGCTGCGATCTTTTGATTTTGTTTTTGAAGATCAAGATCAAAAGATCGCAGCCTTCGGCAGCTCCTACACAGGGAATGGCGTGTCAGATAGGGTTCGAGATGTCGATGAAGATATGTTCGAGGGCAAAACGTTTTGCCAGGTAATCGCCCAGCGCCTGTACGCCGTAGCGTTCTGTGGCGTGGTGGCCGGCGGCGATGAAGCTGATGTCGTTCTCCCGCGCACTGTGGAACGTCTGCTCGGACGCCTCGCCACTGATGAACAAGTCGACACCCGCCGCCACGCCCTGATCGATGTAACCCTGACCACCCCCGGTGCACCAGCCGACGCGGCGGATCATGCCGCTGCCTTCGATCAGCAGCGGTTCACGACCCATGACTTCCTGTACCTTGCGCGCGAAATCCCGCGCGGTCAGCGGTTCGTTCAACGATCCGACCAGGCCGACGATTTTCGGGTTGCTCGGGTCCAGCGGGCCTTCGACAGTGATATCGAGCTGACGCGCCAGTTGCACGTTATTGCCAACCTCCGGATGCAAATCCAGCGGCAAGTGATAGGCCAGCAGACTGATGTCGTGCTTGAGCAGGGTCTTCAGGCGACGCTGCTTCATGCCGGTGACGCAAGGGTTTTCGCCTTTCCAGAAATATCCATGGTGGACCAGAATCAGATCGGCTTCGGCCTCGACGGCAGCGTCGAGCAACGCCTGGCTGGCGGTGACGCCACTGACGATGCGCATCACCTGTGGACGCCCTTCGACCTGCAATCCGTTGGGGCAATAATCGGCGATTTTCGCACTGCCCAGGTAACGGTCGGCTTCTTCGACGAGGGTGCTGAGGGCAACGGCCATGAAAGACTCCTAAATATCCCGTTCAGAGGCGCGCGCGGCCTCGTATAATGCGCGACATTATGGGCGGTCTGACCTCGCCTGCAACTTTTCCAGGACGTGCTTAATGTTCAAGGCGCTACGTTTTATGGGCTGGCCGCTGTTGGCCGGTGTGCTGATCGCTCTGTTGATTATTCAGCGTTACCCCGAGTGGGTCGGCCTGCCGAGCCTCGACGTCAACCTGCAACAGGCCCCGCAAACCACCACCGTGCAGCAAGGCCCGGTGTCCTACGCCGATGCGGTGACCATCGCCGCGCCTTCGGTGGTCAACCTGTACACCACCAAAGTCATCAACAAACCGGCGCATCCGCTTTTTGAGGATCCACAATTCCGGCGCTTCTTCGGCGACAACTCGCCGAAGCAGAAACGCATGGAATCAAGCCTCGGTTCCGGCGTGATCATGAGTCCGGAAGGCTACATTCTGACCAACAACCACGTCACCAGCGGTGCCGATCAGATTGTTGTCGCCCTGAAGGACGGCCGCGAAACCCTGGCCCGAGTGATTGGCAGCGACCCGGAAACCGACCTCGCCGTTCTGAAGATCGATCTGAAAAACCTGCCAGCCATCACCATCGGGCGCTCCGACAATATCCGCATCGGCGACGTCGCGCTGGCAATCGGCAACCCGTTCGGCGTCGGCCAGACCGTGACCATGGGCATCATCAGCGCCACCGGCCGCAACCAACTGGGCCTGAACAACTACGAAGACTTCATCCAGACCGACGCGGCGATCAACCCGGGTAACTCCGGCGGTGCGCTGGTCGATGCCAACGGCAACCTGACCGGCATCAACACTGCAATCTTTTCCAAGTCCGGCGGTTCGCAAGGCATCGGTTTTGCGATTCCGGTGAAACTGGCAATGGAAGTGATGAAGTCGATCATCGAACACGGCCAGGTGATTCGCGGCTGGCTGGGCATTGAAGTGCAACCGCTGACTCAGGAACTGGCCGAGTCGTTCGGTTTGTCCGGGCGGCCGGGGATTGTCGTCGCGGGGATTTTCCGTGATGGCCCGGCGCAGAAGGCCGGCCTGCAATTGGGCGACGTGATTCTGAGCATCGATGGCGAACCGGCCGGCGATGGTCGCCGCTCAATGAATCAGGTGGCGCGGATCAAACCGACCGACAAGGTCACCATTCAAGTGATGCGTAATGGCAAGGAGTTGAAGCTTTCCGCTGAAATCGGCCTGCGTCCGCCGCCTGCGCCGGTGAAAGAAAAAGCCGAGTAAAAATGTTTTCGCGCCAACGGCGCGAATAACAGACATTCTCAACGGGCATGTTATATTGTTTCAATTCTCGCAATTGGAACAACATAACATGTCGTCTCGAACAAAGGCTTCAGTACTGGGCCTGACTCTCGGTTTGCTGGTTGACCACGCCTTCGCCGACGAACCCGAACCGCTCGAACTCGACGCCATCAGCGTCATCTCCGACTACGAATCGCCGACTGGCCCGGTCAGCGGCTACCGTGCCACGCGCTCCTCCAGCGCGACCAAAACCGATACGGCGATCCGCGATATCCCGCAAGCCATCAGCGTGGTTCCGGCCAGCGTGCTTACGGATCTGGGCAGCAGCAGCGTCGAACGTGCGCTGGATTTTGCCGGGGGCGTGTCCAAACAAAACAACTTCGGCGGCCTGACTCTGTACGAATACAGCGTGCGCGGCTTCACCACCTCGGAATTCTATAAAGACGGTTTCAGCGCCAATCGCGGTTATCCGAGCACACCGGACGCGGCAAACATCGAGCGCATCGAAGTACTCAAAGGTCCGGCCGCCAGCCTGTACGGCCGCGGCGACCCTGGCGGTACGGTGAACATCGTCACGAAAAAGCCGCAGCCGGAAGCGTTCACCGCCCTGCAAACCAGCGCCGGCAGTTGGGATCGCTATCGCACCGCGCTGGACGTCAATACGCCTCTCGATGAACAGGGCGACGTGCTTTCACGGATCAATCTCGCCGTGGAAGACAACAACAGTTTTCGCGATCACGTCGACAGCCAGCGAGTATTCGTCGCGCCTTCGATCAGTTGGCAACTGAACCCGGACACGTCGCTGTTGGTAGAAAGCGAAATCGTCCGGCACAACTCCACGTTCGATCGCGGCGTGGTGGCGCCGAACAATAAATGGAGCGGCGTGTCGCGTTCGACCTTCCTCGGTGAACCCAACGACGGCAACATCGACAACCACAACAACTTGCTGCAAGCCACCCTCGAGCACCACCTCAATGACAGCTGGAAACTGCGCCTGGCCAGTCATTACAAGGAAGGCAAGCTTTGGGGCGACGCGTCCGAAGCGCGACCGTTGACTGCCGACGGACATACCGTCAATCGTCGCTTGCGTGAGCGCGACACGAACTGGCACGACAGCATTACCCAACTGGAACTGCGCGGGTTGTTCGACCTCGGGCCGTGGCAGCATGAATTGCTGATAGGCAGCGAGTACGAGAATTACCGCAAGGACGAGCGCGTTACCACCATCGCCGGCGGCCCCTACGCCATCGACATCTATAAGCCGATCTACGGTCAGCCAAAACCCAACGGCACTCGCTCGGGCACTGACTTCTTCGAACACGTCGAAAGCCACGCGCTGAACCTGCAAGACCAGATCATCTTCACCGACAAATTGCGCAGCATGGTTGGCGCGCGCTTCGAGCATTTCGATCAGCGTATCGATGACCACAGCCGTAACGCCAAAAGCCAGCAGCGCCATGACGCACTCACCCAGCGCGCCGGCCTTCTCTATCAACTGACGCCGAACACCGGGCTCTTCGCCAACGCTTCGACCTCGTTCAAACCGAACAACGGCCTCGATGCCTCCGGCAAATCCTTCGACCCGGAAGAAGGCGTCGGTTACGAAGTCGGCATCAAGAACGAGCTGTTCGACGAACGCCTGAGCAGCACTCTCGCCTTCTTCCACATCGACAAGGAAAACGTCCTCGCCCTCGATCCGGGCACCGACACCAGCCGCGCCATGGGCAAGGCGCGCAGCCAGGGTTTCGATTGGCAAGTGACCGGTCAGCTGAGCGATGCGGTGCGGGTCATCGGCGCCTTCGCCTACATCGACGCTGAAGTGACCCAAGGCGACGCGACCATTCCCACCGGCAGCCGCATCCTCGGCGTGGCCAAACGCAGTGGCAGTCTGCTCGGCGTTTATGAATTTCAGGATGGGCGTTTGCGCGGCTCGGACGTTGGCGCGGCGTTCACCTACGTCGGTGATCGTTCGGGCGAATCCGGCAGCGACTTCGAGTTGCCGGCCTATCACACCGTCGACCTGCTCGCGCATTACAAGGCCAGCGACAACGTCACGGTCGGCCTCAACCTGAACAATCTCTTCGACGAAAAGTATTACGAGCGCTCCTACAGCAACTACTGGGTCAACCCCGGCGAGCCGCGCAATTTCACCGTCAGCCTGACACTCAACCTGTAAAAGGATGTCCACCATGCAATACCGCAAATCTCTATTGCTCTTCGCAGCACTCTTCGCCGGCCAGGTATCGGCCCACGGCCTGTGGACCGAGGAGCGACGCGGCAACATTGAAGTGGTTTACGGCCACGGCGCCGAAGACAACGCGTTCAAGGCGCAGAAAATCAGTGGTGCCTGGGCGTATGACGCAGGCGGCAAAATGATTCCGGTCAGCGTCGAGCGCCTATCGGATCACGCACGACTGAAACCGTTGAAGGCGCCAGCGGTGATGGCCCTGGCGCTGAACAACGGCATGTGGTCGCAGACGGCTGACAAGAAATGGATCAACGAAGGCCGCAGTAAGGTCCCCGGGGCTATCGAGGCGACCGAGACGTTCAAATACAGTCTGGCGATCTATCAGCCGGGGGCGAAATTGCCCAAGCTCGATCAGATCAAGCTGCTGATTGTGCCGGAGGTCGATCCGCTGACTGTCGGGCCTGGCAAGTCAATGCCGGTGCGGGTTTTGCTCGATGGCAAGCCCGTGGCGGGGGTGAAGTTGTACGGCGACTATCGCAGTTCGCCGAACACCCTGAGCACCGAGACCGACAAGGATGGGCGTGCGCAGGTGCTGGTGAGGAATGAGGGCTTGAATGTGATCGCGGCGCAGGTTGAGGTGCCGGTTAAGGACAGCCCTGATGTGAATAGTCGCGGGTTGTTCACATCACTGACCTTCCTCGGTGAACCACATCACGAGTAAAAGCACACCCTCACCCCAGCCCTCTCCCGGAGGGAGAGGGAGCCGACCGAGGCGTCTTGCGGGATACATCGACCTGCAAGACCGAGTCGATTACGGATTCAATACAAATCGTTCAAGTCGGCGAAACTCTGCAATATCCCCCATTCAGTCCCCTCTCCCTTTGGGAGAGCAAGCCGACCGAGATGTCTTGCGGGATACATCGACCTGAAAGACCGAGTCGATTATGGATTCAATACAAATCGTTCGAGTCGGCGAACCTCTGCAATATTCCCCATCCAGTCCCCTCTCCCGGAGGGAGAGGGCTAGGGTGAGGGGCTGTTGCTTTTAGAGGTCGCCGAGGCCTTCGATCAACGCCTGATTCTGCTCCGGCGTACCAATCGAGATCCGCAAGAACTGCGCAATCCGTTGCTGTTTGAAGTGACGCACGATCACACCCTGCTCGCGCAATTTGGCCGCCAACCCAGCCGCGTCATGCTGCGGATGCCGCGCAAAAATGAAATTCGCCGCTGACGGCAGTACTTCAAAGCCTTTCGCCTGCAATTGCGCAATCACCCATTCGCGGCTCTCGATGACCAAACGGCACGTTTTGTCGAAATACTCACGATCTTCAAACGCCGCCGCCGCGCCGACAATTGCCAGCCGATCCAGTGGATAAGAGTTGAAGCTGTTCTTGATCCGCTCAAGCGCCTCGATCAGGTCCGGATGCCCAACCGCCAGACCCACGCGCAGGCCGGCCAGCGAGCGCGACTTGGACAGGGTCTGGGTCACCAGCAGGTTCGGATAACGATCCACCAGACTGATTGCGGTTTCCCCGCCGAAATCAATGTACGCCTCGTCTACCACCACCACCGAATCCGGGCTGGCCTTGAGGATTTGCTCGACCGCATCCAGCGCCAGCAGGCAACCGGTCGGGGCGTTCGGGTTGGGGAAAATGATCCCGCCGTTCGGCTTGGCGTAGTCCGCTGGATCAATCTGGAACTGCGCGTCCAGCGGCACTGCGTCGAATTCTATCCCGTACAACCCGCAGTACACCGGATAGAAGCTGTAGCTGATGTCCGGGAACAACAGCGGCTGATCGTGTTGCAGCAGGCCGTGAAAAATGTGCGCGAGCACTTCGTCCGAACCGTTGCCGAGGAACACCTGACTGGTCTGCACACCGTAGTATTTGGCCACGGCGTTTTTCAGCAGATCACTGTTCGGGTCCGGGTACAGGCGCAGGTTGTCGTTGAGCTCAACTTGCATCGCCGCCAAAGCTTTGGGCGATGGGCCGTACGGGTTTTCGTTGGTGTTGAGCTTGACCAGTTTGGTCAGCTTCGGCTGCTCACCCGGCACGTAGGGCACCAGATCCTTGACGAACGGACTCCAGAATTTACTCATGGTCATTCCCCCTGCCCTTTCAGAAAGTCTTCGTCTTTGATGCGGTATTCAGCGCTGCGCGCATGAGCGCTCAGCGATTCGCCACGGGCCAGGACCGATGCCGTTTTCCCCAACTCGGAAGCACCGGCCTCGGAGCAGAAGATGATCGACGAACGCTTCTGAAAGTCGTACACGCCCAGCGGCGACGAGAAACGAGCCGTGCCGGAGGTCGGCAACACGTGGTTCGGGCCTGCGCAATAATCACCCAGCGCTTCCGAGGTGTGGCGGCCCATGAAGATCGCACCGGCGTGGCGGATCTGTGGCAGCCACGCTTGCGGGTCGGCGACCGACAGCTCCAGGTGTTCCGGGGCAATACGGTTGGCGACTTCGATCGCCTGCGCCATATCTCGCACCTGAATCAGCGCGGCACGGCCATTGATCGACGTTTCAATGATGGTCGCGCGGTCCATGGTCGGCAGCAGTTTGTCGATGCTTGCGGCGACCTTGTCGAGGAATTCAGCATCCGGGCTGACCAGGATCGCCTGCGCGTCTTCGTCGTGTTCGGCTTGCGAGAACAGGTCCATGGCGATCCAGTCCGGATCGGTCTGACCGTCGCAGACCACGAGGATTTCCGAAGGGCCGGCGATCATGTCGATGCCGACCTGACCGAACACGTGGCGCTTGGCGGTGGCGACATAGATGTTGCCCGGGCCGACCACTTTGTCGACTTTCGGCACGCTTTCGGTGCCGTAAGCCAAAGCCGCGACGGCTTGCGCGCCACCGATGGTGAAAACGCGATCAACTCCAGCGATGCACGCGGCGGCCAGCACCAGTTCATTGATTTCACCGCGCGGCGTCGGTACGACCATGACCACTTCGGTCACGCCGGCAACCTTGGCCGGAATCGCATTCATCAACACTGATGACGGATACGAAGCCTTGCCGCCCGGCACATACAGGCCTGCGCGATCCAGCGGCGTGACCTTCTGGCCCAGCACCGTGCCGTCAGCCTCGGTGTAGCTCCAGGAATCCTGCTTCTGTTTCTCGTGGTAACTGCGCACCCGCGCCGCAGCTTTTTCCAACGCTTCACGCTGGGCCACGGTGATGCGGGTCAGAGCCAGTTCCAGACGCTCGCGCGGGAGGATGAGGTCAGCCATCGACGCCACTTCGAGGCCGTCGAATTTCTGGGTGAACTCGACCAGCGCCGCGTCACCGCGCTCGCGTACAGCTTTGATGATGTCCAGCACGCGCTGATTGACCGAGTCGTCAGACACACTTTCCCAGCTCAGCAGATGATCCAGATGATGCGCGAAATCCGGATCAGCAGCGTTGAGTCGGCGAATTGCAGTCGGTGCGGTCATAGCGAGAGCCTCATAGGAATTGGCAAAAACTCAGGCGCCCGAAACTATCATTCGATCCGCTTGGGCACCTGAGAATTCTGGCTATGAGGCGGATAGACGGCGCGACCTCGGGTCGCGCAGGTAAATCAGCCGCGGTGTCGAGACTCTACTGCATTGCGCAGGGTGTCGATCAACGCCTGGATACGGGCGTGTTGCATTTTCATCGAAGCCTTGTTGACCACCAGACGCGAGCTGATCGTAGCGATCAGTTCCTGGGGTTCCAGGCCGTTGGCGCGCAGCGTGTTGCCGGTATCGACCACGTCGATGATCTTGTCGGCGAGACCGATCAGCGGCGCCAGTTCCATCGAACCATAGAGCTTGATGATGTCGACCTGACGGCCCTGCTCGGCGTAGTAACGCTTGGCGACATTGACGAACTTGGTCGCCACGCGCAGGCGGCCCTTGGGCTCGGCCGCACCGATCTTGCCGGCGGTCATGAGTTTGCACTGGGCGATCTGCAGATCCAGCGGCTCGTAGAGGCCTTGGCCTGTGTATTCCATCAGCACGTCTTTACCGGCCACGCCGAGGTCGGCCGCGCCATGTTCAACGTACGTCGGCACGTCGGTGGCGCGCACGATCAGCAGACGAACGTCGTCCTGGGTCGTGGGGATGATCAGCTTGCGGCTCTTGTCCGGATTCTCGGTCGGCACAATGCCCGCTTCGGCGAGAAGCGGCAGGGTATCGTCAAGGATGCGGCCCTTGGACAGTGCGATGGTCAACATGGGAAACGTCAGTCCTTATCAAGGTACTCATGTCCGGTCGCAATCGGCGCCGGACACACATCGAGGGTGCGTACACCCTCGACTCGAAACGAATTCAATGGACACGTCCGTGTGTCCGAATGCAGCAATCAGCCCGGAACGCGACGGATCTTGGCGCCCAGCATCTGCAGTTTTTCTTCGATGCACTCGTAGCCACGGTCTATGTGGTAGATGCGATCGATGAGGGTGTCGCCTTCGGCAACCAGCGCCGAGATCACCAGACTGGCCGAAGCACGCAGGTCGGTAGCCATCACTGGCGCGCCCTTGAGGGTTTCGGTGCCGGTGACGATGGCAGTGTTGCCTTCAACCTGGATCTTGGCGCCCATGCGGTGCAGCTCGTAGACGTGCATGAATCGGTTTTCGAAGATCGTCTCGATCACCGCACCAGTGCCTTCGGCAATGGCGTTGAGCGAGATGAACTGCGCCTGCATGTCGGTCGGGAACGCCGGGTACGGCGCGGTGCGCACGTTTACCGCTTTCGGGCGCTTGCCGTGCATGTTCAGTTCGATCCAGTCTTCGCCGCAGGTGATTTCGGCACCAGCTTCGCGGAGCTTTTCAAGCACTGCTTCGAGGATGGTCGGATCGGTGTCCTTGACCTTCACGCGGCCACCGGTCACGGCAGCGGCGACCAGATAAGTGCCGGTTTCGATACGGTCAGGCATGACTTTATAGAACGCCGAACCCAGACGTTCGACGCCGTCGATGGTGATGGTGTCGGTGCCGGCACCGGAAACCTTCGCGCCCATAGCGTTGAGGAAGTTGGCCAGATCGACCACTTCCGGCTCGCGAGCGGCGTTTTGCAACACGCTGCGACCTTTGGCCAGTGCAGCGGCCATCATGATGTTCTCGGTACCAGTCACGCTGACGGTGTCGAAGAAGAAGTGCGCGCCGCGCAGGCCACCTTCAGGCGCCTTGGCCTTGATGTAGCCACCTTCAACGTCGATGACCGCGCCCATGGCTTCGAGGCCACGGATGTGCAGGTCTACCGGACGCGAACCGATGGCGCAACCGCCAGGCAGTGCGACTTCGGCTTCACCGAAACGCGCAACCATCGGGCCCAGCACCAGAATCGACGCACGCATGGTTTTCACCAATTCGTACGGTGCGATCAGGGTCTTGATGGTGCGCGGGTCGATTTCGACGCTGAGCTTCTCGTCGATCACCGGTTCGATGCCCATGCGACCGAACAGCTCGATCATGGTGGTGATGTCGTGCAGGTGCGGCAGGTTGCCAACGGTCACCGGGCCATCGCACAGCAGCGTGGCGGCCAGAATTGGCAGGGCGGAGTTCTTCGCGCCGGAAATGCGGATCTCGCCATCAAGACGAGCGCCACCGGTAATAATCAATTTATCCATTAGTATCTCGACGCCCTAGGGCTCAGGTGCGCTCGGCCCAGGCCGCGCGGCTGAAAAATTTCATAGTGACCGCATGGATGCTGCCATCGGTGATCCATGGGTTCAAATGGGCATAGACCTGCTGCTGACGCTTCACCGGGCTCAAGGCCGCCAGTTCATCGCTAATCACGTTCAGCTGGAAGTTGCAGCCTTCACCTTCAACTTCTACCAACGTTCCGGGCAGCTTTCCTTCAAGGAAGCTCTTCACTTCTACGGCCTGCATGCTCAACCTCAATCGGCGCCCTGTGCGCACGGGTCGGACATCATACAAAAAAGCCCCGCGCCTGCGAACCCCGCAACGCAGGACTCTGACGGGGGGCCTCTTTATAGATGTGGGTTCAGGGGTGCGCCAACAACTCGGTCAATTCACTGACCTGAGCGATTTCGCGCATGTCTTCAGGCATTGCGCGGATGCTGACGGTCTTGCCGGCCGCCTGCGCATCGCGCATGAAGCACAGCAGCAGGGACAAGCCGACGCTGCTGGACTTCTTCACCGCCGAGCAATCGATCACAAGCGCTGCCGCCTTGCTGGACTTGATCAGCGCCTGACCTTCCTTGCGCAAATCAGGCCCGGTGCGGTAATCCAGCACTCCGCTGAGCGAAAGCTCATCGACATCACTCATACGAACGGCGGCCTCACTCATTGTGGCGTGTTCTTTTCGGTGGATTCCTTGGCCTTGGCCACTTCACCGGCCCAGCCATTGATGGTCTTGTCCAGATCGTTGCCATTGCGCTGCATGGCGTCGGCGAACTGGTCACGGAACAGCTTGCCGATGTTGATACCGTTGATGATCACGTTACGCAGTTTCCACTCGCCGTTGATCTTCTCCAGCGTGTACTGCACAGGATAGATCGCGCCATTGCTGCCTTTGACGGTCATGTTGACGCTGGTGCGGTCGCCCGACTCGTCTTTGGCCGGATCAACGGTGATGCCCTGGTTGTTGTACTCAAGCAGCGCGTTACCGTAGAACTGGAACAGGCCTTTTTTGAAGTTTTCCTGGAAAGTCTGCATCTGCGCTGGCGTAGCCTTGCGCGAATACTTCACCGTCATGATGCTTTTGGAAATGCCTTCGGCATCCACAACCGGCCCGACGATGTTGTTGAGCGCTGCGTAGAAGTCGCTCGGATCCTGCTTGTACTTCTCTTTATTGGCCGCCAGGTCAGACAGCAACCGGTTGGTCGTGTCCTGAACCAGGTCGTGTGCCGATTGCCCCGGTGCAGCGTTAGCCATCAGCGGCAATGCCGCGAGTAACACCAACAGGCCACGTCGCAAGATAGAGATCATTCAAAAGCTCCTCATTTGGCGTCTTTGCTAACGGTATTGAGCAGGAATTTACCGATCAGGTCTTCCAGTACCAGTGACGACTGCGTGTCGTGGATGGTTCCACCATCTTTCAACTGGGTGTCTTCGCCGCCGACGCTGATACCGATGTATTTCTCGCCCAGCAGACCCGCGGTGAGAATAGACGCTGTGGAATCAACCGGCAGATTGTCGACCTTTTTATCAACCTGCAGCGTGACACGACCGGTAAAGCTGTCGCGATCCAGATCGATGGCCGTGACCTTGCCGATGGTTACACCGGCCATGGTCACTTTGGCTCTGACGGTCAGACCGGCGATATTGTCGAAATAGGCGTACAGCTTGTACGTGTCGGTGGTCGACGTCGGAGACAGGCCACTGACGCGCAATGCGAGCAGCAGCAAAGCCAGGATCCCTGCCAGCAGGAACAGGCCGACACCGATTTCCAGGGTGCGGTTTTGCATCAGAAATCTCCAAACATCAAAGCGGTCAGAATAAAGTCCAGGCCGAGCACTGCCAGCGAGGCATACACCACGGTCTTGGTGGTGGCACGACTGATTCCCTCGGAAGTGGGTTCACAGTCATAGCCTTGGAATACGGCGATCCAGGTCACAACGAAGGCGAAAACGATACTTTTGATCACGCCATTGAGCACGTCACTGGTGAAGTTGACGCTGTTCTGCATGTTCGCCCAGTACGAGCCTTCATACACGCCCAGCCAGTCGACGGCCACCCACGAACCACCCCAGATGCCCACCACGCTGAAAATCATCGCCAGCACCGGCAGGGAAATGAAGCCGGCCCACAGACGCGGGGCAATGATGTACTTGAGCGGATCGACACCGATCATTTCCAGACTGGAAAGCTGTTCGGTAGATTTCATGTTGCCGATTTCAGCGGTGAGCGCCGAACCGGCGCGGCCAGCGAACAACAGTGCTGTCACGACCGGGCCGAGTTCGCGCAGCAACGTCAGGGCAACCATCTGCCCGACCGCCTGCTCTGAACCGTAGCTCGACAGAATACTGAAGCCCTGCAGCGCCAGAACCATGCCGATGAAGATCCCCGAAACGACGATGATCACCAGCGACATCACGCCGACCGAGTGCAGCTGTTTGACCAGCAGGCCAAAACCGCCGCTGATCCCGCCGCGCCCGAGCAAGGCGTGAAACAGGAACAGCGTGGCACGACCGAACACCGCAATGGCGTCGATCGCTGCAGCGCCGAACCGGCGTACGCGTTCTAATAATGAAATTCTGCGCATCAGCGCTTCCCCAGAAGATCTGCGCGGTAATCCGTCGCTGGAAAATGGTACGGCACCGGGCCATCTGGATCTCCGGTCATGAATTGCCGGATACGCGGCTCATCCGAATTCAGCAATTCATCCGGCGTGCCCTGCCCCAGCACCTGACCATCACCCACTACATAGATGTAGTCGGCGATGCTCGCGGTCTCGGCCAGATCGTGGGAGACCACGATGCTGGTGATGCCCAGCGCATCGTTGAGCAGACGGATCAGGCGCACCAGCACACCCATGGCGATGGGATCCTGACCGACAAAGGGTTCGTCATACATGAGAATCTGCGGGTCGAGCGCGATGGCTCGGGCCAGTGCAACGCGGCGCTTCATGCCACCGGACAACTCGTCGGGCATCAACTCAATGGCACCGCGCAAACCGACCGCCTGCAACTTGAGCAAGACGATGTCGCGGATCATTTCTTCCGGCAGCTCGGTATGAACGCGCAGGGGAAAAGCGACGTTCTCGAACACATCGAGATCGGTGAACAGCGCGCCGCTCTGGAACAGCACACCCATGTGCTTGCGCGCATCGAACAGATCACTGCGCGACAGCTTCGGCAGGTTCTGACCGTTGACCCAGACTTCGCCGCTGGCGGGACGCAACTGTGCGCCCATCAACCGCAGCAGCGTGGTCTTGCCACAACCGGAAGGCCCCATGATGCCGGTGACCTTGCCGCGCGGGATGCGAATATCGACGTTATTGAAAATGCTGCGCGCACCGCGCTTGAAGGAGACTCCCTTCAGCTCGACCGCGTAGGCGTTATCGGCACTCATCTAAACTCCTTGCGATGCAGCCTCTCACTCGGACGCCTGTCTTTCATCAGAAAGCACATCATCCCGGGCAGGCCGAACTGGCGGCGAACTATATCACTGCAAAGGCCAAGCGCCCAAGCATGAACCCTGCCGCAATCAGCGACAGGACAGGGCCGAAGCCACTTTTGAAGGGTTTTGGTAACGAGTAATGACAAAGCACGACGAACTTGCGTGAGGCTTTGCAACATAACCGCTATAATCGCCGCCTTTTCATCGGGCTATACGATTTCTGACATGAGCCAATCCAGCGACCTGATTCAATCGGCACAACGCACCATCCAGCTCGAAGTGGAGGCCGTCCAAGGCTTGTTGCCCCATATCGACGCCGATTTCGTGCGCGCTTGCGAGATGATTCTGGCCAGCAAAGGCCGTGTGGTCGTGGTCGGCATGGGCAAGTCGGGGCATGTTGGTAACAAGATTGCCGCGACCCTGGCTAGTACCGGGACGCCGGCGTTTTTCGTACACCCGGCGGAGGCGAGCCACGGCGACATGGGCATGATCACCCGCGATGACGTGATCCTGGCTTTGTCCAATTCCGGCTCGACCAACGAAATCGTGACCCTGCTGCCGCTGATCAAGCGCCTGGGCATCCAGTTGATCAGCGTTACCGGCAACCCGCAATCGCCACTGGCCAAGGCCGCCGAGGTCAATCTCAATGTCCACGTCGAGCAGGAAGCCTGTCCGCTGAACCTGGCACCGACCTCCTCCACCACCGCGGCGCTGGTGATGGGCGACGCTCTGGCTGTTGCATTGCTCGAAGCGCGCGGCTTTACCGCTGAAGATTTCGCCTTCTCCCATCCGGGCGGCGCGTTGGGCCGTCGCTTGTTGCTGAAAGTGGAAAACGTCATGCACGCCGGCCAGGAGCTGCCGCAAGTACAGCGCGGCACGCTGCTCAAGGACGCCCTCATGGAAATGACCCGCAAAGGCCTGGGAATGACCGTGATCCTTGAAACCGACGGCAAACTGGCCGGGATCTTCACCGACGGCGATTTGCGCCGCACGCTGGATCGCAGCATCGACATCCGCAGCGCCACCATCGACCAGGTGATGACCGCTCACGGCAAGACCGCCCGGCCCGAGATGCTCGCCGCCGAAGCCCTGAAAATCATGGAAGACCATCGAATCAACGCACTGGTAGTCGTCGATGAGGAGGATCGCCCGATCGGCGCGTTCAACCTCTCCGATCTGCTGCGCGCAGGAGTCATGTAATGAGCAACGATCTGCTGCAACGCGGCAAAGCGATCAAACTGGCGGTGTTCGACGTCGATGGCGTCCTCACCGACGGCCGCCTGTACTTCCTCGAAGACGGCAGTGAATTCAAGACGTTCAATACCCTCGATGGCCAAGGCATCAAAATGTTGATGAATGCTGGCGTACAAACCGCCATCATCAGCGGTCGCAAGACCCCGGTGGTCGAGCGTCGCGCGAAAAACCTGGGCATCCCGCACCTGTTTCAGGGGCGCGAAGATAAATTGGTGGTGCTGGACGGCCTGCTCGAACAACTGGGCCTAAGCTATGAAGAAGTCGCTTACCTCGGTGACGACCTGCCTGACCTGCCGGTGATTCGCCGCGTCGGCCTGGGCATGGCGGTCGCCAATGCGGCCGATTTCGTCCGAGAACGCGCCCATGGCGTTACCCGCGCCCGTGGCGGCGAAGGTGCCGCCCGCGAATTCTGTGAGTTGATCCTGCGCGCCCAGGGCCGCCTCGATGCCGCCAACGCTGCGTATCTGTGAGCCAGACCATGTTTAGCAAAAAATTTCGTAACTTTCTGTTGTTCGGCTGCATCGCGGCGATCTTCGCCGCCGTCGGCTACTGGAACATCAGTCCGGAACGCTTCCTCGACAAGCCACCGACTTCGACGGTGGACAACCCTATCGACTGGTATGCAACCAACACGCATACCGTGCAGTACCTGCCGGACGGCAAAGTGCAGTACGAAATGACGTCCGACAAAGCCGAGCACGTCAAGGCAACCGACATCACCCTGGTCACCAAACCCGACTTGAACATGTACCGCGGCACGGATTTTCCGTGGCACGTGACCAGTGAGCGCGGCGAAGTGAACTCGGGCGGTACCGAAGTCGAATTGATCGATTCGGTGCGCGTAAAGCGTACCGATGAAAAGAAACGTGACACGCTGATCACTTCCACTCGCATGACAGTGTTCCCGCAGCGGGAATATGCGCAGACCGAGCAACCCGTTAGAATCGAGGGCGCTGGCGGTGTATCGACTGGCGTAGGAATGAAAGCGTACCTGAAGGAAAGCAGGATACACCTGCAATCGAACGTAAGAGGACAGTATGAGGCTCGTTAAAACCCTCCCTATTTTGCTCAGTCTGGGCGCAGCACTGGGAAGCGTGAGCGCCTGGTCCCTGCCGAACGATCAGGAGCAGCCAATCCGCATTCAGGCCGACGACGCCCAGCTGGACGACAAGAATGGCGTCGCCACCTACAAAGGTGACGTGATCATTACCCAGGGTTCCATGATCGTCAAAGGCAACACCGTGACCATCACCCGCACCCAGACCGGTGATATCGACGTGGTGACTTCGGTCGGCAACCTTGCTTACTTCGAACAGCTGCAAACCGCTGGCGACACCAAGCCTGTGCAGGGCTGGGGCGTGACGATTCAATACCACGCCGCGCAAAATCGCGTCGTGCTGATCGACAAGGCCAAGGTTGTCGACAAGGACAACAACACCACTCAGGGCGAGAAAATCGTCTACGACACGGTGAAAAAACTGGCCAGCGCCGGTCGCGCTACCGGCAGCAAAGTCACCGAAGCGCGTCCGCGCATCGACATGGTGATCCAGCCGAAGAAGAAAACCGACGAGAAAACCCAGTAATGGCAACTCTGAAAGCTCAGCACCTGGCCAAGGCCTATAAAAGCCGCCAGGTCGTGCGTGATGTCAGCCTGTCGATCGACAGCGGCCAGATCGTCGGCCTGCTCGGCCCCAACGGCGCCGGCAAGACCACCTGTTTCTACATGATCGTCGGCCTGGTGCAGGCCGATCAGGGTCGCGTTTTGATCGATGATCTGGACGTCAGCCATCAGCCCATGCACGGCCGCGCGAAGGCTGGCATCGGCTATCTGCCGCAAGAAGCGTCGATCTTCCGCAAACTGTCGGTGGCCGACAACATCATGGCCATCCTCGAAACGCGCCAGGAGCTCGACAAGGCCGGCCGCCGCAAAGAGCTGGAAAGCCTGTTGCAGGAGTTCCACATCAGCCACATCCGCGACAACCTCGGCATGAGCCTGTCCGGTGGTGAGCGCCGCCGGGTTGAAATCGCCCGCGCCCTGGCAACCGCACCGAAATTCATCCTGCTCGACGAACCGTTCGCCGGTGTCGACCCGATCTCGGTCGGCGACATCAAGCAAATCATCCATCACCTCAAGGCCAAGGGCATCGGTGTGCTGATCACCGACCACAACGTGCGTGAGACGCTGGATATCTGCGAAACGGCTTACATCGTCAATGACGGCCAGCTGATCGCCGAGGGCGATGCCGAGACCATCCTTGCCAACGATCTGGTGAAGGAAGTCTATCTGGGTCACGAATTCCGCCTGTAAGCATGAACATGCCCGGGTGAGCTGCGGGGGCGCTGTATCGATGAAGCAGCTTTTTATACGCTTTAATTGTTACAGCGCTCTAGGCAAACACTTCAGTTTCAGGCATATAATTTGCTTAATTTTGGCGCTCCGGCGCCCTGTAGTGGATGGCGCACAGCGCCGGCGAATAAGGTGTTAAGCCCCTGCCATGAAACCATCGCTAGTCTTGAGAATGGGCCAGCAGCTGACGATGACACCGCAGCTGCAACAGGCCATCCGCCTGCTCCAATTGTCGACCCTGGATCTGCAACAGGAAATTCAGGAGGCGCTGGAATCCAATCCGATGCTCGAACGCCAGGAAGAAGGCGACGACTTCGACAACTCGGACCCATTGGCCGACAACGCTGAACAGAAGCCCAACACCGACATCCAGGAACCGTCCTATCAGGAAACTGCGCCGACAGTAGACAATCTCGAGGACGGCGAGTGGAACGAGCGAATCCCCAACGAGCTTCCGGTCGATACCGCCTGGGAAGACGTCTACCAGACCAGCGCGAGCAGCCTGCCCAGCAGTGATGACGACGAGTGGGATTTCACCACGCGCACCTCTGCCGGCGAAAGTCTGCAAAGCCACCTGCTCTGGCAACTCAATCTGGCACCGATGTCGGACACCGATCGGCTGATCGCCGTGACCCTGATCGATTGCATCAACAATCAGGGCTACCTGGACGAAAGCCTCGAAGAAATCCTCGAAGCGTTCGATCCGGAACTGGACATCGAACTGGACGAAATCGAAGCCGTCCTGCACCGCATCCAGCAATTCGAACCGGCGGGTATCGGTGCCCGCAACCTGAGCGAATGTCTGCTGCTGCAACTGCGTCAGCTACCCGCCAAGACGCTTTGGCTCAACGAAGCGAAACGCTTGGTCAGCGACTATATCGACCTGCTCGGCAGTCGCGATTACAGCCAGTTGATGCGCCGCATGAAGCTCAAGGAAGATGAGCTGCGTCAGGTCATCGAACTGGTGCAGACCCTCAATCCGCGTCCAGGCTCGCAGATCGAGTCGACCGAAGCCGAATATGTCGTCCCGGACGTCATCGTGCGCAAGCACAATGAGCGCTGGCTGGTCGAACTCAATCAGGAATCGGTACCGCGCCTGCGCGTCAATGCTCAGTACGCCGGTTTCGTCCGCCGCGCTGATACCAGCGCTGACAACACCTTCATGCGCAATCAGTTGCAGGAAGCTCGCTGGTTCATCAAGAGCCTGCAAAGCCGCAACGAAACGTTGATGAAAGTAGCCACCCAGATCGTCGAGCATCAGCGCGGTTTTCTGGAGTATGGCGACGAAGCGATGAAACCGCTGGTCCTGCATGACATCGCCGAAGCGGTGGGCATGCACGAATCGACCATTTCCCGCGTGACCACGCAGAAATTCATGCATACCCCGCGCGGTATTTATGAGCTGAAATACTTTTTCTCCAGCCACGTCAGCACCTCCGAAGGCGGCGAATGCTCGTCCACGGCGATCCGCGCGATCATCAAGAAACTGGTTGCGGCGGAAAATCAGAAAAAGCCGTTGAGTGACAGCAAGATCGCTGGTTTACTGGAGGCACAAGGCATTCAGGTGGCTCGCCGCACCGTCGCCAAGTACCGCGAATCCCTCGGAATCGCGCCTTCGAGCGAACGCAAGCGGTTGATGTAAGCCACGTTACAGCGTTCCAGTGGCAGGCTTTTCGGCCTGCCGCTTTATGCACTGGCAACGAAGGAGAAGCTGTATGCAAGTCAACATCAGTGGACACCAACTGGAAGTGACCGAACCCCTGCGCATCTACATCGGCGAAAAACTCGACCGACTGGAGCGGCATTTCGACAAGATCACCAATGTTCAGGTAATTCTTAACGTCGAAAAGCTGAAGCAGAAAATCGAAGCCACGCTGCATATTCCCGGCGGAGAAGTGGTTGCCAATGCCGAGCATGACGACATGTATGCCGCCATTGACCTGCTGACCGACAAGCTGGATCGCCAACTCAAAAAGCATAAGGAAAAGACCCAGAGCCTCCTCCAGGGCGCGACCGGTCGTTAACACCCCTATCCCATGATCCGACTTGAAACCATCCTGACCCCCGGCCGTTCCCAAGTGAACGCGCCGGGCGGCAGCAAGAAAAAAGCCCTCGAACAGATTGCCAACCTGATCCACCGCGAAGTGCCGGATCTGGCAATGCAAGATGTCTTCGAGGCTCTGATTGCCCGTGAAAAACTCGGTTCCACCGGTTTTGGCAACGGCATCGCCATTCCCCACTGCCGCCTCAAGGGTTGCACGGCACCAGTCAGTGCCTTGCTGCACCTCGAAGCCCCTATCGATTTCGACGCCATCGACGGCGCTCCGGTAGATCTGCTGTTCGTGCTGCTGGTCCCGGAAGCCGCTACCGATGCGCATCTGGAGTTGTTGCGCCAGATCGCCAGCATGCTCGATCGCAAGGAAGTGCGCGAAAAACTGCGTAACGCTCCGAGCAACGAAGCCTTGTACCAGGTTGTACTGGACGAGCAGAACGGGCATTAATCATGCGTTTGATCATCGTCAGTGGCCGTTCGGGCTCGGGTAAAAGTACCGCGCTGAATGTCCTCGAGGACAACGGCTACTATTGCATCGACAATTTGCCGGCAGGCTTGCTGCCAGAGCTGGCCGAGCGCGCCTTGATCCACACGGAACTGGCGCAACCGCTGGTCGCCGTGTCGATCGACGCCCGAAACTTGCCCAGCCATCTGTCACGCTTCCCAGAACTGCTTGAAGATGCCAGAAGCAAGCATATCCAGTGCGATGTGCTTTATCTGGACGCCGACGAGGAGACTTTGCTCAAGCGGTTTTCCGAGACCCGTCGTCGTCACCCGCTGAGCAACGCCAACCGTTCTCTGGCCGAGGCGATTCACGATGAATCTGCCCTGCTCGGCCCTATCGCCGACCTCGCCGACCTGAAGATCAACACCACCAATCTGAATCTGTACCAGCTGCGCGACACCATCAAGCTGCGTCTGCTGAATCAGCCAGAGCCAGGTACGGCGTTTCTGATCGAGTCATTCGGTTTCAAGCGCGGCATGCCGGTGGATGCGGACCTGGTTTTCGACGTGCGCTGCCTGCCCAATCCGTACTGGAAACCAGAGTTGCGCGAGCAATCCGGTCTCGACGCGGCGGTCGCTGAATATTTGGCAGAACAGCCCGATGTCGAAGAAATGTACCAAGATATCTTTGCCTACCTGAACAAGTGGCTGCCCCGCTTCGCCGCCAGCAACCGCGCCTACGTCACCATTGCCATTGGCTGTACCGGCGGACACCACCGCTCCGTCTACCTGACCGAACGCCTGGGTCAGGCCCTGCAGAAAACCCTGAAGAACGTCCAGGTTCGCCACCGCGACCTCACCTAAAGGATTCACACCGCGATGCCTGCACGTGAAATCGAAATCATCAATAAACTGGGTTTGCATGCCCGCGCGTCGGCCAAGTTCGTTGGCGTGGCTGGGCAATATCCGGATTGCACGATCAGAGTGGGTCGCACACCCGAAACTACAGTCGATGGCAAAAGCATCATGGCGATGATGATGCTGGCGGCTGGCAAGGGCACGAAAATCTATTTGAGCACCGAAGGGCATCAGGAACAGGAAGCGCTGGATGCGTTGGTGGCGTTGATTAACAACTACTTCGATGAAGGCGGCTGACAGCCAAAGTCAAAAGATCGTCCGATCGCGGCCCGAGCCTGCGGCAGCTCCTACAGGGATCAGGTGCGACGCCGTAACCGTATTTGCACCTCGCAAGGTAGGAGCTGCCGCAGGCTCGGGCCGCGATCGGACGATCTTTTGATCTTATTCAACCCAACGCCGTATCCATCACCATCATCAGACAAAACCCGCTCAACAAGCCAAGACTGGCCAGTTTGTCATGACCATTGCGTCGCGACTCGGGGATCACTTCGTGGGTCACCACCAGCAACATCGCCCCTGCCGCCAAAGCCAAGCCCAAGGGCAAAAGTACCTGCGCCAGGCTCACCAGCCATGCGCACAACAAGGCGAATACCGGTTCGACCAGACCTGACGCCGCGCCGATCAGAAACGCCTTGACCCGCGACATCCCCGCCCCCGCCAGCACCAAAGCAATCACCAGACCTTCCGGGACGTCTTGCAAAGCGATGCCCATGGCCAGGCTGTCCGCATCCGCCATACCACCGCCGGCCGACACGCCGACCGCCATACCCTCCGGGATGTTATGGGCGATGATGGCAAATACGAAAAGCCAGATCCGCGGCGGGATCGCCGGATGCTCAACCGTGCCAACGAGCATTTCCGGAGATGCCCCCGAGACCCGGCGATCAACCAGATACAGACCAAGCGCGCCGAGCATGATGCCGAAGCAGATCAGGCCACTGGCGCCCCACGGCGTCAGGCCAAGACTTTCGGCTGCCGCAATACCCGGCACGATCAGCGAGAACGCCGTTGCCGCCAACATGACCCCGGCACCAAACCCCAGCAAGGTGTCACTGAGTGCCTGAGGCATACGCCGGATCACCAGCACCGGAACCGCGCCCAGCGCCGTGCCGAGCGCGCAGATCGCACCACCCTGCAGCGCCCGCAACAGTCTGGGCTGCAGATCCAGCCATTCCAGGCCATGAGCGGCGAGCAAAGTCATGCCCGCCAACAGCAACAACGATCCCACTGCGTACCGAAACATACGCCCACTGCCGATCGTCAGTGTTTCAGTGCCCATAGTCAGCCCTGGATTGTTTTTATTGAAGGCTTAGACCAGTGCGGCCTGATAGCGCGCAGCAACTTCCGGCCAATTGATCACGTTGTAGAACGCGTTGATGTATTCCGGCCGCCGGTTCTGGTAGCGCAGGTAGTAGGCGTGTTCCCAGACGTCGAGGCCGAGAATCGGTGTATTGCCGTTCATCAGCGGGCTGTCCTGATTGCCGCTGCTTTCCACAATCAGTTGTTTTTCCGGGGTCACGCTGAGCCAGGCCCAGCCGCTGCCAAACCGGGTCAGCGCAGCTTTGGTAAAGGCTTCCTTGAAACTGTCGAGACCGCCAAGTTGCTCATCGATGGCCTTCGCCAGCGCGCCGTCCGGCCTGCCTCCGCCGTTGGGCACCATGACTTCCCAGAACAGCGAGTGATTGGCGTGACCGCCGCCCTGATTGATCACCGCCGCGCGAAGTTTTTCCGGCAACTCCTTGACGCTGGCAACCAGTTTTTCCACCGGCCACTCGGCGTACTCGGTGCCTTCAACGGCTGCGTTGAGATTATTGATGTAGGTCTGGTGATGTTTGGTGTAGTGAATCTCCATGGTTTGCGCGTCGATGTGTGGTTCGAGCGCGTCATAGGCGTAAGGCAATGCGGGCAAGGTAAAAGCCATATCAGTGAACTCCATGGTGATGTGGGGCAGGCGCGCGGCGCGCATTGCCGGTATCCGGGTGCAGCAGGCGCTGGGTGCGCGGGTATTCGCCGTGTTCGCTGATGAAATTCAGCAGTTCGACGTACGTCTTGCTGCTCTGGCGCAGCGCCGCCTCGCGCAACGCCAGGCGCAAGCGCTCGTCCTGCATGGTCTGTAACAGGCGTTGATGAATTGCGCAGAGATACTCGGCGCTCTCCTCCGGCTGATTCAGACGCAGGTGCAGATCGGCCAGGTTGTGGTGCGAGATGACGCAAGCCGCCACCGCTTCGTCGGCGTCCGCCCAGCGTTCGAACAACACTTGCGCCAGAGCCAGAGCTTGCAGATAAGCCTCACGGGCATCGATCAGCTCGCCCAGCATGAAACAGCGATTGGCCCGTTCGATCGTGCGTTTCCAGTGCTCCATGGTGAGCCTCCAAAGCGGTTGCGGGATTTACACGCCGCCGGCGGTGAGTTTCTCGGGGTTGAGCAACTCTTCCAGCTGGCTGCGCGACAGATCGGTGTGTTCCAGCGCGACGTCGATCACCGCGCGGCCTTCCTTATAGGCTTGCTTGGCAATCTCGGCGGCTTTCTGATAACCGATGATCGGGTTGAGCGCGGTGACCAGAATCGGGTTACGCGACAGCGCTTCCTTCAAGCGCGACTCATTGACCTTGAAGCTGGCGATGGCTTTGTCGCCGAGCAGACGGCTGGCATTGGCCAGCAGTTCGATACTGCTCAACAGGTTCTGCGCGATGATCGGCAGCATCACGTTGAGTTCGAAATTGCCCGACTGGCCAGCGACGGTGATGACCGAATCGTTACCGATGACTTGCGCGGCAACCATCGCAGTGGCTTCCGGAATGACCGGATTGACCTTGCCTGGCATGATCGAGGAGCCCGGTTGCAGGGCTTCGAGCTCGATTTCACCAAGGCCGGCTAGCGGGCCGGAATTCATCCAGCGCAAATCGTTGGCGATTTTCATCAGCGACACCGCCGTGGCTTTGAGCTGCCCGGAGACCGCGACGGCCGTGTCCTGCGAGCCGATCAGCGCGAACAGATCCTTGCCCGGCGTGAATTGCACATCGGTCAACTGGCTCAAGTGGCGGCTGAAACGCGCGGCGAATTCAGGATGTGCATTGATGCCGGTGCCGACCGCCGTACCGCCCTGCGCCAGGGATTGCAGGCTTGGCAACAAATCCTGCAAATGGCCGATGTTGGCCTTGAGCTGCTGCGCCCAGCCGTTGAGCACCTGGCTCATGCGCACCGGCATCGCATCCATCAAATGCGTGCGGCCGGTTTTCACATGGTGGTGCACCTGCTCGGCCTTGCGTTCGATCACTTGCACGAGATGCAACAGCGCTGGCAGCAGTTGTTCGTGCAGGGCCAGCGCAGCGCTGACGTGAATCGTGGTGGGAATGATGTCATTGCTGCTTTGCCCGCAATTGACGTGATCGTTGGCGTTGACTGGCTCGCCGAGCAGGCGGCTGGCCAACGTGGCGATCACTTCGTTGGCGTTCATGTTCGAGCTGGTCCCGCTGCCAGTCTGGAAGATATCCACCGGGAAGTGCTGCATGAAATCACCTTCGAGCAGACCTTGTGCAGCGTCGCTGATGGCTTTGCCCTGCGCCGCGCCGATCTGGTTGAGCTCGACGTTGGCGCGGGCGGCAGCGGCTTTGGCAAGAATCAACGCGCGGATGAACTGCGTTGGCATCGGTTTGCCGCTGATCGGGAAGTTATCCACCGCGCGCTGGGTCTGCGCGCCGTAGAGAGCGTCTACTGGCACCTGCAGTTCGCCCATGCTGTCGCGCTCAATACGTGTCTTGGTCATTCGAGTGTCCTTGCAGCAGTTCTATGAGAGGAATCGACGGTTGCAATTCGCAGGTGGCGAGCTGCCAGGTGTAGCGTTGCCAGCGCTTGAGTCGGCATTGGCACAGCGACAGGCGCTCCATTTCACGTAACGGGCGCCAGGCTTGATCGAGACAGAGACTGCGCCAGTGCCAGGGCAACGCGATGTCGGTGGCCGTATCGAGCAGCAGACGGAATGAGGTTTCAGCGACTGTCCAGGCGGAGGTCGTGGTGCAACAAGACAGGTATCGCCCTTCGGCCAGGTAATGCTCGATCAGGCGCGGCTCGTCGGGATCCATCGCGCAGCGGATCTGGCGGCTCATCCAGCGCCAGCTTTCGAGGTAAGGCTGCTCGTGCAAGGCAGAACTCATGATTCGGGGCTCATCCGATAATGAGATTTATTATTAGATGATAATGAGAACCAAAACAAGAGTGCTTGTGCAGGAGCTGCCGCAGTCTGCGATCTACGCCTTGACGGGTAAAAACAGGATCAAAAGATCGCAGCCTGCGGCAGCTCCTACAGGGCAGGCATGAAAAAGGCGCGCCATCCGGGTGGATGGCGCGCCTTTTGGTGTGTCGGCCGGGGCTTAGCTTCCTGCGACAGTCATCCGTTCAATCAACACCGAGCCGGTGCGGATGTTGCTGCGCAACTCCAGGTCATTACCCACCGCAACGATCTGTTTAAACATGTCGCGCATGTTGCCGGCGATGGTCACTTCCTGCACCGCGAACTGGATCTCGCCGTTTTCGACCCAGAAACCTGCGGCTCCGCGCGAATAGTCGCCGGTGACCATGTTCAAGCCATGGCCCATCAGCTCGGTGACCAACAATCCGCGGCCCATGTGCTTCAACAGCGCGGCCTGGTCTTCATCGCCATGGGTGACGAACAGATTGTGCACGCCGCCAGCGTTGGCGGTGCTCGGCATGCCGAGTTTGCGCCCGGAGTAGGTCCCCAGAATGTACGAGACCAATTCGCCTTTTTCGACGAACGGTTTCGCGTACGTTGCCAGCCCATCGCCGTCGTAAGACGCACTGCCCATGGCGCGCATCAGGTGCGGACGCTCATCAATGGTCAGCCATTCCGGAAACAGCTTCTGCCCCAACGTGCCTTCAAGGAACGAGGATTTGCGATACAGGCTGCCACCGGAGACTGCCGAGAGGAAACTGCCGAACAAACCGCCAGCCAGTTCCGCTGAAAACAGCACCGGCACTTCACATGTCGGCACCGGACGTGCGCCCAAACGGCTCGCCGCACGTTGCGCTGCCCGCTGACCGATGCTGACCGGATCGGCCAACAACTCGCCCTGACGGCTGACGTCGTACCAGTAATCGCGCTGCATCTGCCCGTCCGCTTCAGCGATCATCACGCAGCTCAAGCTATGCCGGGTCGACGCATAACCACCAATAAAGCCGTGACTATTGCCGTAAACACGGCAGCCTTGATGGGTGCTGAGCGTCGTGCCGTCGGCGTTTTTGATGCGTGCGTCGGCGTCGAAAGCGGCCGCCTCACATGACAACGCCTTTTCGATGGCTTGCTCCGGGGTGATGTCCCAAGCGTGGAACAGGTCGAAATCCTGCTGTTCACGAGCCATCAATGCCGCGTCCGCCAAGCCTGAGGCTTCGTCTTCGGAGGTATGCTTGGCAATCGCCAGCGCCGCAGCGACGGTTTCCCGAATCGCATCCGGCCCAGTGGCAGACGTGCTGGCAGAGCCCTTGCGCTGGCCGACATACAATGTGATGCCAAAACCTTGATCGCGGTTGAATTCGACCGTCTCGACTTCGCGCTGGCGCACCGATGTCGACAAGCCCTGCTCCAACGACACCGCGACTTCGCAGGCACTGGCGCCCTGACGCTTGGCTTCGGCGATGATCTGCTCGACTTGATCCTGCAGTGCCGGCAATGCCTGCGGGCCGACGCTTTCAACTGCACTCATGCTCATCTCCACTCAAATTCTGCTTTCGGCTAGGGTCATCGAGCGACCGGGCCGGACAAGCGGCCCCCGACTGGTTATCATGGCGGCGTTTCTTTGCGGACTGCCACCATGGTTGATTCTTACGACGACTCCCTCGATACGGGAGAAAAAAGCAAATCTCAGGTCAAACGCGAGCTGCATGCTCTGGTTGACCTTGGCGAGCGCCTTACAACACTCAAGCCCGACTTGCAGGCAAAACTGCCACTGACCGACGCTTTGCGCCGGGCCTTGGCCGATGCGCCGAAGCACACCGCGAATATCGCGCGTAAACGGCACTTGCAGTTCATCGGCAAGCTGATGCGCGATCAGGACACTGACGCGATTCTCACGCTGCTCGATCAACTCGATGCCTCGACTCGTCAGTACAACGAGCGTTTTCACAATCTCGAACGCTGGCGTGACCGCTTGATTGCGGGCGATGACGCCGTGCTGGAGAAATTCGTCGCCGAGTACCCGAACGCAGAGCGCCAGCAATTGCGTTCCCTGATCCGTCAGGCTCAGCACGAAGTTGCGCAAAACAAAGCGCCTGCTTCCAGCCGCAAGATCTTCAAGTACATCCGTGAGCTGGACGACACTCAACGCGGCCTGCGTTAAACCTCGTCCCCTGTAGGAGCTGCCGAAGGCTGCAATCTTTTGATCTTCGTTTTTTACGATCAAAGTCAAAAGATTGCAGCCTTCGGCAGCTCCTGCACACGGTTCCCTATGCGCCCGTGCCACCCACGGTGATCGCATCGATTTTCAGCGTCGGCTGACCGACTCCCACCGGCACCGATTGCCCGTCTTTGCCGCACGTGCCCACACCGCTGTCCAACGCCAGATCGTTACCGACCATCGACACCCGGCTCATCGCCTCGGGGCCGTTGCCGATCAACGTCGCGCCTTTGACTGGTGCCGTGATCTTGCCGTCTTCGATCAGGTAGGCTTCGCTGGTCGAGAACACGAACTTGCCGCTGGTGATATCGACCTGACCGCCGCCGAGGTTGGCGCAGTAAATGCCCTTTTTCACCGAAGCGATGATTTCCGCCGGATCGCTTTCGCCGCCGAGCATGTAAGTGTTGGTCATACGCGGCATCGGCAGGTGCGCGTAGGATTCGCGTCGACCGTTACCCGTGCGGGCCACGCCCATCAGACGGGCGTTGAGTTTGTCCTGCATATAACCCTTGAGCACGCCGTTTTCGATCAGCGTGGTGCACTCGGTCGGCGTGCCTTCGTCGTCGACGCTGAGTGATCCGCGACGGCCACTCAAGGTGCCATCATCGACGATCGTGCAGAGCTTCGACGCAACCATTTCGCCCATGCGCCCACTGTAGGCCGAACTGCCCTTGCGATTGAAATCGCCTTCCAGACCATGACCAACCGCCTCGTGCAACAGCACGCCAGACCAGCCGGAACCGAGCACCACCGGCAAAGTACCTGCCGGCGCCGGAATGGCTTCGAGGTTGACCAACGCCTGGCGCAGCGCTTCACGTGCATAGCCCATGGCGCGGTCTTCGGCGAGGAAATAGCGGTAATCGGTACGCCCGCCGCCGCCATGTCCGCCACGCTCGCGACGGCCGTTCTGCTCGACGATCACGCTGACGTTGAAACGCACCAGCGGTCGAACATCCGCCGCCAGGCCGCCGTCAGTGGAGGCCACGAGAATGCGTTCCCAGACTCCGGCCATGCTCACGCTGACTTGTTGAATACGCGGGTCGAGCGCGCGAGTCGCGACGTCGATGCGCTTGAGCAGTTCGACTTTTTCGGCGCGGCTCAAGACTTCCAGCGGATTATCCGGCGCGTACAACTGAGCGACGTCTTGACTCGAGAATGCCTGCACCGTGCCGTTCTGCCCCGCACGGGAGATCGAACGTGCCGCGCGCGCCGCAGCGCCAAGCGCTTCGAGGGTGATCGCGTTGCTGTAGGCAAAACCGGTTTTTTCCCCGGATTGCGCACGCACGCCGACGCCTTGGTCGAGATTGAAGCTGCCTTCCTTGACGATGCCGTCTTCCAGCGACCATGACTCGGAAATCTGCCCCTGGAAGTACAAGTCGGCAGCGTCGATGCCTGGGCCGGCCAGATCGCCGAGCACACCTTGCAGGCTCTCGATCGTCACGCCACCGGGCGCCAAGAGATGATCACTGACTGAGGACAACAACTCGCTCATAGGTTTACGCCTTAAATTCGTGTTCTGAAGCAGGTCGCTGTGCGCCCTGCGAGAAAAACCGCCGATGACGTGTCACCGGCATTCGCGCCCGTATCGACGCCTGTTCATCGCTATCGCGTTCGGCCAACAACACCGCTTCGCCTTGATCCTGTTGCGCCAGCACGCGCCCCCACGGGTCGATAATCGCCGCATGGCCGAAAGTTTCCCGCGGCCCTGGATGGCTGCCGCCCTGTGCCGCCGCCAGCAGATAACACTGAGTCTCGATGGCCCGCGCGCGGATCAGCACATCCCAATGCGCAGCGCCGGTCACTGCGGTAAACGCCGACGGTGCGGTAATCAACTCGGCACCGGCAGCGCGCAATTCACTGTACAGCTCCGGAAAGCGCAGGTCGTAACACACGCTCAGGCCAACTTTGCCCACCGGGGTGTCCGCCACTACCACGCCACTGCCATAAGCATAGTCATCGGATTCGCGATATCGGCCGCGATTGTCCGCCACATCGACATCGAACAGATGCAGCTTGTCATAGCGCGCGACAACCTCGCCGTGTTCATCGACCAGCAGCGAGCAGGCATTCGCCTTGGCCGTCGGCTGATCCACCGGCGGCAGCGGCAATGTGCCGGCCACTATCCATAACTTGAGGTCGCGGGCGGTCTGTTTCAACCATGGCAGGATCGGTCCGTCGCCCAAGGCTTCGGCACGGCCGATGTCGGCGACGTCACGGCGGCCCATGGCGGCGAAGTTTTCCGGAAGCACCGCAAGCCTGGCGCCGCCTGCCGCAGCCTGTTCCAGCAGGCGCCGGGCCTGAACCAGATTGGCCAGCACGTCGCTCTGGCTGACCATTTGAATCACTGCGAAAGACATGGCCACTCCTCCGAATCTGCACATAACCGTGTAGGAGCTGCCGCAGGCTCGGGCCGCGATCGGACGATCTTTTGATCTTGATCGTCTAAGAGCAAATATCGCAGCGTGCCGCAGCTTCTACAGGCGGGATAACCTCATGCTACTCAAAAAGGCTTGTCGAAGGTGATTTTCGGTTCTTTCCATGGGCCTTTGACGGTGTATTTCACGCTGGCAAAGCGCGCCACGCGATCACCGATCAGCTTGTCGATCAAGAACAACGCGCCGCCGACTGCGGGTGCGCCGACGATCAGCGCAGCGATTGGCAAGTTGTTGGTCACCGGCAAAGTCACCAGTAACTTCGCGTCGACCTGCTCCGCTACCATATCCAGCCTGCCGTTGAGCTCGATATTGCTCGACGGCCCGGTCAGGCGAATTGGCTCCTGAGTATCGTAAACACCGTTGGTCGCCACCAGCAGCCCCTTGACCCGGTCATAGCTCAAACCTTTGCCAAACAGATCGGAGAAGTCCAAGCGCAAGCGCCGACCGATGGAGTTGAAGTTGAGCAGGCCGAACACGCGCAAAGCCTGCGCACCGCCCTCCACTTCGATGAACTGGCCTTTGTTCAGCGAGGCATCGAGGGTCCCGGAGAAGCGCTTGGTCGCCAGCCATGCCGGCGAGCCCGGCCAGCGGCCGTCGACATCCATGTGAAATTCTTCGCTGGTCACGCTCGGCGCAAAGCCCCAGCCCTTGAGCACATCGGCGAGGTTCTTGCCGCCGATCCGCCCTTTGAACCAGCTGCTGGTCGAGCCCGCTGCACCTTCCCAGCCACCATTGCCCTGCAACAGAATGCCCTTGAGGCCCATATCGAGGTTATTCAGTGCGAGACCTTTCGCCGTCGGGCGCACCTTGAGCGACCAGCCACCGACCAGGTCCTGGCCCTGGAACAGCTGATTGATGGTGATATCCAGTGCGGGAATTTTCGTCGGGTCGACCGACACCAGCGGATCAGGGGCATTTTCATCGGCCTGAACCGTGGGATCGGGTGCCGGCAGCTTCACGTATTGCAGGTTGACGGCGATCGGCGTGCTTTTGGCATCCGGCAGACTGGCAGTGCCCTTGGCCTGCTGACTGTCGAGCGCCAGATTCCACGCCCCCGGCTTGCGATTCAGCTGCACTGCAGCCTGATCCAGAGTCGTGCCGAACGCCGTGAGCTTGCCGACCTTGATATCCGCGCTGCTGAGCAACTGTTTGGCGCTGTCACCCGGATCCTGCCCGGCGTATTTACTGGCCAGATCCTGCCATGGTGCGACGTCCAGCTCCGACAGCACGCCGCGAATCCGCAACCCTTTGGCGCCCGGCAATACTGCCTCGCCGGCGCCCAGAAACAATTCGCCACGACCGGCGGTAAAATCGCTCGGCGGCGCGGCAAAGGTGAAATTGGCCAGTTGATCGTAGTTGACCCAATAACGCCGCTCCTGCCCTTGCAAGGTCATGCGAAACACAGTGTCACGCCCGACATCGGCGGCCATGCCGAACGGCGCGGGCAGATCGACCGCCACGCCCTTAAGGCTGGAGCTGACCATCAACTGGCTGTCGGCACCCTGCAGATTCAGCTGCAACTGATAGGGAATCGTCCCGGATACCGGCAATGGCTGGGTCACGCCCAGCCAGTCGGTGAGCTTTTTAACCTCGACTTGCCCCGACGCCGCGACGCGGGTCTTGAGGTTGCGAGGGCTGCCATCGGCGAAAATCTGTGCAGTGACCGGTTTGTCGAACGCGCGGGCAGCGATGTTCTGACCGCTGAGGCCCTTGGCGCTGTCGAAGCGGAAATCACCCTTGAGCTGGCTCAGTTCCAACGTCGGTTCGGCCAGTTTCAGTCGCGCATTGGCGGTCTTGAAGTCGACCAGGATTTTCGGCTGATCGCCCTTGGCCAGCGGGATGTCCAACTTGAGCTTGCCGGTCAGATCGCCGGCACCCTCCCATCCTGCAAAAGTGTCTGCCGTGCCGATCGGTGCATCCTGAAGAATCTTCAAACCGTCGCCCAAACCGCCGGCAAATGCCCCATTCAGGAACATATGGGTGTTCTGCCCGGCCGGCACGTGAGGAATATTGACGAAAACATCTTTGACCTGGGTATCGAGCAACTGGCCTTTATTCGCCCAGATCCTTACGCCGCTATCTTCGATGAACACATCGCCAGTGACTTTGCTGACATGCGGCCAGCCCGGCTGGAATGCCAGTTCAGCGTCATGCACCTTGAAAAACAGACTGATGCTGCGTTCAGCCTCGCCGGCATTCTTGCTCAGCGAACCTTGATACTGAAAGAAGCCCTGATCGACCGCGCCCTTGAGAATCGCCGTGCGCAGCCACTCGTCGAGCGCCGGGCTCAGGACTGCGGGCAGATATTTGGCGGTGTAGCGGCCGTCGCCCTCAACCAGCCCGACACGCAGGTCCATGTAGTCTTCCTGACTGTGGTCGAAGTGCAGGCGAATCAGGAAGTCACCAGCAATCTTGCCCTCTTCGCCCAGCACCTTGAGGTATGGCGCGATCAGAGTGAAGCCATCCTTGTCGAGCTTCCAGGTCAAGCGAGCGTTGGCCTGGAGGTACTGCCACGGCTTGGCAAAAATCGGGTCGAGGTGCAGGACAAAATCCTTGCTGTCGAGGCGCAATTCGCCGCCAGCCAGATTGCCGCTGAGGCTGCCACTGACATTTCGCGCCGCCGGGGCCCCGTGATAGGCATCGAAGCCGACGTTATCGAGATTGGCGGCAAAGCCGAATTCGTTGCCGTCGGTGGCAGTCGGGCGGAAATCCAGCAAGACATTGCGCAAGCCGCCAGTCACCTTCAAACGCTCGACCGCCGTGGCGGCGCCTTGCGGTAATGGCCCCAACGCATTGAGCAACGGTGTGAGCGGTGTCAGGTCGAGGCGGTCGGCCTGCAAATGCCAGAGTTCCTGATCCTTGTCGGTCGCTCGGGTTTGCTGGATTTGAACCCGCGATTCCCAGCGGGTTTCGCCGAAACTCATGGCTAGCGAATCGAAGGTGACGCGCGCACCCTCGGGGCTGTTGCGGTAGTAAGCGTTGAGCGCCAGATTGTCGATCTTGATCGGTTTGCGCTCGGCATAGGCGCCTTTGATTTGGGGCGCATTCAGGCGCAACGCCGCGCTTTGCAGCGCGCCTTCGGCCCAGTTGACCCAAAGCTCGCCGCCGGCCTTGATCTCGGAAAAATTCCATTGTTGGGTCAGGCGTTCGGGTAACCATTTCGACCAGTCGCTCTGCGGCAGACTGGCGTAACCGTCGATCGTACTGTTCTGCCATTGATCAGGGCGCAGCCGGGTGCGCAGGTTCAGCGCTACAGGCTGACCGTCAGGCAAGGTCAAACGGGCATCGAGACGCTGGCGACTGGCGCCGGTTTTCAGGCTGAGTCCGACATAGGTCAGGGTCATCGGCGGGTGATCGAGCGGTTGCAGGGTCACCTGGCTGTCGAGTACCGACAGTTGCTGAATCATTTGCGAGCGCTGGAATAACTGCACCGGATCGAACGGTTGATCCTTCTGCACCGGCAAACCTTCGAGCGCCCATGTGCCATCCTCGGCTTCCTTGACGCTGATTTTCAGGCCATTGAGTTCCAGATGTGCGATGCGCACTTCGCGGGCGAGCAGGCTGGCCCACAAATCCGGTACAGCCCGCACTCTGTCCAGACGCAACGCATTGGCACCGTCGCCGACCATCACATCGTGGGCGAGCAGGATCGGCGCAAACCCACTCCAGCTACCTTCCAGCCCACCGATTTGCAGCGGCATGCCGAGGGCGGCGCTGGCTTTGTCTTCAATATCGGCACGATATTCGGCCACCAGCGGGGTCAGCTCGCGGCCGAGGCTGACGTATAACGCCATCAACACCAGAACCAACGCGCACAGGCCCAGCCCCCATCGGGTGATTGCGGCCAAAATGCGTGTCAGACGCTCCATGTCAGTTGGCTCCCATGGCAAAAATACTGCGAAAAGCTGAGGCCAGCCGCGGTGAAAAAGGTGTGATGCCGGGGTTCAGAGCAACACCACGTCATATTGTTCCTGGGAATACATGGTTTCCACCTGGAAGCGTATGGTGCGGCCGATGAACCCTTCAAGCTCGGCGACGTTACCGGATTCTTCGTCGAGCAAGCGATCGACGACTTTCTGGTTCGCCAACACGCGGTAGCCTTCGGCCTGATAGGCTCGAGCCTCGCGCAGAATCTCCCGGAAAATCTCGTAACAGATGGTTTCGGCGGTCTTCAATTTGCCGCGGCCCTGACAACTGCTGCACGGTTCACACAGCACTTGTTCGAGACTTTCGCGGGTGCGCTTGCGCGTCATCTGTACCAGGCCCAACTCGGTAATGCCGATGATGTTGGTCTTGGCGTGATCACGCTCCAGCTGTTTTTCCAGCGTGCGCAGCACTTGGCGCTGATGCTCCTCATCTTCCATGTCGATGAAATCGATGATGATGATCCCGCCCAGATTACGCAGTCGCAGCTGCCGGGCAATGGCCGTGGCCGCTTCGAGATTGGTCTTGAAAATGGTCTCTTCGAGATTGCGATGGCCAACGAAAGCGCCGGTGTTGACGTCGATGGTGGTCATGGCTTCCGCAGGATCGATCACCAGATAACCACCGGACTTTAGCGGCACCTTGCGTTCCAGCGCTCGCTGGATTTCGTCTTCGACACCGTACAGGTCGAAAATAGGACGCTCGCCGGGGTAGTGCTCAAGACGATCGGCGATTTCCGGCATCAGTTCGGCGACGAACTGCGTGGTTTTCTGAAACGTCTCCCGGGAATCGATGCGGATCTTCTCGATCTTCGGGTTGACCAGATCTCGCAGCGTGCGCAGAGCCAGGCCGAGGTCTTCATAGATCACACTAGGCGCGGCGATGGTTTTGATCTGTTCGTTGATCTGATCCCAGAGACGACGCAGGTAGCGGATGTCCATGAGGATTTCGTCAGCGCCTGCGCCTTCGGCCGCCGTGCGCAGAATGAAACCGCCCGCCTCCTTGATGCCTTCTTTGGCCACACAATCGCTGACCACTTGCTTGAGGCGTTCGCGCTCGGCTTCGTCTTCGATCTTCAGCGAAATGCCGACATGAGCAGTCCGTGGCATGTACACCAGATAACGCGACGGGATCGACAACTGCGTAGTCAGGCGCGCACCTTTCGAGCCTATCGGGTCCTTGGTGACTTGCACTACCAGGCTCTGGCCTTCGTGCACCAGCGAACTGATGCTCTCCACGGCCGGGCCTTCGCGCAGGGAAATTTCCGCGGCGTGAATGAACGCAGCACGATCCAGACCGATATCGACAAACGCCGCCTGCATCCCCGGCAATACTCGGACGATCTTGCCTTTATAGATGTTGCCGACGATCCCGCGTTTTTGCGTGCGCTCGACGTGGACCTCTTGCAGCACACCGTTTTCGACCACCGCCACGCGCGATTCCATCGGCGTGATGTTGATCAGAATCTCTTCACTCATGGCAGGATCTCGTTCAGGCATGTTCACGATAGTGGCCGCATCTGGATTCGTACGCCGCTTATTGCGCGTTCAGGTTTTGCCAACAGGGTATGCCGAAATGGCCCAACAGTTCTGCGGTTTCGCAAACAGGCAGGCCGACCACCGCCGAATAGCTGCCGTTGAGCCCGGCGACGAACACGCCACCGAGGCCCTGGATGCCGTAACCGCCGGCCTTGTCGCGCGGCTCGCCGCTCGCCCAATAGGCAGCGGCCTCCTCGCGGCTGATCGGCCGAAACCGCACAAGACTGCGTACCACCCGCGACTCGCAGCGTTCGCCCTCGAGCACGGCGATGGCGGTCAGCACTTCGTGCTCCCTACCCGACAACATCATCAGCATGGCGCATGCGTCAGCTTCGTCCACCGGTTTGCCGAGAATCTTTCCGTCGAGTACCACAGCGGTGTCAGCGCCCAGCACGCAGAATGGTGCGTCGGACACGACCGTGCACCGGCCAGCTTCGGCCTTGCCACGCGCGAGGCGTTCGACGTAGGCCGAGGGCGATTCTTCGGAAAATGGGGTTTCATCGATGTCCGCACTGATAGCGGAGAACGCCACGCCGATCTGCGTCAGCAGCTCGCGGCGACGTGGCGATCCGGAAGCGAGGTAAAGCCGTTTCATCAAAACATCTCCCTGTTCAGTGCCCTGCTTCCGGTCAGTAGATTCTGTAGCGTCGGCACATTCCGCGAAGGGCGAAGCTGACCCACGGCCAGAGCAAGGCACTGACCAACGCCGGCAGGACCAGCGCAAGGGTTGGCTGGCGATTACCGGTCAAAGCGCTCAGCCACAGCTGCGCCAGTTGCGCGAGGCCGAAGATGACCAGGATGACCAGACACTGCTGCCACATGGGAAACATGCGCAGCCGCTGCTGCAACGACAGAACAAGGAAGGTGATCAAGGTCAGGATCAGCGCGTTCTGGCCAAGCAGATCGCCCTGCAGCACATCTTCGGCCAGCCCCAGGCAGAACGCCGTGACCATGCCGACCGTATGCGGCATATACAGCGCCCAGAAGGTCACGAGCAAGGCGAGCCACAGCGGACGAAGGATTTCCATGAAAATCGGTAACGGCGAAACACTGAGCAGGATACCGACGACGAACGTCAGCCAGATCATCCAGCCGTTTCCGGAAGCTTTGGCACCGACCATTATTCGCGTCCCCCCGTGGTTGCCGGCGGTTTCACCGGTGGTTTGCTCGCGGCCGGCGGCTTGGCAGCGGCCGGTGCGGTGGTGGGCGGTTTGCTCGCGGCGGGTTTCGCCGGTGTAGCGGCAGGTGTGGCTGCGGGCGCTGCCGCTTCCGCGGTCGGCGTAGCAGCAGTCGTCGCCGGTGTGGCAGGCATGATCAAAGGCTTCGGCACGCTGGCCGGCAACATCGGACCGCCGCCGTGGGCATCGAGCTGTTCCTGCGCCTGCGCCGCGTCATTGGCACGCTCTTCGGCGGTGCGATTGTCGCTGAACACCAGCAGCAAGTAACGGCTGCGATTCAAAGCTGCGGTCGGCACCGCGCGGACGATGGCAAACGGCTGACCGGAATCGTGGATCACTTCCTTCACCGTTGCCACCGGATAACCCGCGGGGAAGCGCTGGCCGAGGCCGGAGCTGACCAGCAGATCGCCCTCTTTGATGTCCGCCGTGTCGGCAACATGGCGTAATTCCAGGCGCTCCGGGTTACCGGTGCCGCTGGCAATCGCGCGCAAGCCGTTACGATTGACCTGCACAGGAATGCTGTGAGTGGTGTCGGTCAACAGCAATACCCGCGACGTATACGGCATCAACTCCACCACTTGGCCCATCAAGCCGCGCGCGTCGAGCACCGGCTGACCAAGCACCACGCCATCACGCTCACCTTTATTGATGATGATGCGATGAGTGAACGGGTTCGGGTCCATGCCGATCAACTCGGCCACTTCGACCTTTTCGTTGACCAGTGCGGAGGAATTGAGCAACTCGCGCAGCCGAACGTTCTGCTCGGTGAGGGCGGCAAGCTTTTGCATGCGCCCCTGCAGCAGCAGGTTCTCGGTCTTGAGTTTTTCGTTTTCGGCGACAAGCTCGGTACGGCTGCCGAACTGACTGGCGATCCCTTCCCACAAGCGGCCGGGCAGATCGGTGATCCAGTAGGCGTCCATCAGCACCAGCGATGCTTGTTTGCGCGCGGGCTTGAGCAGCTCGAAACGGGCATCGACCACCATCAGCGCGACCGACAGCACGGCCAGCACCAACAGGCGCACGCCCAACGAAGGGCCTTTGGCGAAAAGCGGTTTAATAAGCCGCTCCTCCCAGGCAAATGTTCTGTTTATTCATACGGCATCAAACCGGCCTGGATGAAGACTGACAGAAGATAAACGCCAACAGGCAGCACTGCAAAGTGCTGCCTGCGCGCGCTCACCCACGTATTGCACTCGGCGACTTATTCGCTCGAGAGCAGATCCATGGTGTGCTTATCCATCATTTCCAATGCACGGCCACCGCCGCGAGCCACACAGGTCAGCGGATCTTCGGCGACGATCACCGGCAGACCGGTTTCCTGAGCCAGCAACTTGTCGAGGTCACGCAGCAGCGCGCCACCACCTGTCAGCACCAGGCCGCGCTCGGCGATATCGGAAGCCAGTTCCGGGGGCGATTGCTCCAGAGCGCTTTTCACCGCCTGAACGATGGTTGCCAGCGACTCTTGCAGAGCTTCCAGCACTTCGTTGGAGTTCAGGGTGAATGCGCGTGGAACGCCTTCGGCCAGGTTACGACCGCGAACGTCGACTTCGCGAACTTCGCCGCCCGGGTAGGCCGTACCGATTTCCTGCTTGATGCGCTCGGCGGTGGATTCACCGATCAGGCTGCCGTAGTTACGGCGCACATAGGTGATGATCGCTTCGTCGAAACGGTCGCCGCCGACCCGTACGGATTCGGCGTAAACCACGCCGTTCAGGGAGATCAGGGCGATTTCAGTGGTACCACCACCGATGTCCACGACCATCGAACCGCGCGCTTCTTCAACCGGCAGACCGGCACCGATCGCAGCCGCCATCGGCTCTTCGATCAGGAACACTTCACGGGCACCGGCACCGAGGGCCGATTCACGGATGGCACGACGCTCAACCTGGGTGGACTTGCATGGAACGCAGATCAGCACACGAGGGCTGGGCTGCAGAAAGCTGTTTTCGTGAACCTTGTTAATAAAGTATTGCAGCATCTTTTCGCAGACGCTGAAGTCGGCGATCACGCCGTCCTTCATCGGACGAATGGCAGCAATGTTGCCCGGCGTACGGCCGAGCATGCGCTTGGCCTCGGTGCCGACAGCGACGACACTTTTCTGGTTACCGTGTGTCCGAATGGCCACAACCGATGGCTCATTCAGGACGATACCGCGCTCGCGCACGTAAATAAGGGTGTTGGCAGTGCCCAGGTCAATGGAAAGATCGCTGGAAAACATGCCACGCAGTTTCTTGAACATGGGAAAGGGACCCTAGGCAACGCGTGGGTAAAAAAGTGCGGCAAACTCTAACAACGACAGGGATTTTGGGCAAGGCGCCAATATGTTAAATTGGCCGCTTTTCTGTGCACCAAGCCCCACAATCGCGGCCTTATGACCGTAGAAGTGCGGTAGTGTTCCGACAATCTAACACACGGACGACGTCCGTTCTGTTTTCCACAGGAGAATCCCGATGGCGCTAGAACGCTCCGACGTGGAAAAAATCGCGCATCTGGCCTGCCTTGGCCTCGATGATGCCGATCTTCCACATATCACTTCCGCCCTCAACAGCATTCTCGGGCTGGTCGACGAAATGCAGGCGGTCGATACCGACGGTATCGAACCTCTGGCGCACCCGCTGGAAGCCAGTCAGCGCCTGCGCGCCGATGTCGTGACCGAGACGAATAACCGCGAGGCCTACCAGTCCATCGCACCAGCGGTCGAAAACGGCCTGTATCTGGTTCCGAAAGTCATCGACTAAAGGGAAAGAGCCTGCAATGCATCAAATGACTCTGGCCGAGATCGCCCGCGGTCTCGCCGATAAAAAGTTTTCCTCCGAAGAGCTGACCAAAGTCCTGCTGGCGCGTATTACCCAGCTTGATCCGCAGCTCAACAGTTTCATCAGCCTCACCGAAGAGCTGGCCCTCGAGCAGGCGAAAGCCGCCGATGCGCGCCGCGCCAACGGTGAGAGCGGCGCCCTGCTTGGCGCGCCGATCGCTCACAAGGACTTGTTCTGCACCCAGGGCATTCGCACCAGCTGCGGCTCGAAGATGCTCGACAACTTCAAGGCTCCGTACGACGCGACCGTGGTCGCGAAACTGGCTGCCGCCGGCGCCGTGACTCTGGGCAAAACCAACATGGACGAATTCGCCATGGGTTCGGCCAACGAGTCGAGCTGGTATGGCGCGGTGAAAAACCCGTGGAACCTGGAACATGTACCGGGCGGCTCGTCCGGTGGTTCGGCAGCCGCCGTCGCCGCTCGCCTGCTGCCTGCGGCGACCGCCACCGACACCGGTGGCTCGATCCGTCAGCCAGCGGCGTTCACCAATCTCACTGGTCTGAAACCGACGTACGGTCGCGTTTCGCGCTGGGGCATGATCGCTTACGCCTCCAGCCTCGATCAGGGCGGGCCGCTGGCGCGCACGGCCGAAGACTGCGCAATTTTGTTGCAAGGTATGGCCGGCTTCGATCAGAACGACTCCACCAGCATCGATGAGCCCGTGCCGGATTACTCCGCCAGTCTCGGCGACTCGCTGCAAGGCCTGCGCATCGGCGTGCCGAAGGAATACTTCAGCGCCGGTCTCGACCCGCGCATCGCCGAGCTGATCCAGAACAGCATCCAGCAGTTGCAGAAGCTCGGTGCGGTGATCAAGGAAATCAGCCTGCCGAACATGCAGCACGCGATTCCGGCGTATTACGTGATCGCCCCGGCAGAAGCCTCTTCGAACCTGTCGCGTTTCGATGGCGTGCGTTTCGGCCACCGTTGCGAGCAACCGAAAGACCTGATCGATCTGTACAAACGCTCCCGTGGCGAAGGCTTCGGCCCTGAAGTGCAGCGCCGGATCATGGTCGGTGCATACGCGCTCTCCGCCGGTTACTACGACGCCTACTACCTGAAAGCGCAGAAGATCCGTCGTCTGGTGAAAAACGATTTCATGGCGGCTTTCAACGAAGTCGACATCATTCTCGGCCCAACCACGCCGAACCCGGCGTGGAAACTCGGCGCGAAGAACAGCGACCCGGTTGCTGCCTATCTGGAAGACGTCTACACCATCACCGCCAACCTCGCAGGCCTGCCAGGTCTGTCGATGCCGGCCGGTTTTGTCAACGGTCTGCCGGTGGGCGTGCAGTTGCTCGCGCCGTATTTCCAGGAAGGCCGTTTGCTTAATGTTGCGCACCAGTATCAGTTGAACACTGACTGGCACACCCGCACCCCAACCGGCTTCTGAGGAGACACACATGCAATGGGAAGTCGTGATCGGGCTGGAGATTCATACTCAGCTCACCACCCGATCGAAAATCTTTTCCGGTAGTTCCACCACCTTCGGTTCCGAGCCGAACACCCAGGCCAGCCTGATCGACCTGGGCATGCCCGGCGTGCTGCCGGTGCTGAACCAGGAAGCGGTGCGCATGGCGGTGATGTTCGGTCTGGCGATTGACGCCGAGATCGGTCAGCACAACGTGTTCGCCCGTAAAAACTATTTCTACCCGGATCTGCCCAAGGGCTATCAGATCAGCCAGATGGAGTTGCCGATCGTCGGCAAGGGCCACCTGGACATCGCCCTGGAAGACGGCACGGTGAAACGCGTCGGCATCACCCGCGCGCACCTGGAAGAAGACGCCGGCAAGAGCCTGCACGAAGAATTCAACGGTGCCACCGGCATCGATCTGAACCGTGCCGGCACGCCGCTGCTGGAAATCGTTTCCGAGCCGGACATGCGCAGCGCCAAGGAAGCCGTAGCTTACGTCAAGGCGATCCACGCGCTGGTGCGCTACCTCGGCATCTGCGACGGCAACATGGCCGAAGGCTCGTTGCGTTGCGACTGCAACGTGTCGATCCGTCCGAAAGGCCAGGTTGAATTCGGCACCCGCTGCGAGATCAAAAACGTCAACTCGTTCCGCTTCATCGAGAAGGCGATCAACTCCGAGATCCAGCGCCAGATCGAGCTGATCGAAGACGGCGGCAAAGTGATCCAGCAGACCCGCCTGTACGATCCGAACAAGGACGAGACCCGTCCGATGCGCTCGAAAGAGGAAGCCAACGATTACCGTTACTTCCCCGATCCGGACCTGCTGCCAGTGGTTATCGAAGAGTCGTTCCTCGGCGAGGTGCGCGCCACCTTGCCGGAACTGCCGCCGCAAAAGCGCGAGCGTTTCCAGAGCCAGTTCGGTCTGTCGGCCTACGATGCCAACGTGCTGGCGACCAGTCGAGAGCAGGCGGATTACTTCGAGAAAGTCGCGGCCATCGGTGGCGACGCCAAACTGGCGGCAAACTGGGTGATGGTCGAGTTGGGCAGCTTGCTCAACAAGCAAGGCCTGGACATCGACGAATCGCCAGTGTCCGCCGAGCAATTGGGCGGCATGCTGCAGCGCATCAAGGACAACACCATCTCCGGCAAAATTGCCAAGGTGGTATTTGAAGCGATGGCCAACGGCGAAGGCAGTGCTGACGAGATCATCGAAAAGCGCGGTCTGAAGCAGGTTACCGACAGCGGTGCGATCTCGGCCGTGCTCGATGAAATGCTCGCGGCCAACGCTGAGCAGGTCGAACAGTACCGTGCGGCAGACGAAGCCAAGCGCGGCAAGATGTTCGGCTTCTTCGTCGGTCAGGCGATGAAAGCGTCGAAAGGCAAAGCCAACCCGCAGCAGGTGAACGAACTGCTGAAAAGCAAGCTCGAAGGCTGATGAAAATGGAGCCAGACTCAAAGCCTGGCTCCATCCCCTGTGGGAATAATCCTCTGTGGCTGGACGGATTTTGTGGTGAGGGGATTTATCCCCGACGGGCTGCGAAGCAGTCCCAATTCCTGTGTACTTGGAATTTGGAGCCGCTGCGCGCCCCATCGGGGATAAATCCCCTCGCCACAGAAGCTCATCCCCATACCGGGTTGTTTCCACATTTGTTTTGTGGAGCCTTTGAATGAAGCGTCTGTTCCTCAGCTGCGCCCTGCTCTCTCTGCTGGCCGGTTGCGCCAGCAACGACGTCATCGACCCGCACGGTTACGACCAGACCGGCGTCGCCTCCTATTACGGAGCCAAACACCATGGTAAGCGCACCGCCAGCGGCGAAGCGTTCAACCAGCATTCCTTGACCGCTGCCCACCGCCAGTTGCCGTTCGGCACACGGGTGAAGGTCACCAATCTGAAAAACGATGAATCCGTTGTGGTCCGTATCAACGACCGTGGCCCGCACACCCGTGGTCGGCTGATTGATTTGTCGCGCGAAGCCGCCGACGATATCGGTATGTTGCGCAGCGGCACCGCACGGGTGCGCGTGCAGGCCCTCGACTGATGGAGCGCCGACCATTTTCGGATTAGCCGATCTACCGCTGATTAACATCATCGAGCTGCTCGCCGGCCTCGGCCTGCTGATTCTCGGCGCCGAGCTGATGGTGCGCGCCGCTGTGGGTTTGGCCGAACGTCTGCACGTGCGCCCGCTGATAATCGGCCTGACGATTGTCGCCGTTGGCAGCAGTGCGCCGCAGATGACGGTCAGTGTGCAGGCGGCGCTGGCGCACAACCCCGACATTGCCGTCAGCAGCGTGGTCGGCAGCAGCATTTTCAACATCCTTGTCACTCTCGGCCTGTCAGCCTTGATCATCCCGTTGCGCGTGTCACGGCAACTGGTGCGACTGGATATCCCGCTGATGATCGGCGCCAGCCTGCTGGTGTTCGTCCTGGCCTGGAACGAAGAGATCGGTCGTTTCGACGGTATTCTCTTGCTCGGTGCCCTGGCGCTCTACCTCGGTTTGCTGCTGCGTCAGTCACGGCACTCGACGCGTCCGCATTCGCCGCAGGCGCAAACCGCGCAAGTCTCCTGGGTTCGCAGTTTGCTGATGATCGTCGGCGGTCTGGCGATGTTGGTGTTTGCCGGGCATTTGCTGCTCGGCGCGGCCGTGGTGGTGGCGACGGACCTGGGCTTTTCCGAACGCGTGATCGGCCTCACCGTGGTGGCTGTGGGCACGTCGCTGCCGGAACTGGCGACCTCGTTGATCGCCGCGCTACGCGGCCAGCGCGACATCGCCGTGGGCAACGTGATCGGCGCCAATCTGTTCAATCTGCTCGGCGTGCTGGGTCTTACCGCGCTGATCGCGCCGACGCCGCTGTCGGTCTCGCCCAACGCCTTGGATTTCGATTTGCCGGTGATGCTCGGCGTCGCCGCGCTGTGTCTGCCGGTGTTTTATTCCGGCTACCGCGTGACCCGCGCTGAAGGCCTGTTGCTGCTCGGTTTGTATCTGGTCTACGGGCTGCACGTGGTGTCGTTCACCACCGGCATGCCGCTGGCCGGCAAACTGGAGCGGTTGATGCTGTTTTATGTCCTGCCGACGCTGCTGACGTTCTTGCTGTTCACGTCAATCCGCGCCTGGCGCCGCCAACACCACAAGAGTGATATGCCATGAGCGAGTCGAAGCAATCCGGGGTTGAAATCCGTCGTCAGGTCATGGGCGATGCCTTCGTTGATCGCGCATTGGGCAATGCCACCGAGTTCACTCAGCCGTTGCAGGATTTCGTCAACGAGCACGCCTGGGGCGGTGTGTGGAACCGTGATGGTCTGCCACTGAAAACCCGCAGCCTGATTACTCTGGCAGCGCTGACTGCGTTGAAGTGTCCGCAGGAATTGAAAGGCCACGTGCGCGGTGCGCTGAACAACGGCTGTACGGTAGACGAAATTCGCGAAGCGTTGCTGCATTGCGCGGTGTACGCCGGCGTGCCCGCGGCGATCGATGCGTTTCGCGCGGCGCAGGAAGTGATCGATACCTACCAGAAAAGCTAAAGATCGTCCGAACGCGGCCCGAGCCTGCGGCAGCTCCTACATGGAAATGCGGTCTCTTGTAGGAGCTGCCGGAGGCTGCGATCTTTTGATCTGGCCTCAGATCCACCCGCCCCACTGCAAAACGAATATCCCGACATTAGTGGTAATCGCCGCCATCAACGTGGTCAGCACGATAATCGCCGCTGCCAACTCATGATTGCCCTGCGCCGCCCGCGCCATGACGAAACTCGCCGCTGCCGTCGGGCTACCAAAATAGAGAAAAAGAATCCCCAGTTCCGCCCCGCGAAAGCCCCACAACCACGCGCCCAGCGTCGCCAGCACGGGCAAGCCGACCATCTTCACCAGGCTGGAACTGAGTGCCATCTTGCCGCTCTTGCGCAACGCCACCAGCGACAGCGTGCCGCCAATGCAGATCAACGCCAGCGGCAAGGTGGTCTGCGCCAGATACTGGCCGGAGGTTTCCAGCCAGCCCGGCAAACCGATCTTGAAATAGGCAAACGGCGCCGCCGAAATCACGCTGATGATCAGCGGATTGCTGAACACGCTTTTGCAGATGCTCCACGGATCGGACTTGATCACCGGGCTGTACACCGCCAGCACGATGGTCGACAGCGTGTTGTAAAACAGGATCACCAGCGCCGCGAGAATCGCCCCGAGGGAAATTCCGTAGTCACCGTACATGCTCGCGGCGAGCGCGAGACCGATCACGCCGTTGTTGCCGCGAAACGCACCTTGGGTGTAGATGCCGCGATCTTCCCGCGGACACTTGAAAATCGCCCAACCCCAGGCCACGGCGAAACTCACCAGGGTGGCGAGAGAGAAGTAGATCAGTAGCGAAGGTTGCAGCGCGGCATGCAGGTCCGCGTGGAGGATGCCGAGAAACAGCAGCGCCGGCATGGTCACGTTGAACACCAGTGACGAAGCCGTGTGGATAAAGTTGTCGTTGATCCAGTTGATGCGCTTGAGCAGCACACCGAGAAACAGCATGGCAAACACCGGCGCGGTGATGTTCAGGGTTTCGAGAAAGATTGCCAGCATGCCGGGGAGCCTTGGGTGAGCGTCGTTGGATGCCAATGATAAAGCAAAAGCCCCTCACCCTAGCCCTCTCCCAGAGGGAGAGGGAACCGATCGCGGGATCTTCAATGATTCCACCGACCTGAAATGACATCGCCGAATCCATAATCGACCCGATTTGTCGGGTCAATGTATGGCGCAAGACAACTCGGTCGGCCCCCTCTCCCTCCGGGAGAGGGCTGGGGTGAGGGTAGCTTTTGACCTACCCCCAAACCATCAGGTAATCGGCGCCGGGTTGAACAGGGTGATGTCGTTGTGCAACTTGTGCTTCTCCGCCCAGGTCTGTTGCTTGCCACTGGCAACATCCAGGTAATAGTGAAACAACTCCCAACCCAGCTCCTCGATGGTCGCGCGCCCGGTGGCGATACGTCCGGCATCGATATCGATCAGATCCGGCCAGCGCTGCGCCAGTTCTGTCCGCGTCGAGACCTTGACCACCGGCGCCATCGCCAGCCCATAAGGCGTGCCGCGACCGGTGGTGAATACGTGCAGGTTCATCCCCGCCGCCAGTTGCAGCGTGCCGCAGACGAAATCACTGGCCGGTGTCGCACAGAAAATCAGGCCCTTCTGCTTGAAACGCTCGCCCGGGCCGAGCACGCCGTTGATCGCGCTGCTGCCGGATTTGACGATGGAGCCCAGCGACTTCTCGACAATGTTCGACAACCCGCCCTTCTTGTTGCCCGGCGTGGTGTTGGCACTGCGATCGGCCTCGCCCTTGGCCAGGTAACGGTCGTACCAGTCCATTTCCCGTACCAGCTCTTCGGCGACGGTTTGCGTTTGTGCGCGAGAGGTCAGCAGATAGATCGCATCGCGCACTTCGGTGACTTCGGAAAACATCACCGTCGCCCCGGCACGCAGCAGCAAATCCGAGGCATAACCCAGCGCCGGGTTGGCGGTGATCCCGGAGAAGGCATCGCTGCCGCCGCACTGCATGCCCAGAATCAGCTCGGAGGCCGGCACGGTTTCGCGACGGCGCTGGTCGAGTTTCTTCAAGCGCACTTCCGCCAGTTCCATGATCTGCTCGATCATTTCGGTGAAACCGTGACTGGAATCCTGCAAGCGGTACAGCCACGGATCGCTGAGATCCACCGAGGCGTCGTCCTCGTGCATCACCTGCGCGGCCTGCAATTTCTCGCAGCCCAGACCGATCACCAGTGCCTCGCCACCCAGGTTCGGGTTGCGCGCCAGATTGCGCACAGTGCGAATCGGGATGTAGGCATCGGTGGCAGTGATCGCCACACCGCAGCCGTAACTGTGGGTCAGTGCAACCACGTCATCGACGTGCGGGTATTTCGGCAGCAGTTCTTCCTTGATGCGCTTGACCGCATGATCGAGCACGCCGGTGACGCACTGCACCGTGGTGGTGATACCGAGAATGTTGCGCGTGCCGACGGTGCCGTCGGCGTTGCGATAACCTTCGAAGGTAAAGCCTTCCAGCGGAGCCTGCGCGTCCGGCACATCGGTGGACAGCGGCAAGCTGTCCAGCGGCGGCGCGGTCGGCATGCGCAGTTGATCTTCCTTGACCCAACTGCCACGACGGATCGGCTGCAACGCATAGCCAATGATCTGCCCGTAACGAATCACTGGGCCGCCTTCGGGAATATCCTCCAGGGTGACCTTGTGGCTCTGCGGCACGAAATCCACGGTTACCAGGCCGTCGGCAAACTCGGTACCGGCCGGTACGCCCTGATCGTTGACCACCACTACAACGTTGTCCCGCTCGTGCAGGCGGATGTAGCGCGGCGAGTCGGAATGTTCAATCAACTGCATGACGCCGCTCCTCAGGAATGCGCTTGAGACAAATTACCGGTGACTTCATTGCCGCCCTTGGTTGGCGGCTCTTTCAAGACCACACGTTTGATCGGGCCGACGATCACCAGATAGCTGAACACCGCGACCAGTGCGTTGGCACCGACGAACACCAGCGCCCATTTGAACGAACCGGTGGAGCTGATGATGTAGCCAATCACGATCGGCGTGGTAATCGAAGCGATGTTGCCGAAGGTGTTGAACAGGCCACCGCTCAGACCAGCGATCTGTTTTGGCGAGGTGTCGGAAACCACCGCCCAGCCCAGTGCACCAACGCCTTTGCCGAAGAAGGCCAGGGCCATGAAGCCAACGACCATCCATTCCACTTCAACATAGTTGCACGCAACGATACTGCTCGAAACCAGCAGACCGGCAATGATCGGCGCCTTGCGGGCGAAGGTCAGCGAGTGGCCCTTGCGCAGCAGGTAGTCGGAAATCACCCCGCCAAGCACGCCACCGATGAAACCGCAGATTGCCGGCAACGAGGCGATGAAACCAGCCTTGAGAATGGTCATGCCACGCTCTTGCACCAGATACACCGGGAACCAGGTCAGGAAGAAATAGGTGATGCCGTTGATGCAGTACTGGCCCAGATACACGCCCAGCATCATGCGGTTGGTCAGCAGTTGACGGATGTAATCCCACTTCGGACCGTCGGACTTCTTGCCCTTCTGATCCATGTCGACCATGCCGCCGTTGTCAGCGATGTGCTTGAACTCAGCCTCGTTGACGCGTGGGTGTTCGCGCGGGCTGTAGATGACTTTGAGCCAGACCATCGAGAAGACGATGCCGAGGATACCCATGACGATGAACACGTGCTCCCAGCCGAAGCTGTAGACGATCCAGCCCATCAGCGGCGCGAACAACACGGTGGCGAAATATTGCGCCGAGTTGAAGATCGCCGAGGCGGTGCCGCGTTCTGCGGTCGGGAACCATGCAGCGACGATGCGCGCATTTCCGGGGAACGATGGCGCTTCGGCCAGGCCTACGAGGAAGCGCAGCATGAACAGCGCAACCACTGCCGTGGACATGCCGAACTCACCGACGAAGCCTTGCAGCACGGTGAACAGCGACCAGGTGAAAATGCTCAGGGCATAGACTTTTTTCGAGCCGAAGCGATCGAGCAACCAGCCACCGGGAATTTGCCCGGCCACGTACGCCCAACCGAATGCGGAGAAAATATAGCCGAGGGTGACGGCGTCGATGCCCAGATCCTTTTGCAGGCTGGAGCCGGCAATAGCGATCGTGGCACGGTCGGCGTAGTTGATCGTGGTCACCAGAAACAGCATGAGCAGGATCAAATAGCGGACGTGAGTCGGCTTTTGAGTCGATTGCATGTAGATGTACTCCCACTGATTATTTTTATGCGCGGGTGAAGCTTCTTTGGTCCCGGTATTCCACGCGCCCCGTTTTGCGGGGTGCCCTTGGTAATTCGGGTGTCCTCTGTAGGAGCTGCCGAAGGCTGCGATCTTTTGATCTTCAGCGCCATCCGTGACGCCCGAAATCAGGATCAACAGATCGCAGCCTTCGGCAGCTCCTACAGGGGTGTTGCGTGTATCAGGAACCGATGTAACTGGTCTTCACGACCGTGTAGAACTCTTGCGCATAGCGGCCTTGCTCGCGGGAGCCATAGGATGAGCCTTTACGCCCACCGAACGGAACGTGGTAATCGACGCCGGCGGTCGGCAGGTTGACCATCACCATCCCGGATTGCGAATGGCGTTTGAAGTGGTTGGCGTACTTCAGCGACGTGGTCGCGATGCCCGCAGACAGACCGAACTCGGTGTCGTTGGCCATCGCCAGCGCGGCTTCGTAATCGGCCACGCGAACGATGTTGGCCACCGGGCCAAAGATCTCTTCGCGGCTGATACGCATCGACGCTTCGCTGTCGGCAAACAGCGTCGGCGCGAGGAAGTAGCCCTCGGTGTCGCACGTCACCACACCACCGCCGCTGACCAGACGCGCACCTTCGGACTGGCCGATGTCGATGTACTTCATGTCCTGTTCCAGCTGCGCCTGAGATACCACCGGACCGATGTCGGTGCCGGCTTTCAGCGCGTGGCCGACCTTGATCGACTTCATGCGCTCAGCCATGGCTTCGACGAATTTGTCGTGAATGCCGGCGGTAACGATCAAGCGGCTCGACGCGGTGCAACGCTGGCCAGTGGAGTAGAACGCGCTCTGTACCGACAGCTCGACCGCTTGCTTGAGGTCGGCGTCGTCGAGAATGATCTGCGGGTTTTTACCACCCATTTCCAGCTGCACTTTGGCCTGACGCGATACGCAGTTGACCGCGATCTGGCGGCCAACGCCCACCGAACCGGTGAAGCTGATGCCATCAACTTTCGGGCTCTGCACCAAGGCATCGCCAACCACGCGGCCGCTGCCCATCACCAGGTTGAAAACGCCGGCCGGGAAGCCTGCGCGGGAGATGATTTCAGCCAGGGCCCAGGCGCAACCCGGCACCAGATCGGCAGGTTTGAGCACGACGCAGTTGCCGTAGGCCAGGGCCGGGGCGATTTTCCACGCCGGGATGGCAATCGGGAAGTTCCATGGAGTGATCAGACCGACCACGCCCAGCGCTTCGCGGGTAACTTCAACGTTGACGCCCGGACGTACCGACGGCACGTAGTCGCCGGACAGGCGCAGGCATTCACCAGCGAAGAACTTGAAAATGTTGCCGGCGCGGGTCACTTCGCCGATTGCTTCCGGCAGAGTCTTGCCCTCTTCACGGGCCAGCAGCGTGCCGAGCTCTTCGCGACGGGCGAGGATTTCCGTGCCGACTTTGTCCAGCGAATCGTGACGGGCCTGAATGCCCGAAGTGGAATACGCCGGGAACGCGGCGCGAGCGGCGTCGATGGCCGCGTGAACCTGAGTCAGGTCAGCCTTGGCGTAGTCGCCGATGGTGTCGCTCAGTTCGGACGGGTTGATGTTGGCCGAGTAATCGGCACCGGCGACCCATTCGCCATTGATGTAGTTGTCGTAGCGTTTTGCAGTTGTCACAGGGCAGCCCTCAACTCTGAAGCCTTCACGCAAAAAGCCGCTGATTGCTCAGCGGCCTCGCTTTTCTCGTTTACTGCGCGCCTTGCTTGTCGATCAGCGCGGCGAGCATTTCGTACTCTTCGCCAGTCAGGTCGGTCAGCGGCGCACGCACCGGACCTGCGTCATAGCCGGCGATTTTTGCACCTGCCTTGACGATGCTGACGGCGTAACCGGCCTTGCGGTTGCGGATGTCCAGGTACGGCAGGAAGAAGTCGTCGATGATCTTGCCGACGGTGGCGTGATCTTCGCGAGCGATCGCGTGGTAGAAGTCCATCGCGGTTTTCGGGATGAAGTTGAACACTGCCGAAGAGTAGACCGGCACGCCCAAAGCCTTGTAGGCAGCGGCGTAGACTTCGGCGGTCGGCAGACCACCCAGGTAGCTGAAGCGATCACCGAGGCGGCGACGGATCGACACCATCAACTCGATATCGCCCAGACCGTCCTTATAGCCGATCAGGTTCGGGCAGCGCTCGGCCAGACGTTCCAGCAGCGGCGCGTTGAGGCGGCAAACGTTGCGGTTGTATACGACCACGCCGATGTTGACCGATTTACACACGGCTTCAACGTGAGCGGCAACACCGTCCTGGCTCGCTTCGGTCAGGTAATGCGGCAGCAGCAACAGGCCTTTGGCGCCCAGGCGCTCGGCTTCCTGAGCGTATTCGATGGCCTGGCGGGTCGAACCGCCGACACCGGCGAGGATTGGCACGCTGGTGGCGCAAGTGTCGACGGCAGTCTTGATGATTTCCGAGTATTCGCTGGCGGCCAGGGAGAAGAACTCACCGGTGCCGCCGGCGGCGAACAGAGCCGAAGCGCCATACGGAGCCAGCCATTCCAGGCGTTTGATGTAGCCCGCGCGGTTGAAATCGCCTTGCGCGTTGAAATCGGTCACCGGGAAAGACAGCAGGCCGGCAGAGAGGATGGACTTCAGTTCTTGTGGATTCATTATTCGAACACCCTGGTAGCAACGTTTTATTGTGAGTGGAACGTTCAGCCTTCGCCGAAGTTGTAGGTCATCGTACAACTTAAAATATAACCGTCAACTGCATTTCATCGTTGTGAGCGGTTTTTTGTCCGACAAAATCGCGATTGGTGCGGTTTGTACCTCGGACTCATAAGTGATGAGTTGTACGAAGACCCACGTAATCCAAGCGTTCGCGGCGTTTCGCAACCGAAACGTGTGGTCAAGATTGGTTTAATTGAAGATCAACCGATACCGCGTACCGTACGGTCACCGCCACGAAGGATCGTGGTGGATATTTCGAAGGAGACTGACCATGCTCAGCCGTTACGCTGCCCCGACACTGTCGCAACTCTCATCCCTGGAACCGGAGCGGGTCACCCTGCAGCTCTCGCTGCTGCCCGACGTTTTGCTCGCAGGTGTTCCAGACTCTAGCGACTTCCCGGCGAACTGGAGCGTCTACGCCATCCTCGGCGTCGACCCCGACCATCCGGAATGGGCCGGCGAAGAAGTCGACACCGGCACCTGGGACGACGCCGAGGACGATATGGAAAAACTGACGGGCATCGAAGTGCAGATTCCCAAAGAGGCATTGCGCCCCTTCCTGAATACGGAAATAGAACTGCGCTACAAGTTTCAGGATGAGTCGAGCCAGGAACCCTACTCTAACCCGTTGCTGCTGCGGATCGAGGCTTGATCCTGCCACGCTGATCGCCTGATCCGCTTACCCCTGCGCCTGCGCCTCTTCATGGGCCTGGCGCAGTCTTTCGCGGCTGTTGGTCAGGTGCAGACGCATTGCCGCACGGGCGGCATCTGAATCCTGGCGAGCAATGGCGTCGTAGATTTCTTCGTGCTCACGGCTCAAGCGACCCATGTAGTGCTGCTGGTCATCGTGGGCCAAGCGCGCCGAGTTCAAACGCGTACGCGGAATAATGCTGGTACCCAGGTGAGTCATGATGTCGGTGAAATAGCGGTTGCCGGTGGACAAGGCGATTTCCAGGTGGAAGGCAAAGTCCGACGACACGGCATCGCTGGCATGCGAGGCGCTTTCGTTCAATGCGTCGAGGGCGGCGCGCATGGTTGCCAGTTGCTCGGGACTGCGGCGTTGCGCGGCGAGGCCGGCGGATTCCACTTCGAGGCTGATGCGCAGTTCGAGGATGGCGAGGACATCACGCAGGGTGACGACGGTGGCCGGGTCGATGCGGAAACCGCTCGGGCTCGGAGTGTCGAGGACAAAGGTGCCGATGCCGTGGCGAGTCTCGACCTGGCCGGCAGCCTGTAAACGGGAGATCGCCTCACGCACCACGGTGCGGCTGACGCCATGGGCTTCCATGATTGCCGATTCGGTGGGCAGCTTATCGCCCCGTTTGAGCAGGCCATCACGGATTTGCTCGCTCAGCACCGTCACCAGTTCCTGGGCCAGGCTGCGGCGCTTGCGGGGAAGGCGCGGGGTCTCGATCAGCTTTTCCATGGTCTGCATCTTGTCTCGAAAGTTCGGCTTGGCGCCATCATAGCTCAAGCGGGTTGTACGATCACTTTCCGTATCTACACAAATCCTGTGGGAGCTGGCTTGCCAGCGATGAGGCCAAATCAGGCAACATAGATGTCGTCTGTTGCGCCGCCATCGCTGGCAAGCCAGCTCCCACAGAGGTATTGCACTTAGTCAGGCAGTCACGGGTTGCTCTATCAAATGCCCGCTATCGATCCGCACATGCCGTGGATGGAATCGTTTCAAACTGCTGCGATGGCCGACGCTGACAATGCTCACCCCTGGAATTTGATCGATCAGCGCTTGATACAACGTCGCCTCGTCTTCTTCATCCATCGCCGACGTGGCCTCGTCCATGTACAGCCATTGCGGCGCATAAAGCAGCGCTCGAGCAAACGCCAAACGTTGCTGCTCGCCCGGCGACAACATGCGCTGCCAATGATTGGCTTCATCCAGCCGACCGACCAAATGCGGTAAACGGCAGGTCTCCAGCACCTGTGCATAACGCTCTGACGTGTAGGTGTCGCCCGGCTGTGGATAACTCAGCGCTTCTCGCAACGTGCCGATCGGCAGGTAAGGCTTTTGCGGCAAGAACAGATAACGCGCCGCCGGCAGCCGAATGTTGCCATGCCCCGCCGGCCACAAATGCCCCATCGCGCGCAGCAGGGTCGATTTGCCGCTGCCGGAACGCCCGCTGAGCATTACGCGCTCACCCGGTTCAACGGTCATGTCGGCGCCGGTCAGCAAGTGACGACCATCCGCCAGATCCAACCCGAGGCTATGCACCTGCAATTCGCTGCCCTGATTTTGCACATCAATGGCCGGGGTGCGCTGCTCGTTATCGGTCATGGCCTGACGGAAACTCAGCAGACGATCACAGGTGGCACGCCATGCGGCGAGATCCGAGTAGGCCGTGATGAACCAGCTGAAATTCTCCTGCACATTGCCGAACGCCGAGTTGATTTGCATCAGCTCGCCCAGTTCGATCTTGCCGGACAGGTAGCGCGGCGCGGCGACGATGAACGGAAAAATAATCGCAATCTGGCCGTAACCGGAGGTGAAGAACGTCAGGCGTTTGGACACGCGCATGATGTCCCAGAAGTTATGCCAGACCAGCCCGAAGCGGCTGCTCAAGCGACGATTCTCGTTTGGCTCGCCGTTGTACAACGCAATGCTTTCAGCGTTCTCGCGGACCCGCACCATGGAGAAACGCAGATCCGCTTCGAAGCGTTGCTGCTGGTTGTTGAGACCGATCAAGCGCCGACCGATCAAGTGCGTCAGCCAACTGCCGACTGCCGCGTACAGCAGCGCACACCAGAACATGTAGCCGGGAATCTCGATGCCGAACACTTCAATACTGCCCGACACACCCCACAAAATGATCGAGAACGACACCAGACTGACAATCGTGCGCAGCAGCCCGAGGCCCAGGCTCAAGGTGTTGGCGGTATAAGTGTTGAGGTCTTCGGAAATGCGCTGGTCAGGGTTATCGGTGTAACCGCCCTGCTCCAGCTGGTAATAGTTTTTATGGTCAAGCCAGCGCTTGAAGTGTTTTTCCGTCAGCCACGCGCGCCAGCGGATGGTCAGCATCTGCGTCAGGTACAGGCGATACACCGCGCCAAGAATCGCCACGGCGGCAATGCCGCAGAAATACAGGATCAGCTGCCAGAACGCCGCTTCATCCTTTTTCTGCAGAGCGTTGTAGAAATCCTTGTACCAACTGTTGATCCACACCGAAATCGCCACGCTGAACAGCGTCAGCGCGATCACGGCAATCAGCAACGTCCAGGCCTTGCCCTTCTCTTCGCTGCGCCAGTAAGGCGTGGTCATCGCCCAGACTTTGCGAAAAAACTGCCCGCGCACAGCATCGTTGACCGCGGAATATTCAGCGTTCTGATTCATGGATAAGGCTCGATAAAGAAAAGAACAGACACGCGCCGATCATAGATGATCGGCGCGTTTTATCGCGAGGGCTGGCAATAGTCGTTCAGCGCAGGTTCAGCGACGAACCGGACGCTTCTGCAACTTGCGCTGCAGGGTGCGGCGGTGCATGCCCAGCGCGCGCGCCGTAGCGGAGATGTTGCCTTCATGCTCGGTGAGCACGCGCTGGATGTGTTCCCACTGCAAGCGGTCGACGGACATCGGGTTTTCCGGCACCAGACTGTCGAGGTCGGCATGCTCGGACAGCAGCGCAGCAAGCACGTCATCGGCATCGGCCGGTTTGCACAGGTAGTTGCAGGCGCCGCGTTTGATCGCCTCGACCGCCGTGGCAATGCTCGAATAACCGGTGAGGATCACCACGCGCATTTCCGGGTCGAGCTCCAGCAGTTTCGGCAGCAGCACCAGCCCGGAATCGCCGTCCATTTTCAGGTCCAGCGCGGCGTAATCCGGCAGATCTGCCTGGGCGATGGTCAGGCCTTCTTCGGCGGAACCGGCGGTGCTGACGCGAAAGCCACGGCGGGCCATGGCGCGGGCCATGACGCGGGTGAAGGTCGCGTCGTCGTCGACCAGCAGCAAATGCGGCAGTTCTTCGCCTTCAACTTGGATTTCGTCACTCATGTTGGTCTCCTCGGGCGCCATGGGGCAGGCGCAGCTCGGTGAGCGTGCCGCCTTCCTCATGACTATAGAGTTTCACTGAGCCGCCGGCGCGTGTCACGCTGGCCTTGCTCAAAAACAGGCCCAGGCCGAAACCTTTGCCCTTGGTGGTAAAGAACGGTTTGCCGATCTGCTCGGCGATGGCCAGCGGCACACCGGCGCCGTGGTCACGAATGCTGATGGTCAGGGTTTCCGCGTCCCAATCGAGCGTGACCTGAAGGTTTTCCGGGCAGGCGTCGGCGGCGTTGTTGAGCAGATTGAGCAACGCCTGGGTCAGATCCGGCGGCGGCGCCATGCGCGGCACAGTGCCCTGGCCGAGACGCTGGAAGCGGTAACTGGCCTCAGGGCGCATCAGGTGCCAGCGGTTCAGCGCTTCGTCGAGCCAGTCGGTGACATCCTGCATTTCCACCGCCAGACGCCGATTGGCTTCGGCCGCGCGCACCAGCTGTTGCAGCGTTTCCTTGCACAACTTGACCTGATCCTGCAGCACTTTCAGATCGTCTTGCAGGAGCGGGTCGGGATGATCCTGCTGCATCTCTTTGAGCAGCACACTCATGGTCGCCAACGGCGTACCCAACTCATGCGCGGCACCGGCGGCTTGGGTGGCGACGGCCAGCAATTGCTGATCCCGCAGGCCTTCTTCGCGGCGAATCGCGCGCAATTCTTCTTGCCGGCGCAGTTCTTCGGCCATCCGCGCGGCGAAGAACGTGATCACCGCGGCGGCCAGCGCGAAGCTCAGCCACATGCCATAAATCTGCAGGTTTTCGCGGGCGACCGGCAAGGTTTCCAGCGGATAAAAGCGCGTCAGCATCACCGTGTACAGCGCCAGCGCAATACCCGAGAGGATCACTGAATAGCGCCATGGCAGCGTCACCGCGGCGATGGTCAACGGCACCAGATAATAGGAAACGAACGGGTTGGTCGAACCGCCGGAGAAATACAGCAAGGCACTGTGAATCACCAGATCGCAGGCCAGTTGCAGCGCGTATTCAAGCTCGGTCACCGGCCACGAAGTGCGCAAACGCACCGCGGTGAACACGCAGAGCAGCGTCGAGCAGCCCAGGGTCATCGCCAGTTGCACCCACGGCAACGGCAACAATTGCAGCCAGTAGGCCAGGCCGACGGAGCCAGCCTGCGCGGCGAGCACCAGGGTGCGGATGAAGGTCAACCGCCAGAGGTTCTGGCGAGTCGCGGAAGTCAGTTGTACGGGGGCGAGCATGAGCTCTCCTGATGAGCGCTCCAGGCGGATCGCAGGGAGTATAACCAAGGCGCGGGGTTCAGAGGCGAAAGTGCGGCAAACGACCACAGGAGAGCAGTTGCAAGTTGCAAGCTTCAAGCGGCAAGCAGGATCGAAAGCGCCGCAGTTCTTGCTCTTGCCTTTACTTGCAGCTTCAAGCTTGCAACTTGCAGCTGCTTTATAGAGTCTGATGGTTCACGCAGCGCCCTCTGCGCCCTTATCAAGGAGCCTTCATGCACACATTTCGCCGCAGCGCCGCCCTTCTCGCCCTGACCATCGGCAGCGTCGCCAGCCTTCCGGCGCTGGCTGCCGATGAGCTGCACTACAACCAGATTTCCCTGCGCGCCGAAGTCAGCCAGGAAGTCGCTCGCGACCAGATGATCGTGACGCTCTACACCGAAGAGCAGAACACCGACCCGGCAAAACTCGCTGCCGCCATCAGCACCACCATGAACAAGGCAACCGCCCAGGCCAAACAAGTCAAAGACATCACCCTGCGCACGGGCAGCCGCAACAGTTACCCGATCTACGACACCAAAGGCCAGAAAATCACCGGCTGGCGTGAACGCGCCGAACTGCGCCTGGAAAGCACCGACTTCGCCGCCCTGTCCAAACTCACCGGCGAGTTGCTGACCGACCTGAAGATGGGTGGCATGGACTTCGCCATCGCCGACCCGACCCGCAAGGCCAGCGAAGACCAATTGCTCAAAGAAGCCGTCACCGCGTTCAAGACCCGCGCGCAACTGGCCACCGATGCACTGGGCGGCAAGGGTTATAAAATCGTCAACCTGAACCTAAACAGCAACGGTTATCCACAACCGTACCTGCGTGCACCGATGATGATGAAAGCGGCAGCTATGGACTCGGCACCGGTGACACCTGAAGTAGAAGCCGGCACCAGCCAAGTGAGCATGACCGCTGATGGCTCGATTGAAGTGTTGATGCAGTGATTTGAGCCTGGCTGAATGAAGGACCGGCAATCAGCGGATGATTGCCGGTTTTTTTGTGCCTCATTTTTGCGGTGAATGATCTGCCGCCATCGCTGGCAAGCCAGCTCCCACAAGTTCTGCAGTGTTTTGAAAATTGCATATAACCCTGTGGGAGCGGGCTTGCCCGCGATGAACGATAACGCGGTGCTTCGACCAATCAGGAACGTGGATCAACCCGATCCAGCGCCCGATTCACCGCCAGCTCCGCCAGCATGATGATTTGCTGAATAGCCAGCGCCGTATTGCGTTGCGGGCGGCTGAGCTGATCAGCGAAATCACCCGCCATGACATCGGCCGAAGCCAGCGATTCACTGGCATGCGCGAGCAGGCTTTCGGTGTCGATGTTCGGGTGGACGAGAAACATTGTGCTGGGGGATCGCGGTTTACTCGGTTCGGGGGTGAGATAGAAATCGAGCGCGCGCTTGATCGCTTCGCGGTTCTTGATCTGATCGTCGGCGCGGATGGCGTTTTCGAGGAAGGAAATGGATTCGAGGGGTAGATCGGGAACTGGCTTGTTCATGTGCTTCACCTATGAAGTTGAGCTATCTCTATGCCGTTTCTCACACGACGAAGAGGTGGCAGCTTTGTGCGGGGTGAGAAACCGGTCATAGGCACCCGGCCGGTCACACCCGATCGCTGAACAACCAGCGACGACCCAAGCCTAGAGAGCGGACGTCCGACGGACAACCTGAAAACCTTGTGGGAAGGTTCACCCATTACAAAACCCTTTTAAACACCCCTCCCCTGTAGGAGCTGCCGAAGGCTGCGATCTTTTGACGTTGATCTTCCAACACCAGAAGCAAGATCAAAAGATCGCAGCCTTTGGCAGCTCCTACATGGAATTTGTCGCGCAGCCCGCGGCGCAGCCGCACCACTCGCAGGATGAGCGCAAGCTCGGCTGCAGCTTTTGATCTTGATCCACGGGCGACTTCGGAAGGCTGAGTGGAGGGATTGATCCGGGCGTGGGAGCGCAGCGACCGTTTGGCGAAGCCAAACACAGCGAGAGGAGGTGCAGCGAAGCAAACCGTAGGCGCTGCGCCCGGATCGATCCCGGAGCGAAGGAACCCCGAGCCCCAGCGAGCGGGCCGCACGCAGGAGCAAGCGTTTTTGGTTACTTTTGAGGCGTTTGTCAAAAGTGACCCGCCGTAAGGGCGGAACCCTAAGCAGCCATCACCGCAGCAACGGATATGCCCACAACCGCTGGATATACCGAGATAGACGCTTCAAAAGGAAAAACGATATTTCCGCCAACACCCCCGCCCCAGCTACTCTTCCACGATTACCACCGCCGATTCCCCGGGGACCCCATGCCAAGATCCACCCTAAAACCGCTCTTGATCTCCCTCGCCCTAACAGCCATAGCCCCGATCGCAAACGCCGCCACAACCCTGGTCTACTGCTCCGAAGCCAGCCCCGCCGGCTTCGACCCCAGCCAATACACCTGCGGCACCGACTTCGACGCCTCCGCCGAAACCGTCTTCAACCGCCTCACCCAATTCAAACGCGGCGGCACCGAAATCGAACCCGGTCTGGCGACAACATGGGACATCTCCCCGGATGGCCTGCAATACACCTTCCACCTGCGCCAAGGCGTGAAATTCCACACCACCGACTACTTCAAACCAACCCGCGACTTCAACGCCGACGACATCCTGTTCACCTTCCAGCGCCTGCTCGACCCGAACAACGCCTTCCGCAAGGCCTACCCGGCAGAATCTCCGTATTTCACCGACATGGGCCTGAACACCACGATCAAATCAGTGGAAAAACTCGACGACAACACCGTGCGCTTCAACCTCAACAACGTCGACGCCGCATTCGTGCAAAACCTGGCAATGAGTTTCGCCTCCGTCCAGTCGGCCGAATACGCCGCGCAGTTACTGGAGGAAGGCAAAGCCGCCGACCTCAACCAGAAACCCATCGGCACCGGCCCGTTCGTGTTCAAGCGGTACCAGAAAGACTCGCAGATTCGCTACACCGCCAACCCGGCTTACTGGAAACCCGAGGACGTGAAAATCGATAACCTGATTTTCTCGATCACCCCGGACGCCGCGGTGCGCCTGCAGAAGTTGAAGACTGGCGAATGCCAGGTCAGCGGCTATCCACGCCCGGCCGACATCGAAGTCATGGAAAAAGACCCCAACCTGCGAGTACTCAAACAGGCCGGTTTCAACCTTGGCTTCCTCGCTTACAACACCACCCACGCCCCTTTGGATCAGCTCAAGGTACGGCAGGCGCTGGACATGGCTATCGACAAACCGGCGATCATCAAAGCCGTCTACCAAAGTGCCGGCCAGCTGGCACGCAACGCCCTGCCGCCGGCGCAATGGTCGTATGACCCGAATATCAAGGATGCCCCTTATGACCCGGTCAAAGCCCGGGTGCTACTTAAAGAAGCGGGGGTGGCACCGGGTACAACCATCAACCTCTGGGCAATGACGGTGCAGCGCGCTTCGAACCCGAATGCGCGAATGTCGGCGCAGATGATTCAGCAGGATTGGGACAAAATCGGCATCAAGGCCAACATCGTCAGCTATGAGTGGGGCGAGTACATCAAGCGCGCCAAAAATGGTGAACATGACGCCATGATCTATGGCTGGACCGGTGACAACGGCGACCCGGACAACTGGCTCGGTGTGCTCTACAGCTGCGCGGCGGTGAAAGGCAGCAACTACGCAAAATGGTGTGATCCGGCTTACGACAAACTGGTGCAACAGGCCAAGCTGTCCACCGACAGAGAGCAGCGGGTCAAACTCTATCAACAAGCGCAACTGATTCTTAAACAGCAGGTGCCCATCACACCAATTGCCAACTCGACGGTATTTCAGCCGCTGCGCAAAGAAGTCACCGACTTTCGGATCAGTCCGTTTGGCCTGACGCCCTTCTATGGGGTCGGTATAAATAAGTAACACCAGGCTCCAAGGCAGCGCGCATGGTGTGACCAGCGCACTGTTTTGGGGCCTCATTTGCACCGTAAAAACCACCCGCAAACGGTCAAATGCGTCAGAAGTTATACAGATGCGACATTAAGGTACGTTCGTGCCACGGTTTAAGGCTGCTAGCCGCTGTGGATCTTGCAATGGGTATGGCCCCTGCATAAGTATCCGCAGGCACGACTCACGAGGTCGTACCTCACTACTAAAAAATGACAACAAATCATGAGGCCAACATGCTTAAACACGCGGTCATTCCGTTTCTAGTCGGCGCAGGCTTGTTAGCCTCCGCACCTTTCGCCACCGCTGCGACTAACCTGGTGTTCTGCTCCGAAGGGAGCCCGGCCGGTTTTGATCCAGGCCAGTACACCACCGGAACCGACTTCGACGCCTCAGCCGAAACCATGTTCAACCGTCTGACCCAGTTCGAGCGCGGCGGCACCGCCGTGATTCCTGGTCTGGCGACCAAGTGGGACATTTCCGACGATGGCCTGACTTACACCTTCCACCTGCGCGAAGGCGTCAAGTTCCACACCACCCCGTATTTCAAGCCGACTCGTGAGTTCAACGCCGACGACGTGCTGTTTACCTTCAACCGCATGATCAACAAGGACGACCCGTTCCGTAAGGCGTATCCGACCGAATTCCCGTACTTCACCGACATGGGGATGGATACCAACATCACCAAGATCGATAAAGTCGACGACCACACCGTCAAGTTCACGCTGAAAGAAGTCGACGCTGCGTTCATTCAGAACATGGCCATGAGCTTCGCCTCCGTGCAGTCCGCCGAATACGCCGCGCAACTGCTCAAGGACGGCAAAGCCGCCGACATCAACCAGAAGCCGATCGGCACTGGCCCGTTCGTGTTCAAGAGCTACCAGAAAGATTCCAACATCCGTTACACCGGCAACAAGGATTACTGGAAGCCTGAAGACGTGAAGATCGACAACCTGATCTTCGCCATCACCACCGATCCGTCCGTGCGTATCCAGAAGCTGAAAAAGAACGAGTGCCAGGTCACCCTGTTCCCGCGTCCGGCCGATCTGAAAGCGCTGAAAGAAGACAAAGCGCTGAAGATGCCGGATCAGGCCGGTTTCAACCTTGGCTACATCGCCTACAACGTGATGGACAAGGTCAAGGGCAGCAACGAGGCCAACCCGCTGGCTGACCTGCGTGTCCGCCAGGCGCTGGACATGGCGGTGAACAAGCCGCAGATCATCGATTCGGTTTACCAAGGCGCCGGCCAGTTGGCCGTCAATGCCATGCCACCGACCCAGTGGTCCTACGACACCACCATCAAGGACGCCAAGTACGATCCTGAGAAAGCCAAACAGCTGCTCAAGGAAGCCGGCGTCAAGGAAGGTACCGAGATCGTCCTGTGGGCGATGCCGGTTCAGCGTCCGTATAACCCGAACGCCAAACTGATGGCTGAAATGCTCCAGTCCGACTGGGCCAAGATCGGCTTGAAAGTGAAAATTACCAGCTACGAGTGGGGCGAGTACATCAAACGCTCCAAAGGTGGCGAGAACCAGGCCATGATCATTGGCTGGAGCGGTGACAATGGTGATCCGGACAACTGGCTCAACGTTCTGTTCGGCTGCGACTCGCTGAGCGGCAACAACTTCTCCAAGTGGTGTGACAAGAAGTTCGACGGTCTGGTGAAAGAAGCCAAACGCACCACTGATCAGGGCAAGCGCACCGAGCTATACAAACAGGCGCAACACGTCCTCAAAGATGCCGTCCCTATGACACCTATCGCTCACTCGACGGTGTATCAACCCATGCGCGCCAACGTGCAGGATTTCAAGATCAGCCCATTTGGCCTGAATTCCTTCTACGGCGTCAGCGTCAGCAAATAAGGCACTGCGGCGGCGACGTCCTGGACGTCGCCGTTGTTTTACCTACCGGGAAATTAGGAATTTGCCTACAGCCAATTCCACTGCGGATTACCGCAGCGGGATAGGACGCGTCGCCTTTTCCTACAAGCTTTAAGGCTTTTACGCATTTACTGCCAGAACCGCGGCCCCTACCGTCGGGTACTGACCAGTTTCTGCGTGGGCTACCGGTTTGCCGCACGTACTGGATTGAGCTCGATGCTGCCGCCAAGACATCTCCGGATGAGGCGACGGGGCATTGAACACCACTAAAAAAGAGGGAGCGTCATGCGCCATACCTTGGTTTTTTCCGCATTGCTGGGCGCCGGCCTGTTGGCCGCATCGTCCGCCAGTTTCGCCGCCAGCAAGAGTCTGGTGTTCTGTTCCGAAGGCAGCCCGGCGGGTTTCGATACCGCGCAATACACGACGGCTACCGATAACGACGCCGCTGAGCCGCTGTACAACCGCCTCGTCGAGTTCGAAAAAGGCGCGACCAACGTCGTTCCGGGCCTGGCCACCACGTGGGACATTTCCGAGGATGGTCTCAAGTACACCTTCCACCTGCGTGAAGGTGTGAAGTTTCATACAACGCCTTACTTCGAACCTACACGCGACTTCAACGCCGACGACGTGCTGTTCACGTTTAACCGCATGCTCGATCCGCAGCAGCCATTCCGTAAGGCTTACCCAACCGAATTCCCGTATTTCAACGGGATGAGCCTGAACAAGAACATTGCCAAGGTAGAAAAAACCGCGCCGCTGACCGTGGAGTTCACGCTCAACAGCGTCGACGCCGCGTTCATCCAGAACATCGCAATGAGCTTCGCGTCCATTCTGTCCGCTGAATATGCCGACAAATTGCTGGCCGGCGGCAAGCCGAGCGACATCAACCAGAAGCCCATCGGCACTGGGCCGTACGTGTTCAAGAGCTATCAGAAAGACTCGAACATTCGTTACACCGGTAATAAACAATATTGGGATCCGAGCCGCGTCAAACTCGACAACCTGATTTTCGCGATCAATACCGACGCCTCGGTACGGGTACAGAAACTCAAGGCCAATGAGTGCCAAATCACTCTGCACCCGCGTCCGGCGGATGTTGAAGCGTTGAAGAACGATCCGAAACTGCAACTGATCACCAAACCTGGCTTCAACCTCGGCTACATCGCCTACAACGTCCGCCACAAGCCGTTCGACCAGCTCGAAGTGCGCCAGGCGCTGGACATGGCGGTCAATAAACAAGGGATTCTCAACGCTGTTTATCAGGGCGCCGGCCAACTGGCGGTCAACGCCATGCCGCCGACCCAGTGGTCCTACGACGACACCATCAAAGACGCCGCCTACAACCCGGAAAAAGCCAAAGAGCTGCTTAAGGCTGCCGGCGTGAAAGAAGGCACCGAGATCACCCTATGGGCGATGCCGGTGCAGCGTCCGTACAACCCCAACGCCAAATTGATGGCTGAAATGCTCCAGTCGGACTGGGCGAAAATCGGCCTGAAAGTGAAGATCGTCAGCTACGAATGGGGCGAATACATCAAGCGCACCAAGAACGGCGAGCATGACGTCAGCCTGATCGGCTGGACCGGTGACAATGGTGATCCGGACAACTGGCTCGGTACGCTGTACAGCTGCGATGCGATCGGCGGCAACAACTATTCCATGTGGTGCGATCCGGCTTACGACAAGCTGATCAAACAGGCCAAGGTCGTCACTGACCGCGACCAACGCACCATGCTCTATAAACAGGCTCAGCAGTTGCTTAAACAGCAAGTGCCGATCACGCCTGTCGCTCACTCGACGGTCAACCAGCCCTTAAACGCCAAGGTTGAAGGGTTCAAAGTCAGCCCGTTCGGACGCAACGTTTTCTCGGGCGTCAGTATCGATTAAACCAACCGATTAGCCGCAACGCTGAGGGGAGCTGTCTATCCCCTCACGCAAGCGCTTTGCCTAAATTCGCCAAATCGGCCTTTTGCAAACGTTTGCGATGTGTGAATGAGTTCTAAACCAATAACCGGCATACCAAAAAAAGCCGGGATAAAAAGAAAGTAAAGGAGCTTCACCCATGAAACTGAGCAGCACCGCGATACTGGCTCTGGCCATCAGCAGCATCACCGCCACGGCTTATGCGGAAACCCAAAGCCAGGCGTTCACTCCGGTGACCGTCAACGAGAAAAGCGCCCAGGCAGACGCCACTGGCTTCCTCGAAGGTCAATCGATCAGCGGTTCGACCCGTAACTGGTACGCCAACGAGCAACTCAAGCGTGGCGGCAAGTTCGCTTACCGCAAGAATGGCCAGTCGACCGAAACCGACCGCCGTATCAACTGGGTGCAAGGCACGATCATCAAGTACAACTCGGGCTTCACTGAAGGGACTGTTGGCTTCAGCACCGAAGTGGCTGCGTACAACGCTATCGCGCTGGAGCGTGATCGCGAGAATCTCGCTTCCAACAATGGCGGCGCCCCGGGCACCCGTGCAGGCGCAGGCAACAACCGTACGCTGACCAAAGAAGGCGGCGACGCTCAGGGTCAATGGAGCAAAGTTGGCCTGGCCAACGTCAAGGCGCGCATTTCCAACACCACCCTGACCGCTGGCCGCATGAATTTCAGCAGTCCGCAGGTCGATGTGATCGGCAACCGTCCGCTGCCATCGAGCTTCGAAGGTATCGCGCTGCACAGCGAAGAACTCAACAACCTGTCGTTCGACCTGGCCACCTTCGACCGCGTCTCGCCACGTACCGAAGAAAGCCTGAGCAAGTTCCGCTCCGAGTACGGCGCGATCGACGCTGAAGCCGACCACGTCAACACCGCCGGTATCTCGTACCAGCCGTTCGCCAGTCTGACCACCAGCCTGTGGGGCACTCAGGCTGAAGACCTGTGGAACCAGTACTACTTCGGCGCTACCCATGTGCTGGGCGACAGCTCGGTGCTGAGCCTGACCACCGGCCTGAACTACTACAAAACCGTCGATGAAGGCAAAAAACTGCTGGGCGACATCGACAACGACACCTACTCGCTGTCGTTCGGCCTGACTCACCTGGCCCACACCCTGACCTTCTCGTATCAGGAAGTGAACGGTAACGAGTACTTCGATTACCTGCACGAAACCAACGGTATCTACCTGGCCAACTCCCTGCTGTCGGACTTCAACGGCCCGAACGAGAAATCCTTCCAGATTTCCTACGGCATCAACATGGCCGAGTACGGCGTGCCAGGCCTGAAGTTCAACATCTACCAAGCGCGCGGCTGGGGCATCGACGGCACTCACTACAAGGGTGGCGGCTACGACGGCGTGCAGGCGATGGACGGCGAGCACCACTATGAATACGGCGTGGGCGCAACCTACGCAGTACAAAGCGGTCCGCTCAAAGCCACGACGATTCGCGGCACTTACACCGCTCACCGCGCCAGCGAAAACCAGGCTGACGGCAGCATCAACGAGTTCCGTCTCGTGACCACGATTCCGTTCAACATTCTGTAAAACGCAAACCTGCGGCTGACTCATGACGAGTCGGCCGCAGGTTTTTTGTCTTCAACCGATTGCAGAGGGTTATTGATGAAAATGCTTCCCCTACGAGCGGCCATCGCGGCTGCGTTGCTGAGTGTCGCTGTCGGCGTCTCGGCCAAACCCTTGGTGGTCTGCACCGAAGCCAGCCCGGAAGGCTTCGATATGGTCCAGTACACAACTGCAGTCACGGCGGACGCTGTGGCCGAAACCATCTTCAACCGGTTGGCCGACTTCAAGCCCGGCACCACCGAGGTGATTCCGGCCCTTGCCGATTCCTGGGACATCAGTGAAGACGGCCTGACCTACACGTTCCACCTGCGTAAAGGCGTCAAGTTTCACACCACTGAATACTTCAAGCCGACTCGCGACATGAACGCCGACGACGTGGTCTGGAGCTTCCAGCGTCAGCTGGACCCGAATCACCCATGGCACAAACTGTCGAGCGTGGGCTTCCCGTACTTTGAAAGCATGGGCTTCAAGGAACTGCTGAAAAGCGTAGAAAAAGTCGACGACAGCACGGTCAAGTTCACCCTGACCCGCCGCGAGGCACCGTTCCTGGCCGACATCGCCATGGCGTTCTCCTCGATCTACTCCGCCGAATATGCCGACCAGTTGCTCAAGGCGAACAAGACCGGCGATCTGAACAACAAGCCGATCGGCACCGGCCCGTTCATCTTCCAGCGTTATGCGAAAGACGCTCAGGTGCGCTTCAAGGCCAACCCGGATTATTTCCGCGGCAAGCCACCGGCTGACGCGTTGATCCTGGCAATTGCCACCGACAACAACGTGCGCCTGCAAAAGCTCAAGGCCAACGAGTGTCAGATCGCGCTGTATCCCAAGCCCGACGACATTCCGAGCATCAAGAAAGACAGCAACCTGAAAGTCGACGAGCTGGACGCGATGACCGTCTCGTACATCGCCATGAACACCCAGCACAAATACATGAGCGACGTGCGCGTGCGTAAGGCCATCGACATTGCGTTCGACAAGGAGGCCTACGTCAACGCCTTGTTTGGCAAAGGCAACGCGTCGGTGGCGGTCAATCCGTACCCACCTACTCTGCTCGGCTACAACCATGCACTGAAGAACCCGCCGCGCGACCTCGATGCTGCGCGCAAATTGCTCAAGGAAGCCGGGGTTCCGGAAGGCACTACCTTCACCCTGTTCACCCGTAACGGCGGCGGTCCGACCAACCCGAACCCGATGCTGGGCGCGCAAATGATGCAGGCTGACCTGGCGAAAGTCGGGATCAAGATCGACATCCGCGTGATGGAATGGGGCGAAATGCTTAAACGCGCGAAGAACGGTGAGCACGACATGGTGTCTGCCGGATGGGCGGGCGACAACGGCGACCCGGATAACTTCCTGACGCCTATGCTCAGTTGCGAGGCCGCCAAGAACGGCGAAAACTATGCGCGCTGGTGCAACGAGAAATTCCAGGCGTTGCTGGATGAAGCACGGGCTAAAGTAGATCCGGCCGAACGCGCCGCGCTCTACGAACAGGCCCAAGTGCTGTTTAATCAGGACCAGCCATGGATCAGCATGGCCCACACACGGATGTTTACTGCAATGCGCAACAACGTAGAGGGTTATCACATCAGCCCTCTCACCACTAATAACTTCGCCACCACCCAGGTGAAGTAGATAAGAAACGCCCGGCGTCCCTGACCTGAGGGACGCCGGACACGCCTAACCGGCTGATGAGGTACCACACAAGATGTTTAGCTTTATTGCCCGCCGACTGGGGTTGTTGATCCCCACGTTTTTCGGCATCACCCTGCTGACTTTCGCGTTGATTCGCATGATTCCGGGCGACCCCGTGGAAGTGATGATGGGCGAACGTCGGGTCGACCCCGAAATGCACGCTCAGGCAATGGAACGCCTAGGTCTGAACAAGCCGCTGTATGCCCAATACCTGGACTACATCGGCAAACTGGCTCAAGGCGATCTGGGCGAATCCCTGCGTACGCGCGAGAGCGTGTGGACCGAGTTCACCTCCCTTTTTCCGGCGACCCTGGAACTGTCCATGGCCGCCCTGCTGTTCGCTGGCATCCTCGGGCTTCTGGCCGGGGTGATCGCGGCACTCAAACGAGGATCGCTGTTCGACCACGGGGTGATGGGCATCTCCCTGGCGGGTTATTCGATGCCGATCTTCTGGTGGGGCCTGATTCTGATCATGTTCTTCTCGGTCAGCCTGGGCTGGACGCCAGTATCCGGGCGCATCGACCTGCTGTATGACATCGAGCCGAAAACCGGCTTCATGCTGATCGATACGCTGTTGGCCGATGACATGGGCGCCTTCCTCGATGCCCTGCATCACCTGATTCTGCCGGCCATCGTCCTCGGCACCATTCCGCTGGCGGTGATCGCGCGGATGACCCGTTCGTCGATGCTCGAAGTGCTGCGCGAAGACTACATCCGCACCGCCAAGGCCAAGGGTCTGTCGCCGTCGCGCGTGGTATTCGTCCACGGTCTGCGTAACGCACTGATTCCGGTACTGACCGTGGTCGGCCTGCAAGTCGGCACCCTGCTCGCCGGTGCGGTGCTGACCGAAACCATTTTCTCCTGGCCCGGCATCGGCAAATGGCTGATCGAAGCCATCGGCGCCCGGGACTACCCGGTTGTGCAAAACGGCATCCTGTTAATCGCCTGCCTGGTGATTCTGGTCAACTTCGTAGTGGACATCCTCTACGGCTTTGCCAACCCACGCATCCGTCATCAGCGCTGAGGTCCATACCATGAGCACTCCAACATCCTCAGTAGCCACCGCCGCTTCCGCCGCGGATCAAAGCCTGCTGTACCCGTCCCCGTATAAAGAATTCTGGCAAGCGTTTTCGAAGAACAAGGGCGCGGTCGCCGGCCTGCTGTTCATGCTGCTGATCATTTTCTGCGCGATTTTCGCGCCATGGGTCGCGCCGCATAATCCGAGCGAGCAATACCGTGACTTCCTGCTGACGCCGCCGGCGTGGCTGGAAGGCGGGCAGTGGCAATTTCTGCTCGGCACCGACGAACTCGGCCGTGACTTGCTGTCGCGTCTGATCCAGGGCTCGCGGCTGTCGCTGCTGATCGGCCTGTCGTCGGTGGTGATGTCGTTGATCCCGGGGATCCTGCTGGGTCTGTTTGCCGGTTTCTTCCCGAAAATGATCGGCCCGACCATCATGCGTCTCATGGACATCATGCTGGCCCTGCCGTCGCTGCTGCTGGCTGTGGCAATCGTCGCCATCCTCGGCCCTGGCCTGATCAACACCGTGATCGCCATTGCTGTGGTTTCGCTGCCGTCCTACGTGCGCCTGACCCGCGCCGCCGTGATGGGCGAACTGAACCGCGACTACGTCACCGCCGCGCGTCTGGCCGGTGCAGGTCTGCCGCGCCTGATGTTCATCACCGTGCTGCCAAATTGCATGGCGCCGCTGATCGTGCAGGCGACCCTGAGCTTCTCTTCGGCGATTCTCGACGCCGCCGCACTGGGCTTCCTCGGCCTCGGCGTACAACCGCCAACCCCTGAGTGGGGCACCATGCTGGCCTCAGCCCGCGACTACATCGAACGCGCCTGGTGGGTGGTAAGTCTGCCTGGTTTGACCATTTTGCTCAGCGTGCTGGCAATCAACTTGATGGGCGACGGCCTGCGCGACGCGCTGGACCCGAAACTCAAGAACGCCGCCTGAGGAGATTCACATGTCACTGTTGGAAATCAAGAATCTCAACGTCCGCTTCGGCGACAAGACCGCAACGCCAGTCGTCGATGGCCTCGACCTGAAAATCGACAAAGGCGAAGTGCTGGCCATCGTTGGCGAGTCGGGGTCGGGTAAATCCGTGACCATGATGGCGCTGATGGGCCTGATCGAGCATCCCGGCATCGTCACCGCCGACTCGCTCAGCTTCGACGGCAAGGACATGCTCAAACTGAGCAATCGTCAGCGTCGACAAATCGTCGGCAAAGACTTGTCGATGGTGTTTCAGGACCCGATGACTGCGCTGAACCCGAGCTACACCGTCGGCTTCCAGATCGAAGAAGTGCTGCGCCTGCACCTGAAAATGTCCGGCAAGCAAGCACGCAAGCGCGCTATTGAACTGCTGGAAAAAGTCGAGATCCCGGGCGCCGCCAGCCGCATGGACGCCTACCCGCATCAACTGTCTGGCGGTATGAGCCAGCGTGTCGCGATCGCCATGGCGATTGCCGGCGAGCCGAAACTGCTGATCGCCGACGAACCGACCACGGCACTCGACGTGACCATTCAGGCGCAGATCATGGATCTGCTGCTGGCGCTGCAGAAAGAACAGAACATGGGCCTGGTGCTGATCACCCACGACCTCGCGGTCGTGGCAGAAACCGCTCAGCGCGTCTGCGTGATGTACGCGGGGCAAGCTGTTGAAGTCGGTCAGGTGCCGCAACTGTTCGATATCCCGGCGCACCCGTACAGCGAAGCGCTGCTCAAGGCGATTCCCGAGCACAGCCTCGGCGCCTCACGCTTGTCGACGTTGCCGGGCATCGTCCCGGGCCGTTACGACCGTCCGCAGGGTTGCGTGCTGTCGCCGCGCTGCCCGTACGTGCAGGAAAACTGCCGCACGCAACGTCCGGGCCTTGATCCGAAAGCCAACAGCCTCGCCCGCTGCTTCTACCCGTTGAACCAGGAGGTGGCGTAATGGCCGTCGTACTTACCGCCCGCGACCTGACCCGCCACTATGAAGTCTCCCGCGGCCTGTTCAAGGGCCACGCGACCGTGCGCGCGCTGAATGGCGTGTCGTTCGAACTGGAAGCCGGCAAGACCCTCGCCGTGGTGGGCGAGTCGGGCTGTGGCAAATCCACCCTCGCCCGCGCGCTGACGCTGATCGAAGAACCGTCCTCGGGCTCGCTGCAGATCGCCGGCCAGGAAGTCGCCGGCGCCGACAAAGCGCAGCGCAAACAGCTGCGCAAAGACGTGCAGATGGTGTTTCAAAGCCCCTACGCGTCGTTGAATCCACGGCAGAAAGTCGGCGACCAACTCGCTGAACCGCTGTTGATCAACACCAAACTTTCCGCTGCCGAGCGTCGCGAGAAAGTCCAGGCGATGATGAAGCAGGTCGGCTTGCGTCCTGAGCACTATCAGCGCTATCCGCACATGTTCTCCGGCGGTCAGCGTCAGCGTATTGCTCTGGCACGCGCGATGATGCTGCAACCGAAAGTGCTGGTGGCGGATGAACCGACCTCGGCGCTGGACGTGTCGATTCAAGCCCAGGTGCTCAACCTGTTCATGGATCTGCAGCAGGAGTTCAACACCGCGTACGTGTTCATCTCGCACAACCTCGCGGTGGTGCAGCACGTCGCCGATGACGTGATGGTGATGTACCTCGGTCGCCCGGTGGAACTGGGTCCGAAAAACGCCATCTATGAACGCCCGCTGCACCCGTACACCCAAGCGCTGCTGTCGGCGACCCCGACCATTCACCCGGACCCGAACAAGCCGAAAATCAAAATTGTCGGCGAACTGCCTAACCCGCTCAACCCGCCGTCGGGCTGTGCTTTCCACAAGCGCTGCCCGTATGCGACCGAGCGCTGCAGCACGGAAGAACCGCTGTTGCGCGAACTGGATAATCGGCAGGTGGCATGCCATTACGCCGAGCAGTTCCTCGACGGCGCGGCGTAGGCCACGGCAAAACCTGTAGGAGCTGACGAGTGCAACGAGGCTGCGATCTTTTGATTTTCAGAAGCGAGATCAAAAGATCGCAGCGTTCCGCAGCTCCTACAGGGGACTTGCGTTGAACCAGAGTCAATAGAACCCCTTCTACCTCGATTGCACATCAGTCGAGGCCGAAGGGGTTTTTCTTTGGTCGACTACCTACGTCTGGCTATCGCCTTCGTCATCCGGGTCATCGGTATCCGGCTCATCCGTGGTCGAGTCGTCATCATCGGCGCTGCCGCCCTGATTCATATCACCCGGCTCCGACTCGGACTTGGCGAGCATCAGCCCGCTATGCCCCACCTGCCCGTTGAACGCCTGCGAGTCGTGATCCTCGCACTCGGCCCACGCCGTCGCGGTGCCGAGGGACAGCATCACCATCACTTTCACCAACATCAAAATCCGTAACAATCTGCTTTTCATGGCCGACTCCATCCTGTTGCGCTGAGACATGCTTGCCGGACTGGCTTCGTGTGAAATCCAGTTGCGATCCGGCCGGCTCAACACTTAGGACGCGACGGCGCGGGTAGAAATGCCATTGGCAGACAGATTGCTTTCGAATAACGCCAATAACCGAAACAGCTAAGCGCCGCGCGTGGCTTGCCAGGTCAGCGGGATAGAGATCAGCACCAGCAGCGCACTCATCAGCCAGACGCTGTGCCCGCCAAACTCGCCATAAAGCTGACCGCTGAGCACCGGCGACAACAACGCGCTGGCGCTCCAGCTCATGAAGAACAGCCCGAAGTACTGACCGCTTTTGCCACTCTGGGCAAACTGCATCGCCAGTACATTGAGAGGCGGCATGAACAACGCCTCGCCCAGCGTCCAGATCAGCGTCGACAAACACACAAAAGCCAACCCGGAACCGAACGGCAACATTCCCAGCCCACAGGCCAGGAGCACACTGCCGGCGAGCATCTGCCAGCGCGCGCCCCAACGCTCGATCGCGTGCGACAGCGGGATTTGCAGCGCGATCACTAACAATGCATTGAGCCCGAACTGCCAGCCGATCGCTTCGGTGCTGAGGTGATAGTAATCACGCAGATAATTGCCCAGCGTGCTGTAGACCGTGTCAAACGCGATGCCCAGCACGGCCGTCGCCGACAGCAGCCAAAGGAACGGCTTGTCGCGGAGCGGCATGCTTACGCCATCTGCGGATTTGTCTTCAAGCATCAGCACCGGCCGCCGCCATGTTGTTTTCACGAACCACAGCAGCGCCAGCATCGTCATCGCCGCACTGGCGAAAAACACCCAACGAAAATCCGCCTGCGCCAGCACGCCACCGGCGACCCCGGCAGCCGCCATGCCGAGATTGCGCGCCACCCGGCTCAAGGCCTGCGCCCGCGAGCGCTGCGCGACCTCGCAATATTCCATGATCAGCCGTTGATGCAGCGTGCGAATCGCGCCATCGATGACACCGCTGAGCAACAGCAAACCGGCCAGCCACGGCACCTGCGTCACCAGCCCCAACAGCATCAGCACCCACACCGACACGAAAAACAACGCCGCCGTCAGCCGCGCAGTGCGCACGTGATCACTGAGCCAGCCACCCAAGATCGAACCGACCAGCAAACCCGCACCATAGGCCGATAGCAACCAGCCGACGGTCTCGATCGCCAGCCCCAGCTCCTGGCGCAGGTATAGCGCCATGAAGAGTTTGACCATGGCGCTGAGCCGGTTGATGAACAACAGAGCCGCGAGGACCCAGGCCATGGGGGTGAAATAGCCGTTGGGGCGCAGGAGATGGGTCAGTCCTTTGAGCATGTAACGTCCGCTGGGCGCGAGGGTTTGCTGAACAGTAGACGGGTTGGATTGGAATGTCGTGGGGGTGAGGTCAGCCGAAGTAAAAGCAGAGTATGGCTACGACGCTGAAGGAAAACGTCTTACAGAGAAATCGCTGCCCGGATTTCAAGTTCATTGTTCACGCGGCGCTAAAGATCAACAGCCCCTCACCCTAACCCTCTCCCGGAGGGAGAGGGAACTGACCGCGTTGTTCGGGCAAGGTACGCCGACCTGAAATACCGAGCCGAACTCAGGATTTGAACAGCTTATCAATCGGCTCCCTCTCCCTCGGGAGAGGGCTGGGGTGAGGGGTGAGGGGTGAGGGGTGAATCCAACACAGATCCAAAGCAGACCACACGCTTCTCACCACTCAAAACAATGAGCGCAAGCTCGAGTAAAGCTCTTGATCTTGATCCCCAGGCGACGTCGGAAGGCTGAGTGGAGGGATTGATCCGGGCGTGGGAGCGCAGCGACCGTACGACGCAGTCGTACACAGCGGAAGGAGGTGCAGCGAAGCAAACCGGAGCCGCTGCGCCCGGATCGATCCCGCAGCGAAGGAACCCGAGCCTGCGAGGGCCGCACGCAGGAGCTAGCGTTTTTTGCTTACTTTTTTTGGCGCTTGTAAAAAAGTAAGTCGCCGTAAGGGCGAAACCGTAATCAGCAACACCCGCAATAACGGATATACACAAAGCATAAAAAAACCCCCAAGGCCTACACCTTGGGGGCTTCAAAATACAACTCAAACCTTAATGATGCTCCCGCGTCGCCCGGAACTTCACATCCGGCCAACGCTCTTCCATCAACGCCAGATTCACCCGCGTCGGCGCCAGATACGTCAAATGCCCACCGCCATCCAAAGCCAGGTTCTCCACCGCCTTGTTGGAAAATTCCTCAAGCTTCTTCCTGTCGTCGCACTCGATCCAGCGCGCCGAATAAACGGTGATCGGCTCGTATGAGCACTCAACCTTGTATTCCTCCTTCAACCGGCTCGCGACCACATCGAACTGCAGCACACCGACGGCGCCCAGAATGATGTCGTTGCTGCGCTCCGGGAAAAACACCTGGGTGGCGCCCTCTTCCGCCAACTGCTGCAAACCCTGACGCAATTGCTTGGACTTCAGCGGATCACGCAGACGCACACGACGGAACAGTTCCGGGGCAAAGTGCGGAATGCCGGTGAACCCCAGGGCTTCGCCTTCGCTGAAGGTGTCACCGATCTGGATCGTACCGTGGTTGTGCAGACCGATGATGTCGCCGGCGTAAGCCTCTTCCAGTTGCTCACGCTCGGAGGAGAAGAACGTCAAGGCGTCGCCGATGCGCACGTCCTTGCCGGTGCGCACGTGGCGCATCTTCATACCTTTTTCGTACTTGCCCGAGCAGATACGCATGAAGGCGATGCGGTCGCGGTGCTTCGGGTCCATGTTTGCCTGGATCTTGAAGATGAAGCCCGAAAACTTCTCTTCGACCGGCTCAACAGTACGCTCGTTGGCGACACGGGCCAGCGGACGCGGCGCCCAATCGACGACCGCATCGAGCACGTGGTCGACACCGAAGTTGCCCAGCGCTGTACCGAAAAACACCGGGGTCAGTTGACCGTCGAGGAACTCCTGCTGGTTGAATTCGTGGCAGGCGCCCTGCACCAGTTCAAGCTGCTCGATGAAGCGCTCGTACTCGTCGCCCAAATGCGCGCGCGCCTCGTCGGAGTCGAGTTTTTCGATGATCTTGGTTTCGGTGCGTTCGTGACCGTGACCGGCGGTGTAGACAATGATGTAGTCGTCGGCCAGGTGATACACGCCTTTGAAGTCGCGGTAGCAGCCGATCGGCCAGGTGATCGGCGCAGCCTTGATCTTCAGAACGGCTTCGATTTCGTCGAGCAGTTCGATCGGGTCGCGGATGTCACGGTCGAGTTTGTTGATGAAGCTGACGATCGGCGTGTCACGCAGACGGCAGACGTCCATCAGCGCAATGGTCCGTGGCTCGACACCTTTACCGCCGTCGAGAACCATCAGTGCCGAGTCGACCGCCGTCAGGGTGCGGTAGGTGTCTTCGGAGAAGTCTTCGTGGCCCGGGGTGTCGAGCAGGTTGATCATGTGTTCGCGATAGGGGAACTGCATGACCGACGTGGTAATGGAGATGCCCCGCTGCTTCTCCATCTCCATCCAGTCGGAGGTCGCATGGCGATCGGATTTACGGGATTTCACCGTACCGGCCACTGCAATCGCCTTGCCCATCAACAGGAGCTTTTCGGTGATCGTGGTTTTACCGGCATCGGGGTGGGAAATAATGGCGAAAGTGCGGCGTTTCGCGACTTCGGCGGCCTGGTTGGTCATGGGAAATCGCCTGGCGGTGATTCAAAAAAGGGCGGCGAGTATAGCTTAAAAAGTGATCGCCAAACCACCGTCCCTCGCTCCGTAAAACCCCGTAGGAGCTGCCGCAGGCTGCGATCTTTCGATCTTGTTTTCAAGAAGCAAGGTCAAAAGATCGCAGCCTGCGGCAGCTCCTACAGGTGGCCAAATGGCATCCGATGTGGGAACCTTTTAAAGCACGGAGACGTCCATCCCCTGTTACGAATTTTCGTCAGGGGCTGAAAAATCAGCAAGTTAGCCTGACGAGGCTGCGCTCATGGCTCGCTTTCACACCGCTTGGCCGGTGCTGGGAAAAGGCTACTTTTCGCGAACGACTTTCCCGGCAGCCATGCACGGCATGCCACACGGGACTGCGCTCGCCGACTACAAAAAAGGAGTCCGCCTGTGGCTATCCGCTATGGCAAAGGGCTGATGGGAGGTGCGGTGGTGATCGCGCTCCTGGCCCTGCTGGTCCACTGGATCGGCATCAACACGATCGAACACTACCGCGACGATTTGTTGTTTTACCTGCAAGCTCATCTGGTTCTCGTCCTCGCTTCCATGCTGGCCGCCCTCGTCGTGGGCATCCCTGCCGGTATCTTCCTCAGCCGCCCGAGCATGGTCGGCCGCGCCGAACGCTTCATGCAGATCTTCAATATCGGCAACACCGTGCCCCCGCTGGCCGTGCTTGCTATCGCGCTGGGCATTCTCGGTATCGGCAGTGGCCCGGCGATCTTTGCGCTGTTCCTCGCCTCCCTGTTGCCGATTGTGCGCAACACCTACGAAGGCCTGAAAAACGTCCAGGGCTCGCTGAAAGAAGCCGCCGTCGGCATCGGCATGACCCCGCACCAGGTGCTGTGGAAAGTCGAATTGCCCAACGCTGTTCCAATCATCGTCGGCGGAGTACGCGTGGCTTTGGCGATCAACGTCGGCACCGCACCGCTGGCGTTCCTGATCGGCGCCAACAGCCTCGGCAGCCTGATCTTCCCTGGCATCGCCCTGAACAATCAGCCGCAACTGCTGCTCGGCGCCGCGTGCACCGCGCTGCTGGCCCTGCTGCTCGATGGCGTGGTCACCCTCGCCAGCCGTCTCTGGCTGGAACGCGGTTTGCGCCCGTCTTAAGGCTTTGCGAAGGAATATTTATGAAACGACTTAGCTTGATCTTAGGCTGCATATTGCTGCTCGCAGGCATTGCGCAAGCCGCTGAAAAACCGGTCATCCGCCTCGGCGCTCGCGTATTCACCGAGCAGACCCTACTGGCTGAAATCACCGCGCAATACCTGCGCAGCAAAGGCTACGACGCGCAGATCACCGGCGGCCTGGGCAGCAATCTTGCGCGCAGCGCCCACGAAAGCGGGCAACTGGATTTGCTCTGGGAGTACACCGGCGTGTCGCTGGTGGCCTACAACCACGTCACGGAAAAACTCGACAGCGCCCAATCCTACGCCCGGGTGAAAGAACTCGACGCGAAAAAAGGCCTGATCTGGCTGACCCCGTCGAAATTCAGCAACACCTACGCCCTCGCGCTGCCGAAAAAAGTGGCTGAGGAATATCCGCAGATCACCAACATCAGCCAGCTCAATGAAGTGCTGCGCGCTGAAGCCAAGACCAATCACCTGGTGGCGCTGGACACCGAGTTTGCCAATCGTTCCGACGGGCTGATCGGCATGGTCGATCTCTACGGCATGAATCTGAGCCGCAAGAACATCCGCCAGATGGACGCCGGGCTGGTGTACACCGCGCTGCGTAACGGTCAGGTGTTTGCCGGTCTGGTCTACACCACCGACGGTCGCCTCAACGCCTTCGGCCTGAAATTACTGGAAGACGACAAGCATTATTTCCCCGACTACACCGCAGCTCCCGTGGTGCGTCAGGCCACGCTGGACGCCAACCCGAAACTGGCCGAGCAGCTCAAGCCGCTGGCCGAACTGTTCGACGACGAAACCATGCGCCAGCTCAACGCGCGGGTCGACGTCAATCATGAAAGCCCATCGTCCGTTGCCGCCGATTTCCTGCGCCAGCATCCACTGAATTAAGAGAGGAGAAGTCATGGAATTTCTGAACGCCTTTTCCCATCTCGACTGGCAGCAGGTGATGCACCTGACCTGGCAGCACATCACTCTGGTCGGCATCGCCGTGACTCTGGCGATTGTCATCGGTGTGCCGCTGGGCATTCTGATGACACGCTTTCCGAGCCTCGCGGGCCCGCTGCAGGCCAGCGCTACCGTGCTGCTGACGGTGCCGTCGATCGCGCTGTTCGGCCTGCTGCTGCCGTTCTATTCCAAGTTCGGCCAAGGCCTCGGGCCGCTGCCGGCAATCACCGCCGTCTTCCTCTATTCGCTGCTGCCGATCATGCGCAACACCTACCTCGCCTTGACCGGCGTGGAACCTGGCATCCGTGAAGCCGCTCGCGGCATCGGCATGACGTTCGGCCAGCGCCTGCGCATGGTTGAACTGCCGATCGCTGTGCCAGTGATCCTCGCCGGGGTGCGCACCGCCGTGGTGATGAATATCGGTGTGATGACCATCGCCGCGACCATCGGCGCTGGCGGCCTCGGTGTCTTGATCCTCGCCTCCATCAGCCGCAGTGACATGTCGATGCTCATCGTCGGCGCGCTGCTGGTCAGTCTTCTGGCGATCTTCGCCGACCTGTTTCTCCAATGGCTGCAACGCTCGTTGACTCCAAAAGGACTCCTCAAATGATCGAACTTCAAAACCTCAGCAAAACTTTCCAAAGCAACGGCAAAGATGTCAAAGCCGTGGACTCGGTGAGCCTGACCGTCAATGAAGGCGAGATCTGCGTGTTCCTCGGGCCATCGGGCTGCGGCAAAAGCACCACGCTGAAAATGATCAACCGCCTGATCAAACCGACCTCGGGCAAGATCTTGATCAACGGCGAAGACACCACCGATCTCGACGAAGTGACCCTGCGCCGCAACATCGGTTACGTCATCCAGCAGATCGGTCTGTTCCCGAACATGACCATCGAAGAGAACATCGTTGTCGTGCCGAAACTGCTCGGCTGGGACAAACAGAAATGTCACGACCGCGCCCGCGAGCTGATGAGCATGATCAAGCTCGAGCCCAAGCAGTATCTGCATCGCTACCCGCGCGAATTGTCCGGTGGTCAGCAACAGCGCATCGGTGTAATCCGTGCACTGGCCGCTGACGCGCCGCTGCTGTTGATGGACGAACCGTTCGGTGCGGTCGACCCGATCAACCGCGAGATGATCCAGAACGAATTCTTCGAGATGCAGCGCGCGCTGAACAAGACCGTGATCATGGTCAGCCACGACATCGACGAAGCGATCAAACTCGGCGACAAGATCGCGATCTTCCGCGCCGGCAAACTGCTGCAAATCGATCATCCGGACACCCTGCTCGCGCACCCGGCAGATGACTTTGTCAGCAATTTCGTCGGCCAGGACAGCACGCTCAAGCGTCTGCTGTTGGTGAAAGCCGAAGACGCGGCAGACAACGCGCCGTCGGTGAGCCCGGAAACGCCGGTGGCCGATGCGCTGGAATTGATGGACGAACATGACCGTCGTTACGTCGTGGTGACTTGCGCCGAGAACAAGGCGCTGGGTTATGTGCGTCGTCGCGACCTGCACCGCCAGACCGGCACCTGCGCGCAGTTCCTCCGTGAGTTCAACGCCACGGCGGCGTACGACGAGCATTTGCGCATCCTGTTGTCGCGCATGTACGAGTTCAACCGCGCCTGGCTGCCGGTGATGGATGCCGAGCGGGTATTCCTTGGCGAAGTGACGCAGGAGTCGATTGCGGCTTATCTGAGTTCGGGGCGTTCGCGGGGGATGAAGACCAATATCGTCTCGCCAGCTGAGGCCGTGGTCGCCTGATCTACCGATAAACACGCAAAACCTGTGGGAGTTAGCCTGCTAGCGATGAGGCCAGATCAGTCAACCTGTTTTGATGATGAAATTGTCATCGCCAGCAGGCTGGCTCCCACAGGTTCGGTGCAATTTTCCAGACCTTGGTCATACGCAAAAGAATCTCAACACCTGGCAACCGCCTAGGTTGTCCGCGATAACCCTTCAAACAGCCAAAATCCCTCCCACGCCCCACTCTCGCCGCTAACATCGCCGATGTTGCCGCCATCACACTTACCACTGACTTCGCCGCCAAAAGCCGCGAACGTGCAGGTATGTTTAACACTCGAAAAAACGCCGGGAACATCTTTCCGTCATCTCGGTCGGCTACAAGGAGTGATGAACGCGTCGCACGTCAGAAGCGTGCAAAAACGCGACATTTTTAGTTGATCTCACGCCCCTCACGCCCTAAAGTTCGCGCCGAACGTCCATGCTGGAAACGATCCATCCGGCTCAAGTACTGACGACGAGACAGCAAGGCCAAGGGATAGCTGCACATCTCTGGGCCTTTTTGCTTTCGGCGACATGCCTTGGGAAGTAGGCGAACCAAAGTGGGGATACGGAGGGCGTTCATTTGCACCCATTGATACTTTTTGTTTGCCAGTAGGAGTTCCCAGCATGTCGATCAAGGTCGAAGATTATTTCGCGCGCGCCACTTTTGACAAAATGAAGGCGTTCGCCGACAAACAGGAAACCCCGTTCGTGGTGATCGACACCGCGATGATCGCCCAGGCCTACGATGACCTGCGCGCCGGTTTCGAATTCGCCAAGGTCTACTATGCGGTCAAGGCCAACCCGGCCGTCGAGATCATCGACCTGCTCAAGGAAAAAGGTTCGAGCTTCGACATCGCCTCGATCTACGAGCTGGACAAAGTGATGGATCGCGGCGTCAGCGCCGACCGTATCAGCTACGGCAACACCATCAAGAAATCCAAGGACATCCGCTACTTCTACGAGAAGGGCGTACGTCTGTTCTCCACCGACTCCGAAGCCGACCTGCGCAACATCGCCAAGGCTGCACCGGGTTCGAAAGTCTATGTGCGTATCCTCACCGAAGGCTCGACCACGGCTGACTGGCCACTGTCGCGCAAATTCGGCTGCCAGACCGACATGGCCATGGACCTGCTGATCCTCGCTCGCGACCTCGGCCTGGTGCCTTACGGCATCTCGTTCCACGTCGGTTCGCAGCAGCGCGACATCAGCGTCTGGGACGCGGCGATCGCCAAGGTCAAGGTGATCTTCGAACGTCTGAAAGAAGAAGACGGCATCCACCTCAAGCTGATCAACATGGGCGGCGGCTTCCCGGCCAACTACATCACCCGCACCAACAGCCTGGAAACCTACGCTGAAGAAATCATCCGTTTCCTGAAAGAAGACTTCGGTGATGACTTGCCGGAAATCATTCTGGAACCGGGCCGTTCACTGATCGCCAACGCCGGCATTCTGGTCAGCGAAGTGGTACTGGTGGCGCGTAAATCCCGCACTGCAGTCGAGCGTTGGGTGTACACCGATGTGGGCAAATTCTCCGGCCTGATCGAAACCATGGACGAAGCGATCAAGTTCCCGATCTGGACCGAGAAGAAAGGCGAGATGGAAGAAATCGTCATCGCCGGCCCGACCTGTGACAGCGCCGACATCATGTATGAGAACTACAAGTATGGTCTGCCGCTGAACCTGGCGATTGGTGACCGTTTGTACTGGCTGTCGACCGGTGCGTACACCACCAGTTACAGCGCGGTTGAGTTCAATGGCTTTCCGCCGTTGAAATCGTTCTACGTTTAAGCCCCCTGATCCAGAAAAAAGGTCCATGAAAATGGACCTTTTTTTTATTTCCTTAACCACGACTCGAGATGAGTCAACTTACTCATAGCGCCTTCAGCATCCTCCCGAACAGTGGCCAGTTTGAAATTCAATCTGCCCAGGGTCTCCATGTCATCGGTTTTCGACAGTGCGAGGCGCAGGCGATCCAGGCTTTGGGAGATTTCTTCGATAAATACCCCCCAGTGAGTTGCCAATATCGCGAACTGATCGAAGACTTGCGACACATCAGCCACGTACTCGCGTGCTCTGATAACAGGATCAGGCGCCGAGTAGTTGATCTGCCAGATGGGTGTCGTATCGAAACTCTTGAACATCTCCGAGGCAACAACAGGCTGGGCGTGGCACTCGCAAGTGCGATATCCCATCTCCTTGAGAAAAACCGATTTCAACCCGAATGAATTTTCATACGCCGCCTGGATTGACTGATCAGTTGTAATCAGATCGCCCTTGAGCGCATAAAACAAACTCCCAAGCCCGCTCACCAGCGCTTTAATCGTGCGCGGCGGATTCGAACTCCAGATCGGGGACTGGGTGAAGTAGCTAAAATCCACTTGATCAACCGGTACGCTTCTGGACGTCTGCGCCATGATCTCTGAAGCTTCACGGGTGAACGTCTCCAGTGCGCGTGCGCAGCCATATGCCCGGTTTCTCACTTCTTCGATACGCCGCCAAACGCCTTGCAGATTTCGCTCATTGAAGACAACGCTGTTCAAGCGTGAGTCGTAAGGCAAATAGGCCGCCTGGTGGCCGCTTTTTGCGCGACGCTCAAGTACAAGATTGGCTTTGTCATGGGTCGGCACAAACTGCCCCAGCATAAACGTAAAGCGATCCAGTACCCGACGTTGCTCCCTGGTGAACTCATAGGTGACTGTATTCATATCCCCTGAAGAGGGTAGCGTGCAAACACACGCTGCCCTCACCTCCTCGTTATACAGTCAGTGTTTTCAGATACTTGCCAATGGCAGGGAGCGTGGCGATGGCAAAATCAACGCGCTCCTCGACTGCTTTCGATTTGATCTGCGCAAACTGATCAAGCACACCTTCGAAGTAGGCCGGCAACTTGGCATATTCATCGACGAACATCTGACGGTCGCCGTCAACTTTATCCAGTGTTTCCAGCAACTCTATTCGTCCCATGGCCAACTCGACATCCTGCAGGCACTTCTTCGACTGTGCTTTCAGGGTGGCGACTTTGCCTCTAAGTTGGTTATATGCCGCCACCATCTGCAGAAAGTTAACCGCCTCGCCGATACCCGCGATCAACTTCTTCAGCGTGTCCATGGCCAGCATCGCGACTTGCACCTGGGGCGGAGCCAACCCGAGGCTTTTCAAGCTGTCCAGCGATAAGGCTGCTTCTTCACCGATTTTCTCGATCCCTGCTTTAACGATCAGGTCGATGGCCTCGGATACCGACTTGACCTCCTCCTCCAGTTCTTGCAACTGCGAATCGATTTTACCCTTTCGCTCTTCCGCAAATGCTTGATCGTCTTGCAGGGTAGTCACCAACTTGGCAGAATCCTCTCGACTGTAGGGCGACTGCAGGTTCTTATGAACACTCTTGAAATTTCGGGTTTCCGTCGATAGCTTGCCGAGCAGACTTTTCAGTTCAATCTCCATATCCTCACGAACTTCTTCCGCGTCGTCGGGATTCTTGACCTCCTCCTGATACTCCTCCAGCTTGTTTTGCGAGCGTTGCAGATTGAAGGCAATGGTCTGACTTTGCAGCCGCACATCGACCGTTGCCGTATTTGCAGAAACGGCCAGATTATTAATCGTCTGAACGGCGCCAGGGGCGTAGTTGTATCTTTCGAAAAGCATCTGCGCCGTCGTATTGTTGCTTTGCAACTCATTGTTAGAAGCGCGCAATTTGGCCACGTCGAAATCGGCCGAGCCATTAAAAGACCTGAACATACTTACCTTCCCAGAAAAATTGATTCGACCACGCTCGTATTCTTTATCAGCCTGCACGAACACATTCAGCAGTTGATCCGAACTGGTTTTGATCTGCTCCCAAGGCTCGACAATACTGATGATCTGATTCTTGAAACGCCTCAACGAGGTCGCATCCTCAAGCAAGTCAGCAGACTTTTTCGATTCGCCGATAAACAGGCTCAGCGCGTTCCAGACCAGCATGAGATTTTGCGTCGCAACTTCCGCATCGATGGCCACGCTGGTGAGTTCTTGAAGATCATCACGAACCCGGTTCAGCGAACTTAACGTTTTGCTTTTGGCCGCCATTTTCTGGTTGTCCCGCTGCTGCTCTTCCCTGAGCGCGTTTCGCTGCTTGCGAATACCTTCAGCTTTAACGCCAGTGTAAATGGCAAGGATCAGCCCACCGATATTCAGCCCTGCCGCCGACTTGATCGCTTCCTGAACCATCTGATCATATTGTTTATTAAGGACATCAATTTCTTTAGAGCGCTCATCAATTTGATCCTGCAGTTCCTTGACATCTTTTTGATAGGTATTGCTCGCCACAGCTTTCAATCGAAGTTTGATTTGTGGCAGCACGTCTTCGCGCATGTCTTTGCCGAAGTTATCCAACTCCTCCCGTACGTTTTCGGCCCGTACGTGAGCATCGCGGACTTTCTTGAGTATGTCGTCAAGGTACAACTTCAATTCAGGCACATCGCCGGCAGGCAAGCCGAGATCGGGAAGACCCGGGTTCTGCAGCTTCAACTTCAAATACTCTTCCGGCGTATTGATATCATGTTCCTCAAGGTACTTGGAAACCTTGAGATCTTCATAGATCTCCACAATCGCATTGCCAGTCAAAAGAATGCTGCCAGCGAAGATCTTCAGATCCGTGCCGGTGAGCATTATTTTTTCCCGCAACGGCGACCAGCGTCTGGCGTGCTCGAACGTTTTCTTGAACGTTACCAGAAAGTCCGCGGCGGTCAGACCAGCCCCACCTGATTCACCTTGACCATAATCCAGGTACACGCCTACATCATGGAGATTGACCGGAAGCGAAAGCCCCAAGACTTCATACTTGCGCAGATCAATAATTTGCTCTTTGGTTAGTTGCAGTCCGGGCTCACGAGTATATTCTTCTCCCTCACCCGCCGAAGCGTTTACAAATAGCTTTGGCGCTTTAGCCGCCGCATCAAATATCTTACCGTTCATCCTTGAGATCCTTACCCATATCGGGCGTCAACAACTAATATCTGAAGTTAGTCACCCGCCAATTAAACTAGCGAAGTGCCGAACAACATTAATCGTCAACGTGCGAATCCCACAAGTTTTAAAATGTTCTAAAATACGACAATAACCCCTATCGAAAAAACCAACTAAGGCCTAACAACCACTGCCGCACAATTCGGTCCTCCACGGGACCTGGAAAGTTGAATTTCTTGCACTTTCATCGAGAAAACAAACCCTACTAATAACGCCTTACACCGCACTCCATTGAGCGAGACGCGCGTGATAGGCATCCGCCATTTCACGGACTTTAGGATGTTGTGCTTTCAGTAATGACTCGGCACTCGTGCGCAGAAAGTTCAAGTTCCCCCCCGCCAGCGCTTTCTGCAACCACAGAACGGCATCATCGATCCTGCCTTCATCGGCCAGCACCGCCGCAAAGCTGAACTGCCCACGAAAATCCCCGCCCTCAGCCGAACGCCGATACCAATCGCGAGCCGCAAACGGGTCCGCCGGGCACACCTGCCCATCTTCCAGATAGCGCCCCAGCAGATTCATCGACTTCGCATGACCCAACTCAGCCGCGCGTCGATACAACGCCAGCGCCTGCAGATGATCCACGGCCACTCCGCGCCCGGTCGCCAGCAGATTGGCGAGGTTGTACATCGCCCAGTCCAGCCCCGCCTCGGCGGCGATCCGATAATGCTGTGCCGCCACCGAGGCATCCGCCACGCAACCCCAACCATGCTCATGACAGCGTCCGAGCATGTTGCGCGCCATCAGATGTCCTCGTCCGGCGGCAATGCCGAACCAGCGCAGCGCCAACGGTTGATCCCGGGCGATGCCTCGGCCGTCGAGCAGGATCTGCCCGAGCAAGGCCTGCGCTTCGACTTCGCCCTCGCCCGCCGCCAGCAGAATCGCCTGTGCGGCACGGGCCGGACTTTGTTCGAGCATGGCGCTGAGTTGCGCGCCATCGAGGACTTCTTCGCGCCGCAGTTGAAAAGTCATACCTCGACCCAGCGCCGCAAAAGATTGTGATAAGTGCCGGTGAGGCGAATCAGCGAAGGATGATCGGGGATGTCCTGCGTCAACTGCTGGATCGCTCCGTCCATCTCGAACAGCAATGCGCGCTGGCTGTCTTCGCGCACCAGGCTTTGCGTCCAGAAGAACGACGCGTAACGCGCGCCGCGAGTGACCGCATTGACCTTGTGCAAACTGGTGCCCGGATACAGAACCATGTCACCGGCCGGCAGCTTTACGCGCTGGGTGCCGTAGGTGTCCTGGATTTCCAGTTCACCGCCGTCGTAATCCTCAGGCTCGCTGAAAAAAAGCGTCGCCGAGAGATCAGTACGCACCCGTTCGATGCTGCCCTTGGGCTGGCGCACGGCGTTGTCGATATGGAAATCGAAGCTGCCACCGGCCGTGTAACAGTTCACTAACGGAGGGAAGACTTTGTGCGGCAGCGCAGCGGACATGAACAGCGGGTTTTTCCACAGCCGTTCAAGCATCGCCGAGCCGATCTCCTTGGCCAGCGGATGACCTTCCGGCAGTTGCAGATTGTGCTTGGCCTTGGCCGACTGGAAGCCTGCGGTGACCTTGCCGTCGGCCCAGTCCGCTTGCTCCAGAGCCTGGCGGATACGCTGCACTTCGTCTTTTGCGAACAGCCCGGGAATGTGCAGCAGCATGGCGATGTCACCTGATGGCAAAGAGGCGGCAATGGTATTGATTCCCATTGGCCATGTAAAACCCGACAGACGAATGAAATCGCCAAAACCGTAAGGGCAAATTGTAAAGAATGTAAATTCAGTGCAGTTAGCAATGTTTCGCAATTGATACGAATACCCGTTTACCCTATATTCCGCCGCCTCAAATCCTTGGGGAGGGGAATAAAAATGGCACGTCTACACGCACAATTACCGGTCAGTTCACCACGTCTGCTCGCGTCTGCAATTGGCGTGGCGATTACCGCCGGGTCAGCTGGTCAGATGGTATTCGCTGCGGAAAAAACCGAGAGCAAAGCCTCCGGCAACGCCATCGCCCTCGACGCCACCTCAATCACTGGCGAAGCCCAGGATTCGACTTCCTACCAGGTGGAGAAAGCTTCTTCGCCCAAGTACACCGCGCCACTGGTCGACACACCACGCTCGGTCACCGTGATTCCGCAACAGGTGCTCAAAGACACCGGCGCCCTCAACATGCAGGACGCACTGCGCACCGTGCCGGGCATCACCTTTGGCGCTGGTGAAGGCGGCAACCCACAGGGCGACCGTCCGTTCATTCGCGGTTTCGATGCTCAGGGCGACACCTATCTGGACGGCGTGCGCGACACCGGTTCGCAGAGCCGCGAGATTTTCGCCGTAGAAAACATCGAAGTCAGCAAAGGCCCGAACTCCGCCATCGGCGGTCGCGGCGCAGCGGGCGGCAGCATCAACCTGGTGAGCAAAAAAGCGCACCTGGGCAACTCGTTTGACGGCGGCTTTACCTACGGCTCCGATCAGACCCAGCGCTACACCCTCGACGGCAATTATCAGTTCAGCGACAGCGCTGCCGGTCGTTTGAACCTGATGAGCCACGAGAGCAACGTCGCCGGTCGCGACAAAGTCGATTACGACCGTTGGGGCATTGCCCCGTCCCTGGCCTTTGGCCTGGGCACCGACACCCGCGTCAACCTCGATTACTACCATCTGGAAAGCAACGACACGCCAGATTCGGGCATCCCGTACACCATTCCAACCGGTGGTTCGGCCGCACGCACCAAGTCCAATCCGGACAAGCCGAACGCAGGTGGCGATCACGACAATTTCTACGGTCTGGACCGCGACTTCCGCAAGGGCCGTACCGACACCGCGACCTTCGCCATCGAGCATGACCTGAACGACTCGCTGACGCTCAAGAACACCCTGCGTCACGGCACCAGCATGCAGGATTACATCCTCACTCAGCCGGACGACAGCAAAGGCAACGTCAACAATGGCAGCGTCTGGCGTCGTGCGAACACGCGGGTGAGCAACACCGAAACCACCACCAACCAAACCGACCTGTTTGGCAATTTCTACCTGGGCGGCTTCAAGAACAGCTTCTCCACCGGTGTCGAATACACTCGCGAACAAAGCGAGAAATCCTCGTACAACGTCAACACCGACACCACGCCGCGCACCAGCGCCGCGACCACCAACTGCAACCCGGGCCTGATCGGCGCCGCCAGCGGCTACAACTGCACCTCGCTGTCGAATCCGAATCCGAACGATCCGTGGAACGGCGCGATCTCGCGCAACTACGCTGGCACCGACACCCAGTCCGATACTTACGCACTGTACGTGTTCGACACCCTTGAGCTGTCCGAGCAATGGCTGGTGAACATGGGCCTGCGTTACGACCATTTCGAAACCGGCTACCAGACTTACAACGGCGCTGGCCGCACCACCTCGAAGGGCGATGACACCAGCGAGTTCGTCACCGGTCAGTTCGGCGTGGTCTACAAACCTGCGGAAAACGGCAGCATCTACGCCTCCTATGCGACCTCGGCGACGCCGCCGGGCAACACCTTGGGCGAAGGTCAGGAAGGCAACCCTCTGGGCGGCACACCGGATCGCAACGGCGTCCTGCTGGACAGCGACATGGAGCCGGAAACCACCAAGAACTACGAAATCGGCACCAAGTGGGATCTGCTCAATGATCGCCTGTCGCTGACCGCCGACATCTTCCGCACCGAGAAGGAAAACGCTCGCGTGCAGGTCGACACCAGTTCCTACGAGAACGCTGGCAAGACCCGCGTGCAAGGCTTCGAACTGTCGGCCAGCGGCAAGATCACCGACAAGTGGCAGGTGTTCGCCGGTTACGCGTTCATGGACAGCGAACAAGTCGACGGTGGCCCGCTGGGTCGTGCCAACGACGGTAACGATCTGCCGAACACGCCGAAAAACAGCGCCAGCCTGTGGACCACCTATCAGGTCACGCCGAAGCTGACCATCGGTGGTGGCGCGTTCTACGTCGATGACGTCTACGGCAGTGTGGCGAACACGACGATGGTCGATTCGTATGTGCGTTACGACGCGATGGCGGCCTACAAGCTGACCAAGAACGTCGACCTGCAACTCAACGTGCAGAACCTGACCGACGAAAACTATTACGACAAAGCTTTCTCGACCCACTTCGCCAACCAGGCGGCGGGCCGGACGGCGCTGTTGAGCACCAACTTCCATTTCTGATCCTGTAGGAGCTGCGGCACGCTGCGATCTTTTGATCTTCAAGAGAAAAGTCAAAAGATCGCAGCGTGCCGCAGCTCCTAGAAAAATGGTGGGGCCCCGTTCATTCGATTGAACGGGGCTTTTGTGTGTTACGCAAAACGCATCTTGATAACCCACGGCATAATGCGCGCCGTGATGACAATTTCCGAACGGACGGCGAGTGACGTGTTGAAGAAAACCCTGTTCCAGTTGCACTGGTTTTTTGGCATCACCGCGGGGCTGGTGCTGGCTCTGATGGGCATCACCGGTGCGGCGTATTCGTTTCAGGACGAAATCCTCCGCGCGCTGAATCCGTCCGTCCTGCAGGTGGAAAAACAGGTCGCCGGGGTGTTGCCGCCGGTGGAGCTGGTGGAACGCATCGAAACCGCATCCGGCAAGAAAGTCGCGATGCTCTGGGTCGAAACCGACAGCGGCCACGCCGCCCGGGTGTTCTTCACCCCGCCCAAGGGTGAGCGTCGCGGCGAGATGCGCTACTTCGATCCGTACACCGCCGAGTTCAAGGGCGACGCCACTGGCCAGGACTTCTTCGGCCTGATGCTGCAACTGCATCGCTTCCTCGCGATGGGCGATACCGGGCGCAACATCACCGGCGCCTGCACCTTGATGCTGTTGTTTTTTTGCCTTTCTGGTCTGTATTTGCGCTGGCCGCGCCAGTGGAACAGCTGGCGCGTGTGGCTGACTCTGGATTGGAAAAAGAAGGGCCGCGCGTTCAATTGGGATCTGCACTCGGTGGCCGGTACCTGGTGCCTGCTGGTGTATTTGCTGCTGGCGTTGACCGGGTTGTCGTGGTCGTACGAGTGGTACAACAAGGGCCTGACCAAACTGCTATCGGATGCGCCGCAAAACGAACGCGTGCGCGGCGGTCGCGGACCGGCGCCGGAAGGTCCGCCGCCGGTTGCCGACTACGCAGCAATGTGGAGCAGCATATACAGCGCTGCCGGCCCGGGTCTGGCCGCGTACAACATTCGCATGCCGGCGGTGGCCGGCCAACCGGCGACGGTGTTCTATCTGCTCGACAGCTCGCCGCACGACCGCGCCCTGAACCAGATCACGCTTGATCCGGCCACCGGCATCGTCAAACGCGTCGACCGCTACGCCGATAAAAGCTTCAAGGCGCAGCTGCTGACCAGCATTTATGCATTGCACGTCGGCAGTTATTTCGGTCTGGTCGGGCGGATCATCGTGACGCTGGCGGCGGTGTGCATGCCGCTGTTTTTCATCACTGGCTGGTTGCTGTATCTGGATCGGCGGCGCAAGAAAAAGCAGATCAAGGATGCTCGTCAGGGGCTCGCGCAACCGTCCGCAGATGCTTCGGCGTGGCTGATCGGCTTCGCCAGCCAAAGCGGTTTCGCCGAGCAACTGGCGTGGCAGACCGCCGGACAATTACAGGCCGCCGGTCTACCGGTCAACGTGCAGCCGCTGGCGAATGTCAGCGAGCAGGATTTGCGTGAATCGAACAATGCGCTGTTCGTGGTCAGCACGTTCGGCGACGGCGAAGCCCCGGACAGCGCCCGCGGTTTCGAACGCAAAGTGCTGGGCAAAGCTTCGACCTTCGACGGCCTCAACTACGCGGTACTCGGCCTCGGCGATCGCCAGTACGCGCACTTTTGCGGCTTCGCCAAGCGCCTGCATCAATGGCTCGGCGAGCACGGCGGCAAGACGCTGTTCGCCCCGGTGGAAGTCGACAGCGGTGATCCCTACGCGTTGCGCCACTGGCAAACGCAACTCGGCCAACTCACCGGACAAGCACCCGCCGACACCTGGCAAGCGCCGAGCTACGACAACTGGACGCTGGTCCGTCGTGACTTGATGAACCCCGACAGCAGCGGCGCGCCGGTCTACCTGCTCGGGCTCAAAGCGCCAGATACTCGCAGCTGGCTGGCCGGTGACCTGGTCGAAGTGTTGCCGCGCAATTGCCCGTGGGCGATCGAACATTTCCTCGACGGCCTCGGCATTCGTGGCGAAACTCTGGTCAAGGTCAACGGCATCGACGAGCCACTGGAAGTGGCACTCGCCTCGCGCCAGTTGCCGGAACACCGCGCGCATCTGGTCGGGTTGCATGCGCAATCACTGGTCGACGCGATGGTGCCGCTGGCCATGCGCGAATATTCGATCGCTTCGATCCCCGCTGACGGCATGCTCGAGTTGATTGTGCGTCAGGAACAGCACGCTGATGGCACGCTCGGCATCGGTTCCGGCTGGCTCACCGAGCATGCGCCGGTCGGCGGCAGCGTCAGCCTGCGGGTGCGGCGCAACAGTGGTTTTCATCTGCCGAACGAACCTGTGCCGATGATTCTGCTGGGCAACGGCACTGGCCTGGCGGGCTTGCGCAGCCTGCTCAAAGCGCGAATTGCCGACGGCCAGCAACGCCAGTGGCTGCTGTTTGGCGAGCGTAACCGTGAGCACGATTTCCTCTGCCGCACCGAGCTGGAAGAGTGGCTGGTCAATGGCGATCTGGCGCGATTGGACCTGGCGTTTTCCCGCGATCAGGCCGAGAAGATTTATGTGCAGGATCGCTTGCGTGAGTCTGCGGATGAGCTGAACAAATGGCTGGCTGATGGTGCCGTCATCTATGTCTGCGGCAGCCTTCAAGGGATGGCCTCAGGCGTAGACCAGGCACTCACAGATATCCTCGGCAGCGCCGAAGTCGAACGCCTGATCGAACAGGGCCGTTATCGCCGGGATGTTTACTGACAACACTCTGACTCTGTAGGAGCTGCCGAAGGCTGCGATCTGTTGATCTTGTTTTCAAAAAATCAAAGTCAAAAGATCGCAGCCTTCGGCAGCTCCTACAGAGATCAAATCGGCTGCAACTTCTGCTCAAACACCGCCACCCCATCCAGATCGCGCAACACCACGCTCATCTCGCCGCTCTGCCCTTCAATATTCACCTCGCCAAAAAACTGAAACCCGGCAAACGGTGAAGTGTTCTGTGCGGGCGGTGCCTTTTCGAATACCACCTGCGGGCCAAAGGTCTTGTCCAGTGGATTCGGCCCGAAACTCCCGGCATTCAACGGCCCGGCGACAAATTCCCAGAATGGCTCAAAATCCTGAAACGCGGCGCGATCCGGGTGGTAGTGATGCGCTGCGCAGTAATGCACATCCGCCGTCAGAAAGACGAAATTACGCACCTGTTGCGCTCGCAGATACCCGAGCAATTCGGCGATTTCCAGTTCACGCCCCTGCGCCGGGCCGGGGTCGCCGTTGGCCACTGCTTCCCAACGCGCCACAGCCGGGCTGACCTCGCCATCCGGGACGCCAAGGCCGATGGGCATGTCGGCGGCGATGACTTTCCACTGCGCCTTCGATGCCTGCAACTCTCGCTTGAGCCAATCCAGTTGCTCGCGCCCAAGAAACGGTTTTGCCGCGCCAAGGTTGTCGTCATTGGCCTCGCGATAGCTGCGCATATCCAGCACGAATACATCGAGCATCGGCCCGTAACTCAGCCTGCGATAGATCCGCCCGCCACCGTCTGCCGCCTGCAAACGCATCGGCGCGTATTCCAGCCATGCCTGCCGCGCACGGCCGACCAGCTTGTGGATATCTTTCTCCTGATAACGCTCGTCCAACTGCTTGCCCGGCGACCAGTTGTTCACCACTTCGTGATCGTCCCACTGCCAGATCTGCGGCACTTCGGCATTGAAGCGGCGGATATTTTCGTCCATCAGGTTGTAGCGATAGTTGCCGCGATAATCGTCGAGGGTCTGCGCGACTTTGCTCTTGGCTTCGGTGGTGATATTGCGCCAGATGCGCCCGCTTTCGGTGGTCAGTTGCGCGGGCACCGGGCCGTCGGCATAGATGGTGTCGCCGCTGTGGATGAAGAAGTCTGGCAGACGCAGGCGCATGGCTTCGTAAATGCGCATGCCGCCGATGTCCGGGTTGATGCCGAAGCCCTGGCCGACGGTGTCGCCGCTCCAGACAAAACGGATGTCGCGCCTGGCAGTCGGCACACTGCGCAGATGACCGAACCACGGTTCGCTGGCGACGCCGCTCTGGGCGTCTTCGAAGTGCACGCGATAAAAGATCGCCTGGTTGGCCGGCAGGCCGGTGAGTTCGACGCGGGCAGTGAAATCGCTGCGTGCATCGGCCAGTGGCGAGACGAACTTGCGCGGGTTGCCGAACAGGCTGCCGGTGTCCCATTCGACCACCATGCGCGCCGGGCGATCGCTGCGGCTCCAGATCATCGCGCGGTCGCCGAGCAGGTCGCCGGACTGCACGCCATCGGTGAGTTGTGGACGATCCTTGACCGAGGCAATCACCGCCGGCGCCAGCCCCGGCAGCAACAGCCCGGCGCCGACCGCTTGCATGACGCGACGCCGACCGAGATTGAAATCGCTCATGGTGTTCTCCCTGCAAAAGGGAAAACTTAAGCACGCGCGTGTGAAACAGACATGACACGAAAAGATCGCAGCCTTCGGCAGCTCCTACAAAAACACAATTCCCTGTAGGAGCCGCAGGCTGCGATCTTTTGCCCTTAGGCGTTGACGGGCTCGACTGCCAGCTCGACAGCCTCAGGCCGTTTGAGCAGCGCATACACCACCGCCGTAACCAGGCTCCCTGCGACAATCGCCAGCAGATACAACAGCGCATGGTTGATCGCATTCGGGATCGCCAGCACGAACAAGCCACCGTGCGGCGCCATCAGTTTGCAGCCGAAGTACATCGACAACGCACCGGTCAGCGTGCCGCCAGCGATGCTCGCCGGGATCACCCGCAGCGGATCTTTCGCCGCAAACGGAATCGCCCCTTCGGAGATAAAGCACAGGCCCAGTACGAAAGCCGCTTTGCCGGCCTCGCGTTCAGTCTGGGCAAACTTGCGCCGGGCAATGAACGTGGCAATGCCCAGCCCGATTGGCGGCACCATGCCGGCCGCCATGGTCGCCGCCATTGGCGCGTAACTCTGCGAGGCCAGCAACCCCACCGAAAACGCATAGGCAGCCTTGTTGATCGGCCCGCCAAGGTCGACGCACATCATGCCGCCGAGCAACACACCGAGCAGGATCGCGTTGGTGGTGCCCATGCTGTCGAGGAACTGGGTGAGCGCGGCGAGCATGCCGGCCACCGGTTTGCCGACCACGTAAATCATCACCAGACCGGTGATCAGGCTCGCCAGCAAGGGGATGATCAGAATCGGCTTCAACGCTTCCAGACTCTGCGGCAACTTCACATAGCGGGCGATCGCTTTGGCAGCGTAACCGGCGATGAAACCGGCAACGATGCCGCCGATGAACCCGGCGCCCAAGGTACTTGCCAGCAGTCCGCCGATCATCCCCGGCGCGAGGCCCGGACGGTCGGCGATCGAATAGGCGATGTACCCGGCAAGCAGCGGCACCATCAGTTTGAACGCGGACTCGCCGCCGATCTGCATCAGCGCGGCTGCGAGGGTGCCTTCTTCCTTGAACGCGGTGATGCCGAACACGAAGGACAACGCGATCAGCAAACCACCGGCCACCACCATCGGCAGCATGTACGACACGCCCGTAAGCAGGTGTTTGTAGACGCCGTTTTTTTCCGAACGCGCGGCAGCGTTGCTATCGCTTGCCGCGCTCTCCACTGCGCCTTCGGCCAAGGCTTTTTTCAACGTCGCTTCGGATTGCTTGAGCGCAACGCCAGTGCCGCAGCGATAGATTTTCTTGCCCGCAAATCGCTCGGTGGCGACATCGATATCCGCCGCCAGCAGCACCACGTCGGCTTCGGCAATCGCCGTCGCGCTCAATGGGGTTTTCGCGCCGACCGAACCTTGGGTTTCGACCTGCAATTCATAGCCCAGACGCTTGGCCGTCTGCTGCAACGCTTCGGCCGCCATGAAGGTGTGGGCGACACCGGTCGGGCACGCAGTGATGGCAACGATGCGCGGTGCGCGCGGGGCATCAAGCACTGGTTCGACCGCGCTGGCGACGTAAACTTCAGCCTCTTCAGCGCCACGACGCAGCACCGCTTCAACATCCTGCAGTGCCTGCGCCGGAGCGATCTGGAACACGCGTTTGCCGACGAAGCGGTTCATGTCCACCGCGCCGGTGCTGACCAGCAAAACCCACTCAGCGGCTTCGATGGTCGCCGCCGACAATTCGCGCTCCGGGTGCGCCGGATCGACCACTTCCACGCTGGTGCTCCAGCCCTGACGCTGCGCTGCCGCATCGAGCAAACGCGCGCACAGCACACTGGTGACCATGCCGTTCGGGCAAGCCGTAACAATGGCTAATTTCATGACAAACCCTCTTATTGTTCTGTCAGCGGACGCACGCGCACGCCCTGCTCGAGCTGCGCCAGTTGCGCAGCGTCGTTGATGCCGAAACCGATCTGCGTCACCGCCATCGCCGCAATGGCGGTGGCGGTGCGCAGGGTTTGCTCAGGCGTGTCGGCGCTGAGCAGACCGTGGAGCATGCCGGCGAGCAATGAATCACCGGCACCGACCGTGCTGGCGACGCTGACTTTCGGCGGCGAGGCATGCAGGGCCGAGCCGACACTGAACCAGTTGACTCCGTCGGCGCCGTGGGAAATCACCACGTGCTCGATGCCTTGCTCGTGCAGGCGTGCGGCCGCTTGCGCTTCAGCGATCGGCGACACCACTTCGCAGCCCAGTGCGTGGGACAGCTCTTCGGTGTTCGGTTTGATCAGCCAGGGGCTGGCCTGCAACGCGGCGCGCAAAGCTTCACCGCTGGAATCGAGGGCGACCTTCAAGCCAAGCGCAGTGAGTTTTTCGATCAGCTCGCGCAACCACTGCGCGGCGACACCACGCGGCAGGCTACCGGCGACCACCACCGCATCGTGCCCCGGTGCGATCTGCAACAGCCGCTCGAGCAAAGCTCGCTGCGCCGCCGCATCGACCACCGGCCCTGGGCCGTTGATGTCGGTGATGCGCCCGTCATGTTCGGCAACCTTGATGTTGCTGCGCGTCTCGCCCGGCACACGGATAAACGCGTCCACAAAACCGCGCTTGGTGAACAGGGTTTCGAAGGCTTGCAGATTATCTTCACCGAGAAAGCCGCTGACGGTGACTTGATGGCCAAGGTCGGCCAGCACTTGCGCAACGTTCACGCCTTTGCCGGCGGCGTGGGTGTGCATTTCTTCGCTGCGATTGACCTGACCGGCGTCCAGCCGTGACAGCTCGACGGTGAGGTCGAGTGCCGGGTTGAGGGTCAGGGTAAGAATTCTGGCCATTACAGGGCCTCCACTAATGCGCGCACTTCGTTGGCGCTGCCCACGGCCAAAGCCTGTTGAGCAAGGGTTTGCGCCTGGGTCAGGCTGAGTTCGCGGATGCGCGCCTTCACTTCGGCGATGCTGCGACCGGACACGCTGAGCTCGTCGACGCCGAGGCCGACCAACACCGGCACCGCCAGCGGATCGGCCGCCAACTCGCCGCAGACGCCAACCCATTTGCCATGGGCATGGGCGGCGCGCACGGTGATGTCGATCAGTTGCAGCACCGCCGGGTGCAAGCCGTCCGCCTGCGCCGACAGCGTCGGATGACCGCGATCGATGGCCAGGGTGTATTGAGTCAGGTCGTTGGTGCCGACGCTGAAAAAATCGACTTCCTTGGCCAATACGGGCGCGAGCAGAGCGGCGGACGGCACTTCGATCATGATCCCCAGTTGCAGATCAGCGACCGGGATTTCCAGACGCAAACGCTCAGTCATATCGCGAGCCTGACGCCACTCATCAACGCTGCCGACCATGGGGAACATGATCCGCAACGGACGGTTGTCGGCCGAGCGCAGCAAGGCGCGCAGTTGCGCTTCCATGATTTGCGGGCGCTGCAAGGTCAGGCGAATGCCACGCACGCCAAGGAACGGGTTTTCTTCCTTGGCGATCGGCCAATACGGCAGCGGTTTGTCGCCGCCGACGTCGAGCGTGCGCACCACCAGCGGACGCCCGGCCAGGCCGTCGAGTACGCGGCGGTATTCCGCTTCTTGCGTCGCCTCGTCCGGCGCCTGCGGGTGAGCCATGAAAATCAGTTCGGTACGCAGCAGACCGATGCCTTCGGCGCCCTGCTCCACAGCGCTGGTGACGCCTGCGCTTTCGCCGATGTTGGCGAACACTTCGACGGCGTGGCCGTCAGTGGTATGCGCCGGTTGATGACGCTGTTCGGCGGCGATCTTCAAGCGCTGTTCACGGGTGTCGCGTTCTTCGGCGGCGCGTTTGAGGGTCGCGGCATCGGCGTCGACATGCAGGCGCCCGCGCTGGCCATCGAGCAACAACGGCGTGCCCGGTTCGAGCAGCAACACCGCGGCACCCGCACCGACCAGCGCCGGAATACCGAGGGCACGAGCAACGATTGCACTGTGCGCGGTAGCCCCACCGCGTGCGGTGAGAATCCCCGCCACTCGCGCCGGATCAAGCCGCGCCACGTCGGACGGGCCGACTTCATCCATTACCAGAATGTACGGTTGCTCCGGTTCGTTCGCAGTTTGCAGGCCACACAGTTGCGCCAGCACGCGGCGACCAATGTCGCGCAGATCTGCCGCGCGCTCGGCCAGCAATACGTCCTGCAGGGATTCCTGCTGCTTGGCTGCCGCTTCGATTACTGCCATCCACGCCGCTTCAGCGCTTTCGCCTTGCTTGAGGCGGGTGTCGACTTCGTCGGTCAGATCCGGGTCGTCGAGCATTTCCTGGTGGGTGATGAAAATTTCGCGAATCGCCTTGGCCTTGCTGCGCTCGATCAAGCCCTGGATGTCGCTGCGCACGTCGCTCAGCGCTTGCTTGAGGCGTTCGCGCTCGATCGCTGCAGACTCGCCACGCAATGCATAATCGATGGTTTGCAGCACCTGAATGTGCGCCGGGCCGATGGCAATGCCCGGCGCGGCGGGAATTGCCTGCAACAAGCTGCCGGACGCCGGGGCGACCAGCACTTCGGCGATGTCGGCGATCACCTCACGTTGTTGGCTCACGGCGGGCAGCGGCTCGACTTCCTCACCGAGCCCTTCTTCAATGGCGGCGAGCAGGGCCGGCAAGGCGTCGGCGGCGATACTCGGTTCGGCGATCAACTCCAGCACCTGACCGCGCCGTGCGCCAAGGCTCAGCAGTTTGCTCAGACTCTTCACCGACACGGCGCTGTCCTGCCCGTCGACGATGCGCACGCGAATTTCGCCATCGAAACGCTTCGCCAGTTGCGCCAGAATCTTCGCCGGGCGCGCATGCAAACCGTGGGCGTTGGCCAGCGCAATACGCGCGCTCGGCCAGTCGGCCGGCAATTCACCGCCGAGAACTTCAAGGACTTTGCGGCTGCTGGTGGCGCGGCCCAATTCATGGCCGCGACCTTCGATCAACAGCGCACACAAACGTTCGAGTAGCGCCTGATGCGCTTCGCCCAGGCTGGCCAGGCAAAACAGGCCGCTGAGCGGCTGGCCGAGGTAACGCATCGGTTTGTCCGGGGTGACGAAGGCCAGCCCCGGACGCTTGACGGTTTGCTCGCTGTGCAGCCACCACAGGCCATCGCCTAACGGCAGCGCTTCAACTTGCTGCAAAACGCCAGCGAAACCATTGCTCACGCAATCGGCCTGACGCAGCAGACGTGCGCCGCGCCAGACCAGTTCTTCGAAATCGTCGGCCGAAACACCGAGGCCGATCATCTGCGCGTCGAGCGCCAGCTCTTGCGGCGCGCCTTGCAGCAGTTTCAACAGCGCTTCGGGCGAGCTGGCACGGCGCAGGGCCTGGCCCAGATCGGTCTCGCCGAGGGCGCGGGTCAGCAGTTGCAGCAGACGCAAGTGTTCGTCGGATTTCGCCGCGATGCCGATCGCCAGATAAACGATCTGGCCATCGCCCCAATCCACACCTTCGGGAAATTGCATCAGGCGCACGCCGGTGGCGAATACTTGATCGCGGGTTTCCGGGGTGCCGTGGGGAATGGCGATGCCCTGGCCGAGAAAGGTCGAGCCCTGGGCTTCCCGGGCCTGCAAGCCGGCGAGGTAGCCGTCGGCAACCAGGCCATCGGCGACCAGATGGTTGGCCAGCAATTGCAAAGCGGCGGGTTTATCCACAGCCGATTGGCCCATGGATATCTGCTCTATAGTGAGCTCGAGCATGCGATCTCCTTTTTGGCACAGGAGGTGCCAGGTATTGTTTTGAATGGTTGCAGCTTAGGCGCTCTGCTGCTTTGCTTTTCAGCGGCAGTTTTGGCGGTTTCACGGCAGCACCGGCCAAAGGCGTCTAAAACGTAGAAAATACGCTTGCTGAAACGTTTAATCTAGATTGATCGGCACGTTACTCGATAATGTCTCATCCTTGAAGTCCAACTTGTCGGATGCGTTGCGACAATAGTCACCCGCCCTAATCGGTTAGGATTGGCGAAATGTTGCAGCAAGCTCGAAAAAACAAGGAAATACCGGGTTGAAACTCAGTGATATTGCGCGCTTGGCCGGAGTGTCCGTGACCACCGCCAGCTACGTCATCAACGGCAAAGCCGAACAGCAACGCATCAGCACCGCGACCGTTGAGCGCGTGCGCGCCGTGGTCGATCTGCACGGCTTCACGCCCAATCCGCAAGCGGCCGGCTTGCGCAGTCGGCACACGCGCACGTTGGGTTTTATTCTGCCGGATCTGGAAAACCCCAGTTACGCACGCATCGCCAAGCTGCTGGAACAAGGCGCTCGCGCACGCGGCTATCAATTGCTGATCGCCAGTTCCGACGATGCGCCTGACAGCGAGCGGCAATTGCTGCAATTGTTCCGCGCCCGCCGTTGCGATGCGCTGATCGTTGCCAGTTGCCTGCCGGCCGGTGATGACAGTTATCGCCAGTTGCAGGCCAAGGGCACGCCGATCATCGCCATCGACCGGGTCATGGAGCCGGAGCATTTTTGCTCGGTGATCAGTGACGACCGCGAGGCCAGTCAGCACCTCACGCAAAGCCTGCTCGAACCGCAACTCAAGCAGATCGTGCTGCTCGGCGCACGTCCCGAATTGAGCATCAGCCAGGAACGTGCCGCCGGTTTCCGCGAAGCGCTCAGCGCGTTCAAAGGCGAAGTGCTGGTCGAACACGCTGAAGCGTTCAGCCGTGAATGCGGCAAGCAATTGATGGAAGAACTCCTGCAACGCCTAGGGCATTTGCCCGACGCGCTGGTGACCACTTCCTACGTGCTGTTGCAGGGTGTGTTCGATGCGTTGCATGACTTTCCGCTGAAACCGCGCCCGCTGCGCCTCGGTACCTTCGGCGACACGCAGCTGCTGGATTTCCTGCCGTTGCCGGTCAACGCCATGTCCCAGCAACACCAGTTGATCGCCGACAAGGCGTTGGAACTGGCGCTGGCCGCCGTCGAACAGGACGATTACCAACCGGGCGTGCAAGCCATTGCGCGGACTTTCAAGCAGCGTATTCATCGGGACTGAATCGTGGAGCTGATCGATAGCCACACGCACCTCGACTTCCCTGACTTCGACGCGGATCGTTCGGCGTTACTCGCTGAAAGCCGCGCTCTTGGAGTGCGGCGTATCGTCGTGCTGGGGGTGCACCAGGGCAACTGGCAGCGGGTGTGGGATCTGGTGCAAAGCGATGTCGATCTGTACGCGGCGTTCGGTTTGCACCCGGTGTTTCTCGATCAGCATCGCCCGGCAGATTTGACCGCTCTCGGCGATTGGCTGAGCCGCTTGCGTGGCCATCGGCAACTCTGCGCGGTGGGCGAGATCGGTCTGGATTACTTCATCGAAACGCTGGATCGCGAGCGCCAGCAGATGCTGTTCGAAGCGCAGCTGCAATTGGCAGCGGACTTTGAACTGCCAGCGCTGATTCACGTACGCCGCAGCCACGCCGCAGTGATCGCCACGCTCAAACGCTTCAAGCTCAAGCGCGCCGGGATTATCCACGCCTTCGCCGGCAGCCGCGAGGAAGCGCGGGAATACATCAAACTCGGTTTCAAACTCGGCCTGGGCGGCGCGCCGACCTGGCCGCAGGCGTTGCGCATGCATCGGGTGCTACCCGAACTGCCGCTGGCATCAGTGGTATTGGAAACCGACTCACCGGACATGGCGCCGGCGATGTTTCCCGGCGTTCGTAATTCACCGGCGCACTTGCCGGCGATTTGCGAGGCGTTGGCCGAGTTGATGAACGTCACCCCTGAGCAACTGGCGAACGCCAGCACAACCAACTGCTGCGAAGTCTTCGGCTGGTAACCGCTTTTGTAGGAGCTGCGGCACGCTGCGATCTCTTGATTCTGTGTTTGAAGATCAAAAGATCGCAGCGTGCCGCAGCTCCTACAGGGGGGTTGTGTAGGTCTCAGACGCGGAAGGCGCTGATCAGTTGTTTGAGTTCCACGACCTGTGCAGATAGCGCGCGGCTGGCATCTTCGGTCTGGTGCGCGCCCTGCGCCGTGCGTTCCCCGGCGCGATTGATCTCGACGATGTTTTGATCGATGTCGTGGGCCACTGCGGTTTGCTGTTCGACGGCTGCGGCGATCTGCTGGTTCTGATCGACGATCATGCCGACCGCACCGAGAATGTTTTCCAGCGCCTGCTGCACTTTCTCGGACTGGCCAACGGTGCCGTTGGCCATCTGATGACTGATACCCATGGCCTTCACCGCCGCGCCCACCCCACCGTGCAGCTTGGCGATCATCTGCTCGATTTCTTCGGTCGATTGCTGAGTGCGCTTGGCCAAGGTGCGCACTTCATCGGCGACTACGGCAAAACCGCGCCCCTGCTCGCCAGCGCGGGCCGCTTCGATCGCCGCGTTGAGCGCCAGCAGGTTGGTCTGCTCGGCGATGCTCTTGATCACTTCCAACACGCGGCTGATCGATTGGCTGTCGCTCGCCAGTTGATTGATCACCCGCACCGATTGATCAATCTCGCCGGCGAGTGCGGCAATGCTGCCCTGCTGCGACTCCACGAGACCGCGGCCGCTGATGGTTTCGTCGTTGACGCTGTGCGCGCTGCTCACGGCGGCTGCGGCACTGCGCGCGACCTCAAGCGAGGTCGCCGACATCTGGTTCATCGCCGTGGCCACCTGTTCTATCTGCGTACGCTGTCCAGCGACGGCCAGGTTGCTTTGCGCCGAGACGTCTTCGACCTGCCCGGCTTGCCGTTCAACTTCGCTGACGGTGTGGCCCACGCGCTCGATCAGATCATGGATCTTCTTCACGGTGGCGTTGAACACCTCGCCCAACTCACCGAGTTCGTCGCGGCTGCTGGCCTTGAAGTTGACGGTCATGTCGCCCGCCGCGACCTTGTCCATCATCGCGCCAAGGCGTTTAAGGGTGGTGCGGGTCGAGGCGTAGAAACCGCCGTAGAGATAGAAAATCAGCACAAACACCACCGACAGCGCCACGGCCTGCAAAACCATGTGCGTGCGGTTATGCATCAGGCGTTGCTGTAATTGGGTGTCGAGAAATTTCAGCGTCGCTTCGTTGAGCTCATAGGTCTTGTCGATCAACCCGGTGACCTGCTCGTAAAACCCTTGCCACGGGGCATCGAGGGTATCGGCCATCACCACCTGTTCTTCGAACAGCTCGCTGGCTTGCTTGAGCGAGACCCTGCTGCCGTCGGCCGGCGTGCTCAGCTGTTCCCGGGCGGCCTTGCTGGAGCCGAGGGCATCCTGCAACTTCAAGCCGTATTCGGCCTGGAGCTTTTCGATCTGCACCAGCAATTCATCGAAACGGGTGCTCGACGCACTGTTGAGAAATCCTTGTCCTAACGAATAAGCGCCAATCGCCCGACCTTCGCCAAGGGTTTGCGTCACGGTCGGGGTGACCAGCGTCACCAGTTCACTGAGCTGGCGGATATCGCTTTGATTGTCGCGGCTCAGGCCGGCCTGACTGGTGATGATCTGGCTGAAAATCTGCGCGCTGGCGAGCAGTTTGCCGATCAACGCGCTTTTGCTTTGCAGCGAGTTCTCCGCTTGCTGCGCCTTGAACGCGGCGACCATTTCATCGCGCTTCCCATCGAACACGCTGATCTGGTCAGGATCGTCGGTCATCGCCGTCAAGCCCTCGAGGCGAGCGAGCACGGCCTGCTCCAGATTGTTGATCTGCGCCTCGACATTCCCGGCCTTGCCCGACTGGCCGAGGGTGACATCGATCTGCACCAGATTATTCAGGGTTTCCAGATCGCGGCGCAGCGCCAGGCTGCTGCCGAGCAGGTCGAGGCTCTTGAGCTCGATCCGGGTGCCCTGGAATTCGCGATAGGAATCGCGCACCAGATAGAAATTGGTCACCAGCATCGGCACCAGGAACAGCACGCTGATCAGGCTGAACTTCATGCCGAAGCTCAGACGGTTCATCAGCGAGACGGCGGGATAGAGCAAGCTCTTCACTGGAAGTCTCCCTTGGTTTTTCTTGTTTTTATTAGCAGGCGCGGGGCGACAGCAGATAGCCACTATCGGGCGCAGTCTCTGTATAGCGCAAATCGGCGGGAGGTTTTGTAACTTAAGGTTAACAACAAAAAGATCGCAGCCTGCGGCAGCTCCTACAGGAAACACACAATCCCTGTGTAGGAGCTGCCGCAGGCTGCGATCTTTTGATCTGCGCTTTTGATCTTTAGGTGGTTCGGTCTTTTGATGAATCAGCAGATCAGTGAACCAGAACCGTCCACAAGGCAAACCCGGCATACCACAACACCGCCGCACGCAGCAGCAACTCCCACAGACAATCGAGGGTGTTGATGCCTTCCGGGCCGAGCGCCGGAGGCGGGATCTCGCCCGCTGCCAGACCGACTTTGTTGATCAGATGCGCAGCGCTAATGTTCCAGTTCAGCAATTCATGCAGCATGACTCGGCTGACCGCAACGAAATTACCGACCAGTGCCAGGCTCGCTGCCAGCAAGCGCACCGGCACCCAGTCAAAGGCGTGGCGCAGTTGCGCTGCGCGTTCCACTAGCGCGGGATTCTTGCCATGCTCCTCGGCCAGCGCCAACAAGCGGTAGGCCAGCGCAGCCACAGGCCCGAGCAGGAAGTACCAGAAAATTACCGCGAAGAAACTCTGATAAGCCTGCCATAGCAAATGCCCTTGGACCCGATCCAGCAATTGCTCACCGCTGTCGGCGCAGATATCCAGGTCGCGCTTGGCCACGTGAGCCGCTGCCTGCAAATCCTCGCGGCGCCACGCATCGCGGAACGGTCCGAGGCCGCCGAGCAGATCGCCTCGCCCCAGACTGTAAATCACCACCAGCAAATGTACGGGCAAGGCCAGCAGACCATAAGCCACCGGTTCGAGCACCAGCAGCAAAAAGCCGAGCAGCGCCACCGGCAGCAAGATCAGAATCGTCAAAACCAGCCACGGCTTATCAGCCAGGCGCTGGCTGCTTTCGAGTTTGTGCAGCTCGCGGACCCATCCGCCATCACGCTGAAGCCGATGGCGCAGTGCCGAGAATTTCTCGATCCAGACCGCCAGCAGTAACACCAGAAAACTCATTGTCCTTCCTCTTCTGCCAGGGCCGCACGGTAGCGCGCCCAGTCGAACCCCGGCCCAGGATCGGTCTTGCGCCCGGGAGCAATGTCGCTGTGCCCGCAAATACGCGCGCCGGTGATGGCCGGAAATGCTTTTTGCAATTGTCGGGTCAGCACCGTCAACACGCGATATTGCGCATCGGTGAACGGCAGATCATCGGTGCCTTCGAGTTCGATGCCCACGGAAAAATCGTTACAGGTTTCGCGACCCTCGAACACTGATACGCCCGCGTGCCACGCCCGATCCAGACAAGAGACAAACTGGGAGACTGTGCCGTCACGTTCGATCAGAAAATGCGCTGAAACCCGCAGGTCAGCGATCCCTGCAAAGTAGGGATGTTCGGTGACATCCAGAAGGTTCTGGAAAAATTCCTGCACCTTGCCGGTGGCGAACTGTGCCGGCGGCAGGCTGATGTTGTGGATGACCAACAGCGAAACTTCGCCCGCCGGGCGCTCATTGAAGTTGGGCGACGGGCAGATCTGCACGCCATGACACCACCCGCTCGCGGGATCCAACTGCATACCGATTCCTTCAACGCCGACTGTGTTGGCGCTCAGTATGCCGTGTGGATCCATCACGCGCGATCACTTGGCGCGATTGAGTCGACGCAGTTGACCGAGCACCGACTCCAGCGCGCGATCGAACAACAACGTATCGTCCAGTACCCGCACCGCACCGCGCTGTAATTCCTGCGCAAGCGCCACACGACTGCGCTCGCGCACCTTCATCCCGGTGCGATCGACAAACACGTATTTGCCGGTCGCCTGAATGATGGCCGCCAGCTTGCAGCGCAGGGTCTGCTCGTCTTCCTCCTCAAACAGCACCCAACTGCCCAGGCGCAATTGCTCAACCTGACGCAAAACAGCGTCGTTATGGGGTTGGCGCTCTGCAGTCATGCTGCTCTCTTCAGCAGTGTGGAGCACGATGCGTTGCGACACTTCAACCATTGCGGGCGCTGGATGGGCGTCCGCCGCAGGTTCCAGCACGCTCACGTGCAGCGCTTCGAGCTCACTGAAAAACTCGCTGGTGGCAAACGGATCGAACGCGATGCTGTTCAGCCCGTCACGCAGCGATTTGAGCAAGCCCGGCACCAGCGCCAATAAATGCAGGCTGAACTCAGCGTCATCGTCACGCTGGACGCTCCAGATCAGTTGCTCCATGGTCTGCACATCGGCCTGCCACTCGGCAGACTGATCGCCATGCTTGAGGCGGGTCAGCAACAGCACCTGACTCCAGGCGTTCTGCAGAAAGTTCACCACGCACGGTGGTAAAACCTTGCCCAGCAAGGCGTGGTTCAACGCTTGCTCGACCCGGCGCCGAGCCAGTTCGGTTTTCGCCCGGCCTTCTTCGGCGTCACGCAAACGTTGCTCAAGCAATTCACTGCGGCGCCGTTCATCGTTGGTGAAGGCGAGAAAATCCGCCAGCAGCTCGGAGAAAATTGCCGGATCATCGACGAAATCGCTCAGCAACCGTTGCACCACCTGTTCGATCCGCAGATACAGGCTATCGCGCGCATCACCGTCGCAATCGCCCCAGCCCATGGCCGCCGCCGCGATTTCGTTGAGCAGGCGCCGCGCCGGGTGGCTGCTGCGGCTGAAAAAATTCTTGTCGAGTACGGCGACCTTGAGCATTGGAATCTGCAAACGAGCGATCAATGCTTTCAACGAATCCGGCAGGTTGCGGTCCGCGAGCATGCACTCGAAGATCATCGCGATCAGGTTGATCACATCTTCATCTGCACCGTCTACGCTGCGGGATTTGCCGCTCCTGACGCTGACGCGGGTCAGCAACTGTTCGAGTTGTTGGCGCAGATCGAAGTCGTCCTGCGCAGTCAGGGTCGGCACGTATTGCTGCAAGTGCGACAGCAAGCGCAGCAGGTCGCGGGTTGAAATTGGCTGGGCGGTGGCGCCGGACTCAAGCGTCGGCGCAACACTGCCACGTACTTGCAGAAGCAATTTCTGCAACGCGGGGAAGACTTCAGGCTCGCCATCATCGGCCGGGGGCGGAACAATGCGCTCTTCGCCATAGACGCTGGCGGTCGCACGGTCCATTGCACGTCGCGTCGGCGCGGGTTTGAGTTCGGGCAATACGCCGGTAGCTCTGAGTAACTGATTGGCCTCGGCGTACAGCTGCTCGGTGTCCGCCAATACATAGCGCTCGAACAGCTTCAGCAGGATCAGTTTGACCTTGATTTCCACACCGAGATTACGACCCGCCTGCAAGAAGAACTCGCAAAGCAATGCCGGGCCGAGCGGATTGTGGTGATCATCGAGGGGATTGCCGAGCAGCGCATTCAGCCGCGCGGTCAGTTGGCCGAGGGCGAAGCCATCACGTTTGAGCACCCGGCTGACCATGGTTTCGACCGCCACTTGGCGTTCCATGTCATCGGTGCGTGGGGTAGACGCTTCGCCGATCAACGCTTGCGGCAACACCGGGTCGACAGAATCGTAGCGAGTCAGACCAACAAAAGCCTCGAAGAACAGCTCAAGAAAACCGCGCTCGATATTCTTGCGCTTTAGACGCAGGTCGCGCATGGCTTCGAAGAAAATGTTCTGATCGACGTCGTTGCGTGCTCGATCCGCCATTTCGAACAGTGTGTCATCGGCGTTATCGAAAAGGTCCTGCAAGGCGTGGCGCAGTTGCTGCGCAGCCTTATCGCGAACCTGCAGCAGAATCACAGGCAGGCGGGCGAGCGGCGCGTGATTGGCCTGATCGGTAGCAACCTTGTGCAAGGGAACTACTTTCCCGTCGTTGTGCATCCCAGCCTCCTGAAGCGGTGATTCTTCGGTCACTTTCGATTGAGCCCCCTGTGGGAGCGAGTTTGCTCGCGAAGGCGACATGTCAGTGACATTGTCGGTGACTGGCAGTGCGCTTTTGCGAGCAGGCTCGCTTCCACAGCTCCCAACAATGCTGGCGGCCCTTCACGTCAAAGCTATGACGTCAAATGCAAGGCGGATTATCTTGCAAAAGTTGTCACCGGCGCTATAGCCCTCAGGGTTTCCCTTATGTCGCAGCCCTTCCACAGACCATGCTGCGATGCCGTTTACTCAAAGAAATTCGACCGGATGCATTCAGGCAGCCGCGTTCTCGCCTTGGGTTGGCTTGCGGCATGCCCCTATAATCGAATCACTTTGTTTGTGGAGCCCGTTATGCCGAATCTACGTCTCGCCGATTTGACCGCCGAAATCGAAGCCAACGTGCGCCGTGCGTTGCTCGAAGACATCGGTAGCGGCGACATCACCGCGCAACTGATCCCGGCCGAACGTCTGGCCAAAGCCACCATCATTACCCGCGACGACGCCGTCATCTGCGGCACCGCGTGGGTCGACACCGTGTTTCGTCAGCTTGATCCGCGCGTTGCCGTGCATTGGCAAGTGGTCGATGGCCAGCGCGTGAAAGCCAATCAGCCGCTGTTTCACCTGGAAGGCCCGGCCCGGTCGTTGCTGACCGGCGAACGCAGCGCGCTTAACTTTCTGCAATTGCTCTCCGGAGTGGCGACACGCGCGCAGTACCTGGCTGACTTCGTTGCACAGACCCAAGTGAAACTGCTGGACACCCGCAAGACGCTGCCGGGCCTGCGCCTGGCGCAAAAATATGCCGTCACCTGCGGCGGCTGCCACAATCACCGCATCGGTCTTTACGATGCGTTCCTGATCAAGGAAAACCACATCGCCGCCAGCGGTGGCATCGCCGAAGCAGTGGCCTCCGCGCACAAGATCGCCCCGGGCAAACCGGTGGAAATCGAAGTGGAAAGCCTTGAAGAACTGAAAGAAGCGCTGGAGGCCGGTGCCGATATCATCATGCTCGACGAGCTGAGCCTGGCTGACATGCGCGAAGCCGTGCGCCTTAACGGCGGGAAGGCAAAACTGGAGGCCAGCGGCGGCATCAACGAAAGCACGCTGCTGCCGATTGCTGAAACCGGTGTGGATTACATCTCGATCGGCGCAATGACCAAAGACGTCAAAGCTGTCGATCTGTCGATGCGACTCAGCCTCTGACAGCAGCGGTAAAGCTGCAAGCCACAGCGCTTTTGCTTTGACTTGCAGCTTGCCGCTTGGAGCTAGCAGCTCTCGTCAAACGACGAGATTATTCATCTCGCAGTATTCATCCCATTCGACACCCAATACTTCAGCCGCCTCCTTGTGCAGCACAAGGCGCTGTGCCTCGAATTCTTCCGGCGTGCTCGTGTACTTGAGCGTCAACTCCCACGGCTGCAAGCCCTGCGCTTCGGCTTCATCCTCGAAGGCCCACTGGATCTGGTCTTTCTGATCATCGGCGCTCAGGTCCTTGATCTCTTCCTTCAGGTCGGGGACATCCAGAAGGTATTTTTCCAGCGCTTGTTCGTGGCGTTGCTCTTGAGTCAATTCAGTCATGGGGTTCTCGCTGATCATTGGAATGGAGGATGGATCTGGATCATCAAGGATCTCTCTGACGCGGATAGACCGGCCTTCGGAACCATTCGGGATCATCTGAAAACTGCTAAGCGATGCTCATGCAGGCACCGAATATAGGACGTTTGCATGACGAATTACACGGCTCTTTTCATCTGCCGCAGAAAAAGCTGACCTGCGGAACATAAATGCGGATTTCGAGTCATAGCGATGTGCCACTTCGGCACCTCTATGCTGTTCACAAGGAAAACCAGTGATGCGCAGCTTTTCGAAGATTTCCGCAGTTGTTTCTACCTCGGCTCTGATCACCGCCTTAGTCGTGCCAGCAAGCGCCATGGCCATTGAGTTGAGCAACACCAGCCAGTCCACTGGTGACAAGGTTTCGCTGGTTCATAACGATTACGGCAAAGAAGTGGTGATCAGAAGCGACATCAGCATTGATGAGCTGAAAAAGATGCGTGACACCATCGGCGAGCAATCCCGCCAGATCGAAGAGCTTAAACGCAGCAGCGGCACAAGCTCGACTTCCAACGGCAAGGAAATCGATGAACTGCAAAACAAGGTCAAAGAACAGGACCGCAAACTCGAGACGCTCGGGCGTCAGGTTGAAGAACTCAAGCGCAACAGCGGGTCCAGTTCAAATTCCAACAGCAGTGAGATTTCCAGTCTGAAGCAGAAAATCAACGATCAGGATCGAGCGATGGATCAGCTCAAACGTACCGTTGAGGATTTGAGCCGCAAGGTGAAATAAGAAAGATGGTGCCCGAGACAGGAATCGAACCTGCGACCTTCGCGTTACGAGTGCGCTGCTCTACCGGCTGAGCTACACGGGCGGTGGGCTAAACCTAGCACCGGTTTTCACAAAAGCAAAGATCACCGCACGCGACGACTCCTACAGTAGCCCTGTGTGTAGGAGCTGCCGCAGGCTGCGATCTCTTGATCCAGATGCCAGACAAAAAAATGCCCCGCCGTTTTCACGGCGGGGCTTTTTTATTGCGCTAAAGCGAAGGGGTGATTAAACGCCCGAAGCCTTGGCAGCTGCCACGTCTTTGATGGACAGCTTGATACGGCCGCGGTTGTCCACGTCCAGTACCAGCACTTCCACTTCCTGGCCTTCTTTCAGAATGTCGGTCACTTTCTCGACGCGAGCATCGCTCAACATCGAGATGTGAACCAGACCGTCCTTACCCGGCAGGATGTTTACGAATGCGCCGAAGTCGACGATGCGCTCAACTTTACCCACGTAGATCTTGCCGATCTCGGCTTCAGCGGTAATACCCAGAACGCGCTGACGTGCTGCTTCAGCCGCTTCTTTGGTTTCGCCGAAGATCTTGATCGAACCGTCGTCTTCGATGTCGATCGAAGCCTTGGTTTCTTCGCAGATCGCACGGATGGTCGCGCCACCTTTACCGATAACGTCACGGATCTTGTCGGTGTCAATCTTCATCGCGATCATGGTCGGAGCGTTGGCCGACAGTTCGGTACGCGACTGGCCGATGATCTGGTTCATCTGACCGAGGATGTTCAGGCGCGCTTCCAGGGCTTGGCCCAGAGCGATTTCCATGATTTCTTCGGTGATGCCCTTGATCTTGATGTCCATCTGCAGCGCGGTAACACCTTTGGCGGTACCGGCAACTTTGAAGTCCATGTCGCCGAGGTGATCTTCGTCACCGAGGATGTCGGTCAGGACGGCGAATTTCTCGCCTTCTTTAACCAGACCCATGGCGATACCGGCAACCGGGGCCTTCATCGGAACACCAGCGTCCATCAGGGCCAGGGAAGCGCCGCAAACGGAAGCCATCGAGCTCGATCCGTTGGATTCGGTAATTTCCGAAACCACGCGGATGGTGTACGGGAACACGTCAGCGGCTGGCAGCATGGCCGAAACCGAACGACGAGCCAGACGGCCGTGACCGATTTCACGACGACCGGCACCACCCATGCGACCACACTCGCCCACCGAGAACGGAGGGAAGTTGTAGTGCAGCATGAACGGGTCTTTCTTCTCGCCTTCCAGGGTGTCCAGCAGCTGTGCGTCACGGGCGGTGCCCAGTGTTGCAACAACCAGTGCCTGGGTTTCACCACGGGTGAACAGCGCCGAACCGTGAGTCTTCGGCAGAACGCCGACTTCGATGTTCAGCGGACGTACGGTCTTGGTGTCTCGACCATCGATACGTGGCTTGCCGTTTACGATGTTTTCGCGAACGGTGCGGTATTCGATTTCGCCGAAAGCCGCTTTGACTTCGCTGGCCGAAGGCTGGCCTTCTTCGCCGGACAGCTTGGCAACAACCTGATCCTTCAGCTCACCCAGGCGAGCGTAACGGTCGGCCTTGATGGTGATGGTGTAAGCCTGGGAGATCGCTTCGCCGAACTCGGCACGGATCGCACCCAGCAGCTCGGTGGCTTCTGGAGCCGGAGCCCAGTTCCAGGTTGGCTTGGCGGCTTCGGCAGCCAGTTCTTTAACAGCGTTGATCACAACCTGGAATTCGTCGTGAGCAAACAGTACCGCGCCCAGCATCTGGTCTTCGGTCAGCTCTTTGGCTTCCGATTCAACCATCAGCACGGCGTCGGAAGTACCGGCAACGACCATGTCCAGGCTCGAAGCGGCTTGCTGTTCGTAGGTCGGGTTCAGCAGGTAGCCGGTGCTTTCGTGGAAAGCCACGCGAGCGGCGCCGATCGGGCCGTCGAATGGAATGCCGGAAATGGCCAGAGCAGCCGAGGTACCGATCATCGCAGCGATGTCCGGATCGGTTTTCTTGCTGGTGGAAACGACGGTGCAGACAACCTGCACTTCGTTCATGAAACCTTCCGGGAACAGCGGACGGATCGGACGGTCGATCAGTCGGGAAGTCAGGGTTTCTTTTTCCGAAGGACGGCCTTCGCGCTTGAAGAAACCGCCAGGGATCTTACCGGCAGCGTAAGTCTTTTCCTGGTAGTGAACGGACAGAGGGAAGAAGCCCTTGCCCGGATCGGCTTGCTTTGCACCGACGACAGTCACCAACACGCTGACGTCGTCGTCAACGGTGACCAATACTGCGCCGGAGGCCTGACGGGCGATACGGCCTGTCTCGAGGGTAACGGTCGATTGACCGAACTGGAATTTTTTGATTACCGGGTTCACGGTGTCCTACCTTCTTTGTGGCTCTTGGGGAAATCGGTTCTTGCGAATTCTTGGGCAATGTCGGGAATCGGCCCAACGCCTGTCCAGGGTAAAACGTGCATCCAGATAAAACTTGAGGCTGGGAGCCTGCAAGACGCCAGCGGTAAACCACTGACGTCCGACAGACCACCAACCTCATAGCGCAATCGCTGATTAGCGACGCAGACCCAGGCGAGCGATCAGAGCGCTGTAACGGCTCACGTCCTTGCCTTTCAGGTAGTCCAGCAGCTTGCGACGCTGGTTTACCATGCGGATCAGACCACGACGGGAGTGGTGATCTTTACCGTTGGCCTTGAAGTGACCTTGCAGTTTGTTGATGTTGGCGGTCAGCAGTGCAACTTGCACTTCTGGCGAACCAGTGTCACCAACAGCTTGCTGGTAGTCAGCAACGATTTGAGCTTTTTCTTGAACGTCGAGAGCCATGAGGCAATCCTTCCTTATCAGGAAACTGTTTCAAAAAAACAGTTTCAACAGGCCAGGGACAAATCCCTGTATCTATAAATGAGTAGTGACCATGCCTGTTAACAGCCACACTCGCCGGCCTGCTTTTACGCAGACCGGTTCCGGTCATTCTGACCGAATCAGTCGACGGGGCGCGATGCGTCCGTCTTCGCTCACTTCACCGATACCGATGAAGCGACCATTGTGATCCTGAACCCGCACCATGCCGAACTTCGGAGCATCCGGGGCACGCACCGGCTGGCCGTTGAGCCAGTAGAACGCGCTCGCTTCGGAGAACTGCAACAACGGCCAATCCTGCAGGCCGCTGTCCGATGGCATCAGGAAGCGATCAACCGCTTCATTGCCGCCTTCGGCATGTACCGCTTCCAGCTCTTCGAGGGTCACGGTCTGCGCCAGGGTGAAAGGCCCGGCCTGGGTACGACGCAATTCAGCGACGTACGCACCACAACCAAGTTGCTCACCGATATCCTCCACCAGCGTGCGGATATAGGTGCCCTTGCTGCAATCCACCGCAAGACGCGCAGTATCGCCTTCGAAGGCCAGTAATTCCAAGCGCGCAATAGTAACAGAACGCGGTTCGCGCTCCACTACTTCACCTGCACGAGCCAGCTTGTACAACGGCTGGCCATCACGCTTGAGCGCCGAGTACATCGGCGGTATCTGGCTGATTTGACCACGAAATTTCGGCAACGCCGCTTCGATATCGGCGCGACCAACGGTCACCGGCCGCTCTTGCAAAACTTCACCCTCGGCGTCTGCCGTGGTGGTGGTTTTGCCGAGCTGTGCCAGCGTTTCGTAGGCCTTGTCGGAATCGAGCAAGTATTGCGAGAATTTGGTCGCTTCGCCGAAGCACAGCGGCAACACGCCAGTAGCCAACGGGTCGAGGCTGCCGGTGTGACCGGCCTTCTCGGCGTTGAGCAACCAGCGAACCTTCTGCAACGCGGCGTTGGAGGTGAACCCCAGCGGCTTGTCGAGCAGGATGATACCGCTGACGTTACGACGGATACGTTTAACCTGAGCCAACGAATTACTCCTTGGTGTCTTCAGGTTCAGCAGCGACCGGATGCTGATTGTCTTCAGCAACGGCACGCTCGATCAGGGCCGACAAATGCGCACCACGCACGACAGACTCGTCGTAGTGGAAATGCAATTGCGGCACGCTGCGCAGCTTCATTTCACGGGCCAGTTGCATGCGCAGGAAACCTGCGGCAGCGTTCAGCACCTTGATGCTTTGCGCGATATCTTCGGCATTGTCCTGCCCCATCACGGTGATGAAGATCTTCGCGTGACCGACGTCACGGCTGACTTCCACTGCAGTAATGGTGACCAGACCAACGCGCGGGTCTTTGACTTCGCGACGGATCAGTTGAGCCAGCTCACGCTGCATCTGATCGCCGATACGTTGGGTACGGCTGTATTCTTTTGCCATGTTTTGTTACCTGTTACTGCCCGGCGGTGAAACCCGCAAGGTCTGAAAGCGGCAAACGCCCGGCCTGACAAAAGCCAGACCGGGCGTTGCGTTTAGAGTCCGGGTGATGCGCCGCACTGTTGAGTGCGGCCGACCATCACGGCTCCTGAAGTGCGCGAGTCAGAGGCTGCGAGCAACCTGAACCTTCTCGAAGACTTCGATCTTGTCGCCGACTTTGACGTCGTTGTAGCTCTTCACGCCGATACCGCATTCCATGCCGGCACGTACTTCGGAAGCGTCATCCTTGAAGCGGCGCAGGGATTCCAGCTCGCCTTCGAAGATAACGATGTCTTCACGCAGTACACGGATCGGACGGTTACGGTGCACAACACCTTCGATCACCATGCAACCAGCGATCGCGCCAAACTTCGGCGAACGGAACACGTCACGCACTTCGGCCACACCCAGGATGTTCTCGCGAACATCGCTGCCGAGCATGCCGGTGAGGGCTTTCTTGACGTCTTCGATGATGTCGTAGATCACGTTGTAGTAACGCATGTCCAGACCTTCCTGCTCGACGATCTTCCGTGCGCCAGCATCGGCACGCACGTTGAAGCCGAACAGTACAGCGTTGGAAGCCAGTGCCAGGTTAGCGTCGGACTCGGTGATACCACCGACACCGCCGCCTACTACGCGCACTTGAACTTCGTCGTTGCCCAGGCCATTCAAGGCGCCGTTCAACGCTTCCAGCGAACCACGGACGTCGGATTTGAGGACGATGTTGAGCGTCTTCTTCTCCGCCTGACCCATGTTTTCGAAAATGTTTTCCAGCTTGCCGGCGTGAGCGCGAGCCAGTTTGACTTCGCGGAACTTGCCTTGACGGAACAGAGCCACTTCACGGGCTTTCTTCTCGTCGGCAACCACGCTCATCTCGTCGCCAGCGTCCGGGGTACCGTCCAGGCCGAGAATCTCGACAGGAATGGCCGGACCGGCTTCCTTGATTGGCTTGCCGTTCTCGTCGAGCATGGCACGTACACGGCCGTAGTTCGAACCGACCAGCACCATGTCGCCTTGGCGCAGAGTACCGTCTTGAACCAGAACGGTTGCGACCGGGCCACGACCCTTGTCGAGACGCGATTCAACCACAACACCACGGCCAGGAGCCGATGGAGTCGCTTTCAGTTCGAGAACTTCAGCCTGCAGCAGAACGGCTTCCAGCAGCTCGTCCACGCCAGTACCGACTTTCGCCGACACCGGTACGAACGGCGTGTCACCGCCCCACTCTTCGGAAGTCACGCCGTGAACCGACAGTTCGCTACGGATGCGGTCGAGATCGGCGCCCGGCTTGTCGATTTTGTTCACCGCTACAACCAGTGGAACGCCAGCCGCTACCGCGTGCTGAACAGCTTCAATGGTCTGCGGCATCACGCCGTCATCCGCTGCAACCACGAGGATCACGATATCGGTGGCCTTGGCACCACGAGCACGCATTGCGGTAAACGCAGCGTGACCCGGGGTGTCGAGGAAGGTAACCATGCCGCGTTCGGTTTCAACGTGGTAGGCACCAATGTGCTGGGTGATACCACCGGCTTCGCCAGCGGCCACCTTGGCACGACGAATGTAGTCGAGCAGCGAGGTTTTACCGTGGTCTACGTGGCCCATTACGGTCACGACCGGTGCACGGGAGAACGACTCACCTTCAAACTTCAGGGACTCGGCCAGGGAATCTTCCAGGGCGGTGTCGCTGACCAGGGTCACTTTGTGGCCCAGTTCTTCGGCTACCAGTTGAGCAGTTTCCTGATCAAGCACCTGGTTGATGGTCGCTGGAGTACCCAGTTTGAACATGAACTTGATGATTTCAGCAGCCTTGACCGACATCTGATTGGCCAGATCGCCAACAGTGATGGTCTCGCCGATCTGCACATCACGCACGACAGGACCGGTTGGGCTCTGGAAACCGTGGGCGTTGCGCTTTTTCAGCTTGGCCTTGCCGCGACCACCACGACGGAAGCCATCGCTTTCTTCGTCGGTAGTGCGTGGTGCCACACGTGGCGCCGGCGCTTTTTCTTTGACCGAAGCGCGATGCGGAGCGTTTTTACGCTCACCATCACCGCCACCGCTGCGACGATTGTTATCGTCTGCACGTGGCTTGTCCGGACGGCGCTGTTCGTTCTGCTTGTTGCGAACGTCAGCGGATGGCGCTGGAGCAGCAGCCACTACTGGCGCGCTTTCGCGTACCGGTTCGGCAGCAGCAGCCGGCGCCGCAACGGCGTCGCTGTTTGCAGTCTGAGCAGCAGGCTGGCGACGCGCTTCTTCTTCGGCGCGCTGCTTGGCTTCTTCTTCAGCCTTTTGACGGGCAGCGTTTTCTACTGCGCGACGCTCATCCAGTTCACGTTTGCGCTCGGCTTCGATTTCTTCCGGGCTGCGCTGTACGAAAACTTTCTTCTTGCGAACTTCTACGCTGATGCTCTTGCTACCAGCAACCCGCAGGGTGCTGGTGGTTTTACGCTGCAGCGTGATCTTGCGTGGTTCTTCCACTTTCGCCTTGTGACTGCTCTTCAAGTGAGTCAGCAGGGACTGCTTCTCACTGTCAGTCACATTCTCTTCGGCGGCGGTGTGCGGCAGACCTGCCTCACGCATCTGCTGCAACAGGCGCTCTACCGGTGTTTTGACCTCATCGGCCAGTTGTTTCACCGTGACTTGCGTCATGCACTTCTCTCCTCAGGCCGCGCCTAATTACTCGAACCAATGGGCTCGGGCGGCCATGATCAACTTGCCGGCACGATCATCGTCAATGCCGTCGATGTCGAGCAGGTCGTCAATAGACTGCTCGGCCAGGTCTTCGCGGGTAATTACGCCGCGCACCGCCAGTTCCATCGCCAAATCCTTGTCCATACCCTCAAGCGAGAGCAGGTCTTCGGCCGGATGGGCGTCTGCCAGCTTTTCCTCAGTAGCGATGGCTTTGGTCAACAAACGATCCTTGGCACGAGCGCGAAGCTCGTTGACGGTATCTTCGTCAAAGCCGTCGATGTTGAGCATTTCTTCCAACGGTACGTAGGCAATCTCTTCCAGGCTGGTGAAGCCTTCATCTACCAGCACCTGTGCCAGATCTTCGTCGACTTCCAGCTCGTCGATGAAGTTGCGCAGGATGTCGCCGGTTTCTGCTTGCTGCTTGGCCTGGATGTCCGATTCGGTCATCACGTTCAGGGTCCAGCCAGTCAATTGGCTGGCCAGACGCACGTTCTGACCACCACGACCGATGGCCTGAGCGAGATTGTCTGCGCCAACGGCGATGTCCATGGCATGGGCATCTTCGTCAACGATAATTGCCGCAACCTCAGCCGGGGACATGGCGTTGATTACGAACTGAGCCGGGTTGTCGTCCCACAGAACGATATCAACACGCTCACCGCCCAACTCACCCGACACTGCCTGGACGCGCGAACCGCGCATACCGATGCAAGCGCCCTGCGGGTCGATGCGTTTGTCCTTGGAGCGGACGGCGATCTTGGCACGCGAACCCGGATCACGGGACGCCGCCATTACTTCGATCAGGCCTTCAGCGATTTCCGGCACTTCGATACGGAACAGCTCGATCAGCATTTCCGGCGCGGTACGCGACAGGATCAGCTGCGGGCCACGGTTCTCGGTGCGGATTTCCTTGAGCAGCGCACGCAGACGCACGCCGACACGGAAGGTTTCGCGAGAAATGATGTCTTCACGGGCCAGCAACGCTTCTGCATTGTTGCCAAGGTCGACGATCACGTTGTCGCGGGTGACCTTTTTCACGGTGCCGGAGATGATTTCTCCCAGGCGCTCGCGATAAGCATCGACCACTTGAGCGCGCTCGGCTTCACGCACTTTTTGCACGATGACTTGCTTGGCAGTCTGTGCAGCAATGCGGCCGAACTCGATGGATTCGATCTTTTCTTCGACGACGTCGCCTACGTTGGCACCCGGATGCGTCAGGGCAACCTTGCTCGGCCAGGTCTCGATAGCCGGATCGTCGAGATCATTCTCTTCGACGACCGTCCAGCGACGGAATGTTTCGTAGGAACCGGTGTGGCGATTAATTTCCACACGCAGATCTACTTCGTCTTCAAAGCGCTTTTTGGTAGCAGTGGCCAACGCCAGCTCCAACGCTTCAAAAATTACGCTTGCCGGTACGCCCTTTTCATTGGATACCGACTCAACAACCAGCAGTACTTCTTTGCTCATCGTACGCCTCGCCTTTCGCAAGCCATTGGATCCGCGGGATCCGCGTCTCAGTCAAAACTGGGAATAATGTTGGCCTTGTCGATCATATCGATCGGCAACAGAAACTCATGGTCGTCTACCTGCACCACGACGTCCTGCTCTTCTACACCGCGCAGAAGGCCCTGAAAGTTGCGTCGACCTTCGAAAGGCGAGCGCAGCTTGATCTTCACTTGTTCACCGGCAAATTTTGCAAACTGCTCAAGAGTGAACAGTGGGCGCTCCATGCCAGGCGAGGAAACTTCGAGGGTATATTCAACGGAAATTGGATCTTCAACATCCAGCACACCGCTGATCTGACGGCTGACAATGGCGCAATCGTCCACCAGCACACCGCCCTCTTTATCGATATAAACGCGCAACATCGAGTGACGACCCTGAGCCGAAAACTCGATACCCCAGCATTCATAGCCCAGGGCCACGACCACCGGGGCCAGCAAGGCCTGCAACTCTTCTAGCTTGCTCGACACCTGAACCCCCTAGTGCATGATATGTGCATGCTTTGCAAAATAAAAAAATGGGCCTAACGCCCATCCTTGAAACGCCGTCGAACAGCGGCGTTGAAAGTATCCAGCTAACAAAAAGCCCCTTAAAAGGGGCTCCTGAAACTGGTTGCGGGGGCCGGATTTGAACCGACGACCTTCGGGTTATGAGCCCGACGAGCTACCAGACTGCTCCACCCCGCGACAAAGCTGGGGCGGAAGTATACGACCGATCCCTTATAGGGTCAATGTAACCTTCCACCTGCAAGAAAGCCCGCAACAGCGGGCTCTCCTGACTAATTGGTACCGAGAAGGGGACTCGAACCCCTACACCCTATGGGCACAACCACCTCAAGGTTGCGTGTCTACCAATTCCACCACCTCGGCAAAACTACTTTGAAACCCTTCTTACTTCTGCTCTTGAGCTGGAGGTACGTCAGTCGCTGGAGTAGCCGACTTTTGCTCTTGAAGCACCGGGACATCATCAGAAGCCGGTTGTTGCTTAGGTACTTCCAACACTGCTGGATCTGGCAAACCTGCTTGAGTCAGCTGATGAGCTTTCTCTTTAGCAAAATAACCTAACCCCAAGCTGGTTATGAAGAAACCGGCGGCAAGTATAGCAGTAAACTTACTAAGAAAGGTAGAGGAACCTTGGCTTCCGAACACAGTATTTGAAGCACCTGCTCCGAAAGACGCGCCAGCGTCCGCACCCTTACCCTGCTGCAGCAAAACCAGAGCAACTACGCCCAATGCACCCAGCAGATGAAAAACGACTACGACTGTTTCCAGCATTTTTTCAGTTTCCCGCGGCGCGACAGATCGCACCGAACTCATCTGCATTCAGGGAGGCTCCACCAATGAGCCCCCCATCGATATCCGGCATGCCGAACAGTTCGACCGCATTGGCCGCCTTCACGCTGCCGCCGTATAGAAGCCGCACACCTCGCGCGACTTCAGAATTCTCTGCCGCCAACTGTTCGCGGATGGCTTTATGCACATCCTGCGCCTGTTGCGGCGTTGCAGTCAGTCCGGTACCAATGGCCCAGACCGGCTCATAAGCAATGACTGCCTTGGCAAAAGCACCTACACCCAGCTCCTCGATGATGCTGCCCAGCTGACGCCCGACAACCTCAAGAGTTTTCCCAGCTTCGCGCTGCTCGAGGGTTTCCCCTACACACAACACCGGGATCAAGCCACATGCCTGTGCCGCTGCGAACTTGCGATTCAGCATTCCGTCTCGCTCGCCCATTATCTGACGGCGTTCCGAGTGCCCCACAAGTACCAGGGAACATCCTGCATCCACTAATTGACTGGGAGCAATCTCACCCGTCAATGCACCTTGCATCGCTTCCACCGCAGAGTTCTGCGCACCGACCGAAATCGATTTGCCTTTCAAGCCATCAATCACTTGATTGATATACAAGCAAGGCGGGAATACCGCGACATCAACACCGCTAGGCAAGGCCAGATGACGAAGGCCGTTGATCAGCTCAGCGACGCTGGCGCGGGTACCGTGCATCTTCCAGTTACCAGCTACCATAGGGCGACGCATGCTGTACCTCGTCGGTCAAAGTGGGCGCAGATGTTACCCAACACAATCATGGCTTGCAAGCCGAATCAGGCAGAAACTTCAGTTACCAGTTTTGCCAGTTCTTCGGCATAGTTACGAACCTGGGTTTCGTCCTCGCCCTCAACCATCACGCGCACCAACGGCTCTGTTCCGGACTTGCGCAAAAGCACACGTCCACGACCTGCCATCGCCTGGGTCACGCGAGCGCTGGCTTCCTTGACAGCCGGATGCTCCAGCGGACTCTCGCCGCCACCAAACCGCACATTGATCAGTACCTGAGGGCATTTACGCAGCGCCTGACGGCATTGCGCGAGACTTTCGTTGCGTGTTCTCAGCGCCATCAGTACTTGCAACGCCGCGATGATCGCGTCACCAGTGGTGGTGTGGTTGAAGCAGACGATATGCCCCGAGTTTTCTCCGCCCACCAGCCAGTTGCGCTCAAGCAACTCGGCAATGACGTAACGGTCGCCGACATTCGCCCGAATGAACGGGATCGACAAATCCGCGAGCGCCAGTTCCAGGCCCAGGTTACTCATCAGCGTGCCGACGACACCGCCCTGCAATTTGCCGCGCTCGTGCAGATCTCGAGCAATGATGAACAACAACTCGTCACCGTCAACGATCGCACCGGTGTGATCAACCATCAGCACCCGATCACCATCGCCATCAAAAGCGATGCCCAGATCGGCGTGCTCGGCCAGCACCGCAGCCTGCAGCTGATCCATATGGGTTGAGCCGCAATTATCGTTGATGTTCAGGCCATTCGGCTGCGCCGAGAGCACAACGACTTCCGCACCCAACTCACGAAACACGCTCGGAGCCACCTTATAGGTCGCACCATGCGCGCAGTCGATGACAATCTTCAGACCAGAAAAACTGGTTCCGGTCGGCACGCTGCTTTTGCAAAATTCGATGTAGCGCCCAGAGGCGTCGTTGATTCGCGAAACCTTGCCGATCTTGTTCGATTCAACAACGGTCATTGGCGTGTCGAGCAACTCCTCGATCATCAACTCCAACTCATCCGGCAGCTTGGTGCCCTTACCGGAGAAAAACTTGATGCCGTTATCGTCATGGGGATTGTGCGATGCACTGATCACGATACCGGCCTCGGCCTGAAACGTGCGCGACAGATAAGCGATCGCCGGGGTCGGCATCGGGCCTAGCAGCATCACATCGGCACCCGCCGAGGTCAGGCCGGCCTCGAGTGCCGATTCAAACATATAGCCGGAAATCCGCGTGTCCTTGCCGACCAGAACCTTGCAGGCGCCCATCTTGCGGAACGCCATACCGGCAGCCCACCCAAGCTTCAGCATGAAATCAGGAGTAATCGGGTAAACACCGACACGACCGCGAATGCCGTCGGTACCAAAATATTTTTTGCTCATAAGTGCTCCATCATTCTTATTCAGCTGATTCCACGGCCGCGATCATCCGCAACACGTCCACTGTTTCCGCCACATCATGGACGCGCAATATACGCGCACCCTTGACGGATGCCAGTGCCGCTAATGCAAGACCGCCATGCAAACGTTCGCCGACCGGTCGATTCAAGGCATGACCGATCATGCTTTTTCGCGAAACACCAACCAATAGGGGCCGACCCAGCGCATGCAAGGCTTCCATATGCTTGAACAAACTCAGGTTGTGCTGCAGCGTTTTGGCGAAGCCGAAGCCAGGATCAAGAATGATGCGCTCGGCCGGGATACCCACCTGCGCGCACTGAGTCATACGCTCAGCCAGAAATTCAGCCACTTCCCGGGTGACGTCCTGATACTGCGGGTCATCCTGCATATCGCCAGGCTCGCCCTGCATATGCATCAGACATACCGGCAACCCGGTTGCGGCCGCCGCATCCAGCGCACCGTCGCGCCGTAGGGAGCGTACATCGTTGATCAGGCCAGCGCCCAGTCGCGCGGTTTCACGCATGACTGCCGGTGTCGAGGTATCGACCGAGATGATCACATCCAGCTCGCGATTGATTAACTCGACGATCGGCGCAACACGCTCGAGCTCCTCAAGGGGCGAAACGGCGCGGGCGCCTGGCCGAGTGGATTCTCCACCAACATCGATGAGTGTCGCACCGGCCGCCACCATCGCATCAGCGTGGCGCAGGGCCGCATCGAGCTGACTGTATCGGCCGCCATCAGAAAAGGAATCGGGAGTGACATTGAGAATGCCCATGACGTGCGTCTGGGCCAAATCAAGAACCCGGTTGCCGCAAGGCAACCGGGTCAGGGACTGTGCAAAAGTCATTTCAAACCTTAAACGTCAGCAGCCGGACCGCCAATCGGATTTTCCGGACGCTCGTCTCGAACGACAGGCGGCGGAGGCGTGCCCGTACCACCAGACCAGTCACGAGGCTCGCGAGGTGTGCGACCCGCCATGATGTCGTCGATCTGCTCAGCATCAATCGTCTCGTATTTCATCAGCGCGTCAGCCATCGCATCCAGCTTGTCACGGTTGTCCGTGAGGATCTGCTTGGCGGTGCCGTAGCACTGATCGATGATACTGCGAACTTCCGAGTCGATCAGCTTGGCTGTTTCGCCAGAGAAGCTGGCAGCCTGACCACCACCGCCGCGACCCAGGAATACTTCACCCTCTTCTTCTGCGTACATCAACGGACCGAGTTTTTCCGACAAGCCCCACTTGGTCACCATGTTCCGCGCGATCTGGCTGGCACGCATGATGTCGTTGGAAGCACCGGTAGTTACACCGTCAAAACCCAGAGTCATCTCTTCAGCAATACGACCGCCGTACAGCGAGCAGATCTGACTGATCAAGGCACGCTTGGACAGGCTGTAGCGATCTTCTTCCGGGAGGAACATCGTCACCCCCAGTGCACGACCGCGTGGAATGATAGACACTTTGTAAACCGGATCATGCTCAGGCACGACGCGACCAACGATAGCGTGACCCGCTTCGTGGTAAGCCGTGTTCTGCTTTTCTTTCTCAGACATGACCATTGATTTGCGCTCGGCGCCCATCATGATCTTGTCTTTGGCCAACTCGAATTCCTTCATTTCAACGATGCGCTTGCCGCTGCGCGCAGCGAACAGTGATGCTTCGTTGACCAGGTTCGCCAAGTCAGCACCCGAGAAGCCCGGAGTACCGCGTGCGATAACGGCTGGAGCAACGTCGTCGCCCATTGGCACTTTGCGCATGTGCACTTTCAGGATCTGCTCGCGACCACGAATGTCCGGCAAGCCAACCACCACCTGACGGTCGAAACGACCCGGGCGCAGCAGCGCTGGATCGAGAACGTCAGGACGGTTGGTTGCGGCAATCACAATGATGCCGTCATTCATTTCGAAGCCGTCCATCTCAACCAGCAATTGGTTGAGAGTCTGCTCGCGTTCGTCGTGACCGCCACCCATACCGGCGCCACGATGGCGACCAACGGCGTCGATTTCGTCGATGAAGATGATGCAAGGCGCGTGCTTCTTGGCCTGCTCGAACATGTCACGGACACGGCTTGCGCCGACGCCGACGAACATTTCGACAAAGTCAGAACCGGAAATGGTGAAGAACGGCACCTTGGCTTCGCCGGCAATCGCCTTGGCCAGCAAGGTTTTACCGGTACCCGGAGGACCGACCATCAGTACGCCCCGAGGAATACGACCGCCCAGGCGCTGGAACTTGCCCGGATCACGGAGGAATTCGACCAGCTCGCCGACTTCTTCCTTGGCTTCGTCGCAACCGGCAACGTCAGCCAAAGTGGTTTTCACCTGATCTTCGGAAAGCAGGCGTGCCTTGCTCTTGCCGAAGCTCATCGGGCCGCCCTTGCCGCCCGCACCGCCCTGCATCTGGCGCATGAAGAACATGAACACCGCGATGATCACCAGGATCGGGAAGCTGGCCACCAGAAGCTGGGTCCAGATGCTTTGCTGCTCAGGCTGCTTGCCTTCAACCACAACGTGGTTGTCGACCAGATCACCAATCAGGCCATTGTCCTGAATGGCCGGACGAATGGTCTTGAAGCTATCGCCATCGTTACGCTTGCCCGTGATGACATAACCGTCGACGGCAACGCGCTCGACCTTGCCATCCTTGACCTGCTGGATGAAGTCGGAATAGTTGAGGGTCTGCGGCTCGTTAGGGCTGGAGAAGTTGTTCATCACCGTCACCAGGACTGCCGCGATGATCAACCACAGGATCAGATTCTTTGCCATATCGTTCAATTAACTACCCTCTGAAGCAAGCTCCGCTACTGGCGCGCGCTTCGCATGAATTCACCGGCCTAACTTACTACATTACCTACAGCTCTGGCAGGCGCCGTCTGTAACCCTTTGTGAAACACTTTCTACACAATATTCGCTAATGCTGGCGGGGCGAAATATTAAAAACCTATCACCCCGCAAAAAAACCGCGTTTTATTCATTACCGCGGTAGCCCCACGCCAGCATGTACTGCTCGCGAGAACTGCCGCGGGAAGAGTCCGGCTTGATCATCTGGATCTTGTCGAATTTCTTCCGGGCATCCTTCAGGTATACGTCAAACCCTTCGCCCTGAAAAATCTTGATCACGAAATTACCACCCGGCTTGAGGATCCGCTCTGCCAGATCAAGCGCCAGCTCGCAAAGGAACATGGCTTTCGGCATATCCACTTCAGGCGTACCACTCATATTGGGGGCCATATCGGAAATCACAAGGTCCACCTGCGAATTACCCACGGCTTCAAGGATCTGGGCGAGCACTGCGTCCTCGGTAAAGTCCCCCTGGATAAATTGCACGTCGGGAATGCTGTCCATCTCCAGAATGTCCGAGGCGATCAAACGCCCCTGACCGCCGATCAGACGACTGGTCACCTGGGACCAGCCACCAGGCGCCGCGCCCAGATCGACCACGCTCATGCCTGGACGGATCAGTTTGTACTTTTCCTGGATCTCCAGCAGTTTGTAACTTGCACGCGAACGATAGCCATCCTTCTGCGCCTGCTTCACATAGGGATCGTTGACATGTCTTTTCAGCCAACCAAGGCTTGTCTTGGAACGCGCCATTGGGCACCTCGATGATAAGGGTCGTGATTAGTTGGGCGGATCCACGAACCCTCGGGTAAAATGGCCGCCATTTTACAGAATCCAGACGAAAGGGTCAGATTATGCCGCTCACTCCCGAGCAGAAGAAACAGTACAAATCCATCGGTCACCACCTGAAACCGGTCTTGACCGTGGCTGACAATGGGTTGACTGAAGGTGTGCTAGCAGAACTTGAACGCGCTTTGGCCGATCACGAACTGATCAAAATCAAGCTCAACATTCTTGATCGCGAGTCGCGCTTGGCGCACATCGCGGAGCTGTGCAAGGTCGGCAAAGCTGATCTGGTGCAGGTCATCGGCAAGATGGCGCTGGTTTACCGCAAGAACTTCAGCGCTAACAAGCAGCTGTCGAACGTTCATCGCTTCAAGTGATGAAAGGGGTCAAGGGTGTGCTTCGCGCACCCTGCCACTCCACCCCGGCACAGGTTGCAATACCAGCACCAGCCCGGAAAAACCCAGAATCAGAAAGCTGAACACCTGCCAGCGCTGCGCATCCGGCCAGCCGAAACGCACTGCGAAAAACATCGCACATGCGTACAACGCCAACAGCAGCACCTGCCCGCGAAGATCACGCCATAGACTGGCAAGGCCCTCGGCCTGTATCAGCACCAAAGCCTGAAACAATACGCATGCGGCGGCAAATCCCACCACCAGCACTTCAAACGCACTGGCCACTTCGTCGATCAACAGCGGCGCCAGACCGATTTCGCCCAACGCCGGCTGCAAACCGAGATGAATCAACCATAGACCACCGACCCACAGCATCTGGGTCAATTGCCAAAGCATGGCGCCCGCCTGCAGCGGGCGCCTTCTTTCAGATGTGACGAACTTCGACAATCTCGTACTCGATAACGCCACCAGGCGTTTTCACGGCGACTACATCGCCCTCTTCCTTACCGATCAAGGCGCGAGCCAGAGGCGAGCCAACCGAAATCTTGCCGAGTTTGAAGTCAGCCTCATCTTCTCCCACGATGTGGTAGGTGACGCTTTCATCGGTCTCGACGTTGGCGATTTCGACGGTCGTGCCGAAGATCACCTTGCCGGTGTGCGGAATAGTCGTGACGTCGATGATGACCTGATTCTGAATCCGGCCCTCGATGTCACGAATACGCGCCTCGACCATGCCCTGCTGTTCGCGCGCGGCATGGTATTCAGCGTTTTCCTTAAGGTCACCCAACTCACGGGCCGTACCGATGTCCTGGCTGAGCTTCGGACGAACGACCTTGGTCAGATGAGTGTGCTCTTCTTCCAGGGCGCGAGCGCCCTGAACAGTCATTGGGTACTTGGTTATGCTCATGCCTTCAATCCTGCGTGTAGATCCTGCAAGCGGCGCACGGTCTTTTCCGGACCGAACTTCAGCGCTTCACAGATAGCCTCGCCCGCAGCAATGGTGGTGGTGCAGTAAATCTTGTGCTGCAGGGCATTACGACGAATGGAGTACGAATCAGCGATCGACTGACGACCTTCGGTGGTGTTGATGATCAGCGTGACTTCGTCATTCTTGATCATATCGACCACGTGCGGACGACCCTCGGTCACCTTGTTCACGCGGCGCACTTTCAGACCTGCGGCTTCGATCAGCTTGGCAGTGCCGGCCGTGGCGACCACTTCGAAGCCCAAGTTGATCAGATCACGGGCCACGCCTGCAACCAGTGGCTTGTCGTCGTCACGTACGCTGATGAACGCAGTACCGCCGGTCGGCAGAACTTCGCTGGCGCCCATCTGGGCCTTGGCGAAGGCTTCACCGAAGGTGTCGCCGACACCCATCACTTCACCGGTCGACTTCATCTCTGGGCCGAGGATCGGGTCAACGCCAGGGAATTTGGCGAACGGGAACACCGCCTCTTTCACGCTGTAGAAGTTCGGGATGATTTCTTTGGTGAAGCCGATTTCTTTCAGGGTCTTACCGGCCATCACGCGGGCAGCGATCATGGCCAGAGAGACACCGATGCACTTCGATACGAACGGTACGGTACGCGAAGCACGCGGGTTGACTTCGATGACGTAGATGTCTTCGCCCTGCAATGCCAGTTGCACGTTCATCAAGCCGACAACGCCCAGTTCCAGGGCCATTTTCTTGACCTGCTCGCGCATCTCGTCCTGGATGTGCGCCGGCAGCGAGTACGGCGGCAGCGAGCAAGCCGAGTCACCGGAGTGAACGCCAGCCTGTTCGATGTGCTGCATGATCGCGCCGATCACCACATCTTTGCCGTCGCAAACCGCGTCCACGTCCATTTCGATGGCGCAGTTGAGGAAGTGGTCGAGCAGCACCGGGCTGTCGTTGGACACTTGCACCGCGTCACGCAGGTAACGCTTGAGCTCGTCTTCCTTGTAAACGATTTCCATCGCGCGGCCGCCCAGTACGTAGGACGGGCGCACCACCAACGGATAACCGATTTTCGCCGCCGCGCGAACGGCTTCGTCTTCGCTGCGCACGGTGGCGTTTGGCGGCTGACGCAGGTTCAGACGCTCAACCATTTGCTGGAAGCGCTCACGGTCTTCAGCGCGGTCGATGGCGTCAGGGCTGGTGCCGATGATCGGCACGCCGGCCGCTTCGAGAGCGCGAGCCAGTTTCAGCGGAGTCTGGCCACCATACTGCACGATCACGCCTTTCGGCTTCTCGACGCGGCAGATTTCCAGTACGTCTTCCAGGGTTACCGGCTCGAAATACAGACGGTCGGAGGTGTCGTAGTCAGTGGAAACGGTTTCCGGGTTGCAGTTGACCATGATGGTTTCGTAACCGTCTTCGCGCAGTGCGAGAGCGGCGTGAACACAGCAGTAGTCGAACTCGATGCCCTGGCCGATACGGTTCGGACCGCCACCCAGAATCATGATCTTGTCGCGACCGGACGGCGCCGCTTCGCACTCTTCCTCGTACGTCGAGTAGAGATAAGCGGTGTCAGTGGCGAACTCGGCCGCGCAAGTGTCGACGCGCTTGTAGACCGGGAACACTTCCAGCTTCTGCCGGTGCGTGCGCAGATTCTTTTCAGTCACGCCCAGCAGCTTGGCTAGACGCTGATCGGAGAAGCCTTTGCGCTTGAGCTTGAACATCAGGTCGCGATCGATGGAGGACAGACCGAGAGTCTTGACCTTCTCTTCTTCCTTGATCAGGTCTTCGATCTGCACAAGGAACCACGGGTCGATCATGTTCATGCCGAAGATGTCTTCGACCGACAGGCCGGCGCGGAAGGCGTCCGCCACGTACCAGATACGCTCGGCGCCCGGCACGGTCAGCTCGCGCTTGAGCACGCTCATGCTTTCCGGATTGCTCAGGTCGAGCTTCTCGTCCAGACCGCAAACGCCAACTTCCAGACCGCGCAGGGCTTTCTGCAGGGATTCCTGGAAGGTCCGGCCGATGGCCATGACTTCGCCCACCGATTTCATTTGCGTGGTCAGGCGCGCGTCAGCCTTGGCGAATTTTTCGAAGGCGAAGCGTGGCAGCTTGGTGACGACGTAGTCGATCGACGGCTCGAAGGACGCCGGGGTCTTGCCGCCGGTGATGTCGTTCGACAGCTCATCAAGGGTGTAACCCACAGCCAGTTTGGCCGCGACCTTGGCGATCGGGAAACCGGTGGCTTTCGAAGCGAGGGCCGAGGAACGCGATACACGCGGGTTCATTTCGATCACGACCATACGGCCAGTGTTCGGGCAGATACCGAATTGAACGTTGGAACCGCCAGTCTCGACGCCGATCTCGCGCAGTACCGCCAGCGAGGCGTTACGCAGGATCTGGTATTCCTTGTCGGTCAGGGTCTGTGCCGGAGCAACAGTGATCGAGTCACCGGTGTGCACGCCCATCGGGTCGAAGTTTTCGATTGAGCAGACGATGATGCAGTTGTCCTTTTTGTCGCGGACAACTTCCATTTCATATTCTTTCCAACCGATCAGCGATTCGTCGATCAGCAGCTCTTTGGTCGGCGACAGGTCCAGACCACGGGCGCAGATTTCTTCGAATTCTTCACGGTTGTAAGCGATGCCGCCACCCGTGCCGCCCATGGTGAAGGACGGACGGATGATGCACGGGAAGCCGAGGGTTTCGAGAACCGCATTGGCTTCTTCCATGCTGTGGGCGATGCCGGAACGCGGGCAGGCCAGACCGATGGATTTCATCGCCTTGTCGAAACGCGAACGGTCTTCAGCTTTGTCGATGGTGTCGGCGTTGGCGCCGATCATTTCTACGCCGAACTTCTCCAGAACGCCTTCGCGCTCCAGGTCCAGGGCGCAGTTCAATGCAGTCTGGCCACCCATGGTCGGCAGCACCGCATCCGGACGTTCTTTTTCGATGATCTTGGCAACGGTCTGCCATTTGATCGGCTCGATGTAAGTCGCGTCGGCCATGTCCGGGTCGGTCATGATGGTGGCCGGGTTGGAGTTCACCAGAATGACGCGGTAACCCTCTTCGCGCAGGGCTTTGCAGGCCTGGGCGCCGGAGTAGTCGAATTCACAGGCTTGGCCGATAACGATCGGGCCAGCGCCGAGAATCAGGATGCTTTTAATGTCTGTACGTTTTGGCATGGTTTGTCACTCAAATCCGCAGGTCAGTCGGCAAGCCGTCTTGATCGATTTCTGAAGTCCGAGGGGGCCGCCGGTGCCGGGGCCGCCCTCGAGGGCTTCTCTCTACAGTCTCAAGGCGAACGCTTAGCGTCGCTTGGCCATCTCGTTGATGAAGCGGTCGAACAGTGGCGCGACATCATTCGGGCCAGGGCTCGCTTCAGGGTGACCCTGGAAGCTGAACGCGCTCTTGTCGGTGCGCTCGATGCCTTGCAGGGTGCCGTCGAACAGCGATTTGTGGATCGCACGAACGTTGGCTGGCAGGGTTTCTTCGTCTACCGCAAAACCGTGGTTCTGGCTGGTGATCATCACAACACCAGTGTCCAGATCCTGCACCGGGTGGTTGGCACCGTGGTGGCCATGGCCCATTTTCAGGGTCTTGGCGCCGGATGCCAGTGCCAGCAACTGGTGGCCGAGGCAGATGCCGAATACCGGAATTTCGGTTTCGAGAACTTCCTTGATCGCCTTGATCGCATAGTCGCATGGCTCCGGATCACCCGGGCCGTTGGACAGGAATACGCCGTCAGGCTTCAGTGCCAGCATATCAGCGGCTGGTGTCTGGGCAGGCACCACGGTGACGCGGCAGCCGCGCTCGACCAGCATGCGCAGGATGTTGACCTTGACGCCGTAGTCGTAGGCAACCACATGGTAAGGCAGCTCGGAAGCTTCGATGGTCGCGTGGCTGTCGGTTTTCAGATCCCAGACAGTCGAGCGCCACTCGTATTGGGTCTTGGTGCTGACGACTTTCGCCAGGTCCATGCCCTTCAGGCCCGGGAAGCCTTGCGCAGCAGCGATCGCCGCTTCTTCGGAGATGTTGTCGCCGGCCATGATGCAGCCGTTCTGAGCGCCTTTTTCACGCAGGATACGGGTCAGGCGACGGGTGTCGATACCGGCAATTGCCACCACATTGTTGGCTTTCAGGTAATCGGACAGGGACATCGTGTTACGCCAGTTGCTCGCTACCAGCGGCAGATCACGGATGACCAGGCCAGCGGACCAGACACGATCGGACTCGGCGTCTTCCGGCGTGGTGCCGGTGTTGCCGATGTGCGGGTAAGTCAGGGTAACGATCTGCTGGGCGTAGGAAGGATCGGTAAGGATTTCCTGATAGCCGGTCATTGCGGTGTTGAACACCACCTCACCAACGGTTTGACCGTCGGCACCAATGGCTTCGCCGCGAAAAATGCTGCCATCAGCAAGGGCAAGTATGGCTGGCTTAGTCAAGAAGACCTCCCGTAAATAACGCATGAAAGGGCGATCGCAGGTTGTAAAAAAGCGGAGTGACGTATGGACACGTCACCCCGCTTCTTCACTGAATTATTCTGCGCGCTTTTAGTGGACACACTAAAGCTGTAGCTTACAGAAAAAGGCTTTTTTGGTCCACCGCTAAAGAGCCTGAAAGGCCGGAGAATGCGACAGAGCGTCACTTGGCGGGGAAAAACCAGCGCAAACAGGGCATTTGCGCCGGGTTCAACATTGAATCAACGCAGGTCCAGCACATCCTGCATGTCATACAGACCAGGCTCGCGACCATCCAGCCACAGCGCAGCACGCACTGCGCCCTTGGCAAATGTCATGCGGCTCGACGCCTTGTGCGTGATCTCCAGACGCTCACCTTCACAGGCAAACAGCACGGTGTGATCACCCACCACATCACCGCCGCGCACGGTGGCAAAACCGATGGTTTCGCGCTCCCGGGCACCGGTGTGACCTTCACGACCGTAGACTGCGACCTTCTGCAAGTCGCGATCCAGCGCACTGGCAATCACCTCGCCCATGCGCAGCGCAGTACCCGACGGCGCATCGATCTTGTGCCGGTGATGGGCTTCGATGATTTCGATGTCAGCCTCATCACCCAGCACCCGCGCGGCCATATCGAGCAATTTCAGCGACAGATTTACGCCGACGCTGAAATTGGCCGCGAACACGATCGGAATATCCTTGCCCGCCTCGACCAGCAACTGCTTTTGCGCCGCATCCAGACCGGTAGTGCCGATGACCATGGCTTTGCCCGCCTTGCGGCAGAAAGCCAGGTTCTTCAGCATCACTTCCGGCAGCGTAAAGTCGATCAACACATCGAACTCTTCAGCCACCGCTTCGATGTGACCGGACAACGGCACGCCGATACGCCCCAGCGAGGCCAGTTCACCGGCATCCACGCCAATCAGCGTACTGCCCGGGCGAACCACGGCAGCGGTCAAACCGGTCAGCGGCGCACGCTGCTGAACGGCCTCGACCAGAATCTTGCCCATGCGCCCAGCAGCGCCCATCACAGCTATACGTCGCATGCCGACTCCTTACAGATCGCCGAAGAAGCGCTTCACACCGTCGAACCAACCGGTGGTTTTCGGCGAATGGCTGTTGTCGTCGGCCAGCGAGCTACGGAATTCTTCCAGCAACTCGCGCTGACGGCGATTGAGGTTGACCGGAGTCTCGACCGCCACTCGGCACATCAAGTCGCCGGCACCGCCGCCACGCACTGGCGCCACGCCTTTGCCGCGGACACGGAACTGCTTGCCGGTCTGCGTGCCTTCAGGGATTTTCAGCTTGACGCGACCGTCGAGGGTCGGAATTTCCAGCTCGCCGCCCAACGCCGCATCGACGAAACTGATCGGCACTTCGCAGAACAGATGCTTGCCATCGCGCTGAAAGATATCGTGTTCGCGGACATTGATGACCACGTACAGGTCGCCAGTAGGCCCACCCTGAGTGCCCGCCTCACCTTCGCCGGAAAGACGAATGCGATCGCCGGTGTCGACGCCGGCAGGTACTTTCACCGACAGCGTTTTGTACTCTTCAACACGACCGTCACCGTGGCAGGAGTCACACGGATCGGAAATGATCTTGCCTTGGCCATGGCAGCGCGGGCAGGTCTGCTGCACCGAGAAGAAGCCTTGCTGCATGCGCACCTGACCGATGCCGCCGCAGGTCGGACACGTCGTAGGCGACGAGCCTTTCTTCGCGCCGGAACCATCACACGGCTTGCAATTGACCAATGTCGGTACGCGGATATTCACCGACGTGCCGCGCACCGCTTCTTCGAGGTTCAGCTCCAGCGTGTAACGCAGGTCGCTGCCGCGCTGAGCACCGCCACGGGATCCGCCGCGACCGCCACCGAAGAAATCGCTGAACACATCGCCGAAGATGTCCGAGAAGTTCTGACCTCCGAAACCCGCACCACCACCACCCATGCTTGGGTCAACGCCGGCATGACCGTACTGGTCGTAGGCTGCGCGCTTGCTGGAATCCGACAACACTTCATAGGCCTCGTTGGCCTCTTTGAACATGTCTTCCGATGCTTTGTCACCGGGATTACGGTCGGGGTGGTGCTTCATGGCCAGGCGGCGATAGGCCTTCTTCAGGTCTGCTTCGCTCGTGCCCCGCTCAACACCCAATACTTCGTAATAGTCACGCTTTGCCATAAGTTCTTTGCACTCTTGAGGACGTTCGGCAAACCCCTCCTGAGGATGGCCAAACTCGTTGAGCCCCAATACAGGCCCGGACCCAACTCACGTCAATTCAACGATCCTGGTCTTTGATTCATGCGGTATCTGCGGCGTGAAAAGCAGGAGCATTTTCGGCCATACCGCCAACACGCGAAGCTTGTCGCATGCTGTAAAAATTCGCGTATTCCAGATACGCCAACGCGGGAGCAAGCTCCCGCGCGGCGACATCCTACCAGTCACCGCCGCAAGGCAGTCAACCGGGCGACCAACAACTTACTTGTGGTCTTTTACTTCTTCGAACTCGGCATCGACAACATCATCAGCCTTTTCCGCCGATTCGCCTTGCGGGGCTGCGCCATCAGCTGGCTGAGCCTGTTCGGCGTACATCTTCTGAGCAACCGGCGCGGAGACCTTCGACAGCTCTTCGACCTTGGCTTCGATGGCAGCCTTGTCGTCGCCTTTGACAGCGGCTTCCAAGGCAACCACAGCGGCTTCGATAGCAGTCTTCTCTTCAGCAGTGACCTTGTCACCTGCGTCAGCGATCATCTTGCGAGTCGAGTGCACCAGCGCATCACCCTGGTTACGGGCAGCGGCCAGTTCTTCGAACTTGCGGTCTTCCTCGGCATTCGCCTCGGCGTCACGCACCATGCGCTCGATTTCTTCGTCGGACAGACCGGAGTTGGCCTTGATCACGATCGACTGGGTCTTGCCGGTAGCCTTGTCTTTCGCGCCAACGTGCAGGATGCCGTTAGCGTCGATGTCAAAGGTCACTTCGATCTGCGGCACGCCACGTGGAGCAGGCGGAATGTCGGCCAGATCGAACTTGCCCAGCGACTTGTTCTGTGCGGCTTGCTTGCGCTCACCCTGCAGAACGTGAATGGTCACTGCGCCCTGGTTGTCGTCAGCGGTCGAGAACACTTGCGATTTCTTGGTAGGAATCGTGGTGTTTTTCTCGATCAGTGCGGTCATCACGCCGCCCATGGTTTCGATACCCAGGGTCAGCGGGCTGACGTCGAGCAGCAGAACGTCTTTCACGTCGCCAGCCAGAACAGCGCCCTGAATCGCAGCACCCATGGCAACAGCTTCGTCCGGGTTGACGTCTTTACGTGCTTCTTTACCGAAGAAATCGGTAACCAGTTTTTGCACCAGCGGCATACGAGTCTGACCACCGACCAGAATCACGTCGTTGATCGCGCTGACGTCGATACCGGCGTCTTTCATGGCAATGCGGCAAGGTTCGATGGTGCGCTGAACCAGGTCTTCAACCAGTGCTTCGAGCTTGGCACGCGAGATTTTCACGTTCAGGTGCTTAGGACCGGTTGCGTCTGCAGTGATGTACGGCAGGTTGACATCGGTCGACTGAGCGGACGACAGCTCGATCTTGGCTTTCTCAGCGGCTTCTTTCAGGCGCTGCATGGCCAGCGGGTCACCTTTAAGGTTCATGCCGCTTTCTTTCTTGAATTCGTCAACGAGGTAGTCGATCAGACGAATGTCAAAGTCTTCACCGCCGAGGAAAGTGTCACCGTTGGTGGCCAACACTTCGAACTGGTGCTCACCGTCGACTTCAGCGATCTCGATCACGGAAACGTCGAAAGTACCGCCACCCAGGTCATAAACGATCACGGTGTGATCGCCCTTGGCCTTGTCCATACCGTAAGCCAGAGCGGCCGCGGTTGGTTCGTTGATGATACGTTTCACGTCCAGACCAGCGATGCGGCCGGCGTCTTTGGTCGCTTGACGCTGGCTGTCGTTGAAGTAGGCCGGAACGGTGATCACCGCTTCAGTCACTGGCTCGCCGAGGTAATCTTCGGCGGTCTTTTTCATCTTCTTCAGAATTTCAGCCGAGATTTGTGGCGGTGCCATTTTCTGGCCGTTCACTTCAACCCAGGCGTCGTTGTTGTCAGCCTTGACGATCTTGTAAGGGACCATCTGGATGTCTTTCTGCACAACTTCTTCGTCAAAACGACGACCGATCAGACGCTTAACTGCGTACAGAGTGTTGTGCGGATTGGTCACAGCCTGACGCTTGGCGGACTGACCTACCAGAATTTCGCCATCGTTGGCGTAAGCGATGATCGACGGCGTGGTACGCGCGCCTTCAGCGTTTTCAATAACTTTGGCTTTGCCGTTTTCCAGCACGGAGACGCAGGAGTTGGTAGTCCCCAGGTCGATACCGATGATTTTGCCCATGTTCACTCTCCCGAAACTTTGGATTTTGTTGCCGCAGCAGTGGTGGCTGACTGCGGTAGCACTTAAACGCTTGACTTCTAAATGGGGGCCTTGCGGCTAATTTCAAGCCTTCTCGTCAATCGAAGGCGAAATTGGCGCAGGCGCCTTGCTGACCACAACCATGGCCGGACGCAGCAGGCGACCATTGAGCTGATAGCCCTTTTGAAACACCTTCAAAACACTGTTCGGTTCGACGTCGGCACTTTCCTGCATGGCCATCGCCTGATGGTGAACGGCATTGAATGGTTCGCCATGCGGATCGATCGCTTCAAGCTGATAGCGCTTGAGGGTGTCGTGGAACATTTTCAGGGTCAGCTCGATGCCTTCGCGCATCGGACGGATGCTTTCGTCATCCGGATTCGACAGCTCGAGGCCGCGCTCCAGACTGTCGACGATCGGCAGCAAGTCGCCGGCGAATTTTTCCAAGGCAAACTTGTGCGCCTTCTCGACGTCCTGCTCGGCGCGACGACGGACGTTCTGCAGATCAGCAGCTACACGCAGAGACTGATCCTGCGCGGCGGCCAATTGCTCTTCGAGCACTTGCACACGGGTCGCCAAGTCATCACCCGTATTTTCGGGCGCCTGATTGGCGTCTGGGTTTTGCGTATCTACTGTCTGTTCGTCAGCCATAGAATTCTCCTTTCAATTTCGTCCGCGAGCCTGACTCGCGCTTCTGCCCCGATATATGGGGCCGCAAAATCAGGCTTCAAGGGCCTGCAAGGATTAACCCTACTAAAAAGTGCCGCTTTCTCATTCCTGGTTGCGCTAAGGAAGTTTGCGGTTCAAGCAAATCGAGCTAAGGCGAGGCATTGTCAGCCAGAAACAAAACACTGTATAAATAACCAGACCTAAAGCCTGGGAGCGGCCTTCATGCTGGTGCACCTGTCTGTACATAACTACGCCATCGTTGAACATCTCGATCTCGAACTCGATCGCGGGATGAGCGTGATCACAGGGGAAACCGGCGCCGGCAAGTCGATCATGCTCGACGCCCTGGGCCTGACACTGGGCGATCGCGCCGACAGCGGCGTGGTTCGCCCGGGCGCGGACAAGGCTGACATTCTCGCCACGTTCGATCTGGTTGATATCCCCGAAGCCAGCGCCTGGCTGGCCGAACGCGACCTGGAACACGACGGTCCGTGCATCCTGCGCCGGGTGATCACTTCGGAAGGCCGCTCTCGCGGCTATATCAACGGCACGCCCTGCCCGCTTGGCGACCTCAAAGCACTTGGCGAGCTGCTGATCGATATTCACAGCCAGCACGAACATCAGTCGCTGCTGAAGACCGACACCCATCGCCGCCTGCTGGATGAGTACGCTGGCGCCACCGACCTGGCCCGTCAGGTGCAGCTTGCCGCACAACGCTGGCGCCAGACCCGCCAGGAACTGGAGCGGCTCTCCAATTCCGGCGACGAACAACGCGCCCGCCACCAGTTGCTCAGCTATCAACTTGAAGAGCTGGAAAACCTCGGCCTCGGCGAAAACGAGCTTGAACAGCTGGAGCAGGAACACAAAAACCTGACCAATGCGGAAACCTTGCTGGGCATTTGCCGGCAAGTGGTCGAGCAATGCAGTGAAAGCGATTCCGGCAATGTGCTGAATGCGCTCACCGCCAGCCTCAATCGTCTTTCCAGCGTGAATAATTCAGTCGGCGCGCTGGGTGAAGCCAGCAGCCTGCTGACCAGCGCACAAATCCAGGTCGAGGAAGCGGTCGGCGAGCTCAACCGCTTCCTCGACAACTTCGATGCCGATCCGGCGCGCCTGCAATATCTGGAAGAACGCCTCGACGCCATCTATACCCTGGCGCGCAAACACCGGATCCAACCGACCGAAGTCGGCGAAATGCAGCAAAAGTTGCTTGATGAAATCGAAACCCTCAATGCCAATGACGAATCCATCGAGCGACTGGGCGAAGAGTTGGCCTCCTATGCGCGGCATTATCAGGAGAAAGCGCGCGAGCTCAGCGACCTCCGACAGCAAGCGGCCGGTAATCTGGCGAGCGCAGTGGAGCAAGAGATTCAGCGACTGGGCATGCCCGGGGGCCGCTTCACCATTGAACTGAAAGCCAACAGCAGCGACGAATTGCTGCCGAACGGGCTGGAACAAGTCGAATTGCTGGTCAGTGCCAACCCCGGTCAACCGCTCAAGGCTTTGGCAAAAGTCGCGTCCGGTGGCGAACTGTCGCGAATCAGCCTGGCAATTCAGGTGATCACTGCACAGACCTCCCGAGTTCCCACGCTGGTATTCGACGAAGTGGATGTGGGGATTGGCGGCCCCACGGCCGAGATCGTCGGCCAATTGTTACGTCGCCTCGGCGATCGCGGCCAAGTGTTGACCGTGACGCACCTGCCGCAAGTCGCGGCGCAAGGGCATCAGCACTTGTTCGTGCATAAGGTCCGCGATAAAGAGGCCACTCACACGGCCGTCGCGAAGCTCAGCAAGAACGAACGCATCGAAGAAGTCGCACGCATGCTCGGCGGCATCGATCTGACCAAAGAGTCTTTGGCCCACGCGAAAAAAATGGTGGTGACCGCCAAGGCTTAACAAACGGTAGACAGCACGAAGGCGACCCTTGGGTCGCCTTCGTTCGTTTCGCGAATATGAAATTCGCGCGACTTGCTTACTTTTTCTTGCGCACGTACAGCACCAGGTTGTGATCAACCATCTCGAAGCCATGCTTCTCGACGATCGACTTCTGAAGCTTTTCGATTTCTTCGTCGAAGAATTCGATAACTTCACCCGATTCCACGTTGACCATATGGTCGTGGTGGCCACCGTCAGCCAATTCGAAGACCGCGTGGCCGCCGTCGAAATTGTGGCGGACCACGAGGCCGGCCGCTTCGAACTGGGTCAGGACACGGTAAACCGTGGCCAGACCGACGTCCTCACCGGCTTCCATCAACGCCTTGTAGACGTCTTCGGCACTCATGTGGCGCTGCTCGGTAGAGTCGAGCATTTGCAGGATCTTGACCCGTGGCAGGGTCACTTTGAGGCCGGCTTTGCGTAGTTCGCTATTTTCAACCATGGTCAGCTTTCTCGCGATGCTGCTTCGCAGCTTCTCTTAATGCGGGTATGATCGGCGTTTACGTTGTCCCAGCCAAGATAGTGGAAGTCGCCCACCGATGCAAAACACCAAGCTCTTGCTAACCAGTTTCACCTTTGTGGGACTGCTCGCACTCGCCGGTTGTTCATTCCCCGGGGTTTACAAAATCGACATCCAGCAGGGCAATGTCGTCACGCAGGACATGATAGACCAGTTACGCCCGGGAATGACCCGGCCGCAAGTACGGTTTATCATGGGCAACCCTCTGCTTGCCGACACGTTCCATGCCGATCGCTGGGATTATCTGTACAGCCTGCAACCGGGTGGCGGTGAACGCCAACAGGAACGCGTCAGCGTTATTTTCAATTCGAACGACCAGCTTGTCAGCCTGTCCGGTGACTTTATGCCGGGCGTGAGCCGCGACGAAGCGATTCTCGGCAAGGACAGTGGCACGACCGTGACCGCTCCTGCTGAAAACGCCGAGAAGCCGGAAGCCGAAAAACCGGCCAAGCCTGGCTCCTTGCTGGATCAGATCCAGAAGGATGTCGATGGTGTGGAAACCGTTCCGGTGCCGACGCCAGAGCCGCTAGATACTTCGCCGCAGTAATTGGCGAAGCAATAAAAAACCCGGATTTTCCGGGTTTTTTATTGCCTGCAATACGGCCGTTACTCGTTTCGCGCCTTGGCGGCGGCAGCCTTGGCCGCCCGCAAGCGACGCACTTCTTTCGGATCAGCGAGCAACGGGCGATAAATCTCGATGCGATCACCCGCCTGAACCAGCCGCGAATCCGGATCAGTCACCACCTTGCCGAAAATCCCCAGCGCAGAATGCGCCAGATCCAGTTCAGGAAATTCGGCATCTACGCCCGAAGCAAGCGCCGCAGCCCGCACCGTTGCACTCTCTGCAACGCTGACAGTACGCAGAATCTGGCGATCAACGGCGGCGTAGACGACCTCTATTTCGATCATCGACTTAACCATGCATCTGCTTGGCGCGCTGGCAGAACGCATCCACCAGCGTATTCGCGGCCTGATTGAACAACGGCCCAAGCGTCGCGCGAACCAGCGGCCCAGCGTAATCGAAAGACAGGTCGAGGCTGATCTTGCAGGCCTTCTCGTTCAAGACCTTGAACACCCAGATACCGTGCAACTGGTTGAACGGCCCCTCCTCCAGATTCATTTCGATCGACTGCCCTGGCACCAGCGTATTGCGCGTGACGAAATGCTGACTGAGTCCGCCTTTCGCCACCCCAACACTGGCCCGCATATGCTCAGGCGAGCTTTCCAGCACTTCAGCGGATGAACACCAGGGTAGAAACTCCGGGTAACGCGCCACGTCGTTGACCAGGTCGTAGAGAAATTGCGCCGGATACGGCAGCAGCGCCGAGCGTTGAATATGTGTCGTCATGTAAGCGTTACTTCCAGAGCTGAGCGGCAAACACAACCAGAATGCCGATAGGCGCCACGTAGCGCATCAAGAACAAAGACAGGGCGAACAGCTTCGGATTGCGGATCGACAACTCGTCTCGCACCGCGTCACGCCCCATCACCCATCCGGCGAACAGGACGAAACACAAGCCACCGAGCGGCAACATGATCCGCGAGGTGAAGAAATCGATCACGCCGAAGAAGTCCAGACCGCTCTGCGCACCCCATTGGTAGAGGTGAAACATCCCGCCTTCGTTCACGAAAAATTTGGCTTCCTTCCAGATATTGAAAGAAAACACCGTACCCAAACCGACGAACCAGCACGTGAATGCCAGCGAGAACGTCACCCAGGCGCGGCTGATTTTGGTGCGTTCAACCAGGTAGGCCACCATCGGCTCGAGCAGGGAAATCGCCGAACTCCAGGCCGCTACGGCAACCAGAACGAAGAACACCACGCCCATCAATTGGCCGAAAAGTACATTACCAAAAGCAAACGGCAGGCTGACGAACATCAGGCCGGGGCCTTCGCTCGGGTTAAGGCCGGCCGCAAATACAATCGGAAACAACGCCAGACCGGCCACCAGCGAAACGAAGGTGTCCAGGAGCGCCACGCCGACCACGGTGCCGGACAGCGAGGTATTTTTCGGCATGTAGGCGCCGTAGATCATGATCGAACCGACGCCGACGCTCAGCGAAAAGAATGCGTGCCCCATAGCCGGCAGCAGGCCATCGAGGACTTTTTCCGGGTGGAAATCGAACATGAAATGCACGCCTTCCATGAAATGCCCGGTGGTCATGCTGTAGCCCAGCAGCACCAGAATCATCACGAACAGCAACGGCATCATGATTCGCAGACTGCGCTCAAGCCCGGCGACCACGCCTTTTGCGATGACGAACGCCGACAACAGCATGAAAATCGTGTGCCAAAGTGTCAGGCGCCATGGATTGGAGATGACATTGCCGAAATAAGCACCGACCTGATCCGCCGTGGCGCCCTGGAAATCGCCCCGGCCCATGTCGACGATGTAATCCAGCGACCAGCCACCCACCACACTGTAAAAAGACAGAATCAGCAACGCCGTGATCATTCCGGCGAAAGCACCCCACGACCACTTGGCCGAGTGCCCGGCTTCCAGCGCCAGCACCTTCAGGGCATTCGCTGGACTCTGCCGCGCACGCCGGCCGATCAGGGTTTCGGCCAGCATGACTGGGATGCCGATGAGCGCGATACAGGCCAGAAACATCAGGACAAATGCGCCGCCGCCGTAGACCCCGACCATATAGGGGAACTTCCAGATACTACCCAGCCCCACGGCCGAACCGGTCGCGGCGAGTATGAAAACCCAGCGGCTAGCCCAACTGCCGTGGACAGAAACCTTGTCTGTCGACATCGTTTATCACGCCCAAGCGTTAGAAAAAGAGGCCGCATTGTCCGGGATTCACTCAACCTGCTCAAGCACGCTGCATCACCGTAGCCGACAGCCATTTATCTCCATATAATGCCGCCCCTATGGCTAAACAGAAGAAACACCCTACAGGGACCATCGCGCAGAACAAAAAGGCGCGACACGATTACTTCATCGAACACAAGTTCGAGGCTGGTCTGGTCCTGGCCGGCTGGGAAGTAAAAAGTCTGCGGGCGAGCAAGCTACAGCTGGTCGACAGCTATGTGCTGCTCAAGGATGGCGAGGCGTGGTTGCTCGGCAGCCACATCACACCGTTGATGACCGCAAGTACCCACGTCATCGCTGACCCGGTGCGCACGCGCAAATTGCTGCTCAACCGCCGCGAGCTGGAAAAGCTCGCCGCCGCTGTGCAGCAAAAGGGTTACGCCTGCGTCTGCCTGTCCTGGTACTGGAGCAAGCACATGGTCAAGTGCGAGATCGCTCTGGGCAAGGGCAAGAAGGAATACGACAAGCGTGATACCGAGCGCGAGCGCGATGCCGGTCGCGAGTTGCAGCGTGCAGTGCGCAACAAGGGCAAGGAAGACTGATTCCCGGCCTGTGGCGAGGGAGCTTGCTCCCGCTCGACTGCGCAGCAGGCGCATTTGGTTCTCGCGATTATCGATAAAAGCGAGACCCAATGCGCGCCTCAGCGGGAGCAAGCTCCCTCGCCACAATTAATCTGCCACCTCACATCCCTTTGCGCCGCTCCGCCCGAGCCATGCGCTGAACCTCCTGACGCACCTCTTCCAGCACTTCCTGCACATACAAAATATGTCGGCTGGACACTTCCCGCGCCTGCTCCGCACGCCCCTCAATAATTGCCAGATACAATTCCCGGTGCTGCGTGATCAGCATGTCGCGGGTTTCCGCGCGTTGCTTGTACATGCCGCCGATGTTGGTCACGACGTTGCGCTTGAGCAGATCGAACAAACCGCGAATCGTATGCAGCAGTACGGCGTTGTGGCTGGCTTCGGCAATCGCCAGGTGAAATTTCGCATCCGCCGCGCCCTCTTCGGCACGACTAACCTCGTCGTGACGGGCATAACAGTCCTGCAATTCCTCGAACGCCGCCGTCAGTCGCTCGCGATCAACATCCGTTGCACGCAATGCGGCGTAGTACGCGCACGATGCTTCCAGGGTGTGGCGAAATTCCAATAAGTCCCGCTGCGCCTCGGGATTTGTTTCGAGCAGTTGCAGCAGCGGATCGCTGAACGTGGAGCCCAGATTCTCCACGACATAATTGCCGCCGCCCTGACGACTTACCAGCAAGCCTTTGGCTGCCAGTTTCTGGATCGCCTCGCGCAACGAAGGGCGCGACACGCCAAATTGCTCGGCCAGCGTGCGCTCCGCCGGAAGCCGTTCACCGGACTTCAACGTGCCCTCAAGAATCATCCCCTCGAGTCGCTCGACAATATCGTCAGACAAACGGCGCTGACGTATCTGATCAAACCCCATAACTCAACTCTCCACGATCCCGACCGCTCGCCGGGCTCTCTATTCTGGCGTATCGGCGCCTCGCCGGCACCTACCGGTCAACCACTTCAGCCAAGCAGCCCGGCTGCCAGATGCACCGCGCATTCGACAAAAGTTCTAGGGCGACAAATTGACACACCGATACCAAGGCTTTTACCCTAGCCAACAGCGAATGTAAATTGGTCTTACCAATTATCCAAAAACGCTGGCAGTGCCTGACCAACAACAATTAGGGGCCACCCCACCATGCAAACCTGGCAACAGTTCTACAGTCCGCTCGGCAGTCTTGGCGTCTCCGCTCTCGCGGCCGTCATTCCCATCGTGTTCTTCTTTCTCGCGCTGGCGGTGTTTCGCCTCAAAGGCCATGTGGCCGGCAGCATCACACTCGCGCTTTCGATTGCCGTGGCGATCTTCGCCTTTCAGATGCCGGTGGACATGGCATTCGCCGCCGCCGGTTATGGCTTCGCTTACGGTCTGTGGCCGATTGCCTGGATCATTGTCGCGGCGGTATTCCTCTACAAACTGACGGTGAAAAGCGGTCAGTTCGAGGTCATCCGCAGTTCGGTGCTATCGATTACTGACGACCAGCGCCTGCAAGTGCTGTTGATCGGCTTCTGCTTCGGTGCATTTCTGGAAGGCGCCGCCGGTTTCGGCGCGCCGGTAGCGATCACCGCTGCCCTCCTTGTCGGACTCGGCTTCAATCCGCTGTACGCCGCCGGTTTGTGCCTGATCGCCAACACCGCGCCGGTTGCGTTCGGTGCGCTGGGGATTCCGATCATCGTCGCCGGCCAGGTCACCGGCATCGATGCATTCAAGATCGGCGCCATGACCGGACGGCAATTGCCATTGCTGTCGCTGTTCGTGCCGTTCTGGCTGGTGTTCATGATGGACGGCCTGCGCGGCGTGCGCGAAACATGGCCGGCGGCGCTGGTTGCGGGCTTCAGCTTCGCCGTCACTCAATACTTCACCTCCAACTTCATTGGCCCGGAACTGCCGGACATTACCTCGGCGCTGGCCAGCCTGATCTCGCTGACCCTGTTCCTGAAAGTCTGGCAACCACGCCGCGCTGCCGGTCAGCACATCGTCGGTGCTGTGTCTGCCTCGGTGGTGAGCGCCAGCGTCGGCGGTTTCGGCCAGAAGCGCAGCACCGTGGCTTCGCCCTACAGCCTTGGGGAAATTTTCAAGGCCTGGTCGCCGTTTCTGATCCTTACCGTATTGGTGACGATCTGGACGCTGAAGCCCTTCAAAGCGATGTTCGCTGCGGGCGGTTCGATGTACAGCTGGGTGTTCAACTTCGCGATTCCGCATCTTGATCAATTGGTGATCAAGACTGCACCGATCGTGGCCAACCCGACCGCGATTCCAGCGGTGTTCAAACTCGACCCGATTTCCGCGACCGGCACGGCGATCTTCTTCTCCGCGCTGATTTCGATGCTGGTGCTGAAGATCAACCTCAAAACTGGTCTGACCACTTTGAAAGAGACCTTCTACGAACTGCGCTGGCCGATCCTGTCGATCGGCATGGTGCTGGCGTTCGCCTTCGTCACCAATTACTCGGGCATGTCCTCGACCATGGCACTTGTGCTGGCCGGTACTGGTGCGGCGTTTCCGTTCTTCTCGCCGTTCCTCGGTTGGCTGGGTGTGTTCCTCACCGGCTCGGATACTTCGTCGAACGCGCTGTTCAGTTCGTTGCAAGCAACCACCGCGCATCAAATCGGCGTCAACGACACCCTGCTGGTCGCGGCCAATACCAGTGGCGGCGTGACCGGCAAGATGATCTCGCCGCAATCGATCGCCGTGGCCTGCGCCGCGACCGGTCTGGTGGGCAAAGAATCGGATCTGTTCCGCTTCACCCTCAAGCACAGCCTATTCTTTGCAACGATTGTCGGTTTGATCACATTGGCTCAGGCCTACTGGTTCACCGGCATGCTGGTGCATTAATCCTACAAGCAGGACAGAAATAACCGACGCCGGCCCGTGATCCGGCGTCAGCAATTCACCACCCGGTCTGTAAGGCTGCTGAAAGCAATGCTCTCTATATTCAGCAGCCGCAACAGACGGATAACCGGGCCCACCCGGAGACACGCCTGATGAGCGAGCTTTTTTACAACGCTGTGCCAAACGCGACTCGCGTGGCACCGCCACTGCCCGAACCTCGGCAATACCCCAGCGAAAAACCATCGCGGGTCTACCTGTTCGGCACGTGTGTGGTCGACCTGTTCTACCCCGAGGCCGGGATGGACGCGATCCACTTGCTGGAGCGCGAAGGGATCCGGGTCGAGTATCCGCAAGGCCAGAGCTGCTGTGGGCAACCGGCTTACACCTCCGGTTACACCGAGCAGGCGCGAACGGTAGCGCGCTCGCAACTGGCGCTGTTTGCCGGGGATTATCCGGTGGTGGTGCCATCGGGTTCCTGTGCCGGCATGCTGCGCGAACATTACGCCAACTTGTTCAAGGACGAGCCGGAAACGTTGAAACAGGTTCAGGCTCTCGCGGCTCGGACTTATGAACTGGCCGAATTTCTGCTGTTCGTCTGCAAGGTGCAGCTCAAGGACAGCGGCGAACCGGTGAAGGTCGCGCTGCACACCTCGTGTTCGGCACGCCGTGAAATGAATACCCACCTGCACGGCCGCGAGTTGTTGGCGCAGTTGAGCAACGTGGAACGGGTCAATCATGACCATGAAAGCGAATGCTGTGGCTTTGGTGGGACATTCAGCGTCCGTATGCCAGACATTTCCGGCGCGATGGTGGCTGACAAGACCCGCGCACTGAAGGAGTCCGGCGCGCACAAGGTACTGAGTGCCGACTGCGGCTGTTTGATGAACATCAACGGCGCGCTGGAGAAACAGCAGGAAGCGTTACGCGGGCAACATCTGGCGAGCTTCCTCTGGCAGCGAACCGGAGATGCGCAATGAGCACTTCCGCGATTATTCCTACGGTGGCCGTGGAAGAAGATTTCCGCACCCGGGCACACAACGCCTTGGGTGATCAGCAGCTGCGGAACAATTTCCGCACTGCCATGGACTCACTGATGACCAAGCGGGCAGCGGCTTTCAGCGATGCCCACGAAAGAGAACACTTGCGCGCACTGGGCAATTCGATCAAGGCCCGCGCGCTGTCCAAGTTGCCCGATTTGCTTGAGCAACTGGAACAGAACCTGACCCGCAACGGTGTGACAGTGCACTGGGCGGAAACGGTGGACGAGGCCAACGGCATCGTCTTATCGATCATCCGCGCTCACGAGGCGCGGCAAGTGATCAAGGGCAAATCGATGGTCAGCGAAGAGATGGAGATGAACCATTTCCTCGAGGCTCGAGACATTGAATGTCTGGAGTCCGACATGGGGGAGTACATCGTCCAGCTCGACCACGAGAAGCCTTCACACATCATTATGCCGGCGATCCACAAGAATGCCGGTCAGGTCGCGTCCTTGTTCCACGACAAACTTGGCGTGGAATACACCAAGGACGTTGACCAACTCATTCAGATCGGTCGCAGGGTCCTGCGGCAGAAATTTTTCGAAGCGGACATCGGCGTCTCCGGCGTCAACTTCGCCGTGGCCGAAACCGGCACCCTGTTGCTGGTGGAAAACGAAGGCAACGGGCGCATGACCACCACCGTGCCACCGGTGCACATCGCCGTCACCGGCATCGAAAAAGTCGTGGAAAACCTGCGTGACGTGGTGCCGCTGCTGTCACTGCTGACGCGCTCGGCGCTGGGCATTCCGATCACCACTTACGTCAACATGATCTCCGGCCCGCGCAAGGAACATGAACTCGACGGCCCGCAGGAAGTGCATCTGGTGCTGCTCGACAACGGTCGCAGCCAGGCCTTCGCCGACAGTGAATTGCGCCAGACCCTGAACTGCATCCGCTGCGGCGCCTGCATGAATCATTGCCCGGTTTACACCCGAGTCGGCGGCCACACTTATGGCGAGGTTTATCCGGGGCCAATCGGCAAGATCATCACGCCGCACATGGTCGGCCTGGCGAAAGTCCCGGATCACCCAAGCGCATCTTCCTTGTGCGGCGCCTGTGGTGAAGTGTGTCCGGTAAAAATTCCGATCCCGGCAATCCTGCGCCGTCTGCGTGAGGAAAACGTCAAAGCCCCGGACGCGCCGAATCAGGTGATGCGGGGCCAGGGCAGCAAATATTCGCGCAAAGAACGTTTCATCTGGAATGCCTGGGCCAGGCTCAACAGCTCGCCGACGCTGTATCGCTTGTTCGCTTTCTTCGCCACGCGTCTACGCGCGTTGACACCGAGCAACGTCGGCCCATGGACGCAGAACCACAGCGCGCCCAAACCCGCCGCGCGTTCGTTGCATGACATGGCCCGCGAGCATTTGGCCAAACAGGGAGAGCATCGATGAGCGCCAAGCACAATATCCTCGGCAAGCTACGGAAAAGTCTGACAGGCACCACGCCGATCGCCGACAACTTCGACGTCGAGCTACTGACGCAGCCGTACACTTACAGCCCCGAACAACGCATCCCGCAATTTCGCAAACTGATGGAAGCGGTGCACACCGAAATACATCTGACCTCGGACGCCGAGTGGCCGGCGCTGCTCGCGCAACTGCTAAGGGATCGCCAGTTGCCAAGCCTGTTGATCGCGCCGACCACGCCGCATGGGCAACGCATCACGCAGCACTGGGCGAATAATCCAGAGCTGCCAGCACTGAAATCCTACGACCGACCGATGGAAGAGTGGAAAGCCGAGCTGTTCAACGACACCCCGGCCAGCCTCACCGGCACCCTCGGCGCCATCGCCGCGACCGGCAGCCTGATTATCTGGCCAACCCGTGAAGAGCCACGCTTGATGAGTTTGGTGCCGCCGGTACATTTTGCCCTGCTCAAGGCCAGCCAGATCCGCGACGACTTCTATCAGGTGCAAGAGGAATTCGAATGGGCGCAAGGCATGCCGACCAACGCGCTGCTGGTCTCCGGCCCGTCGAAAACCGCTGACATCGAGCAAGTGCTGGCTTACGGCGCACACGGCCCGAAAGATCTGGTCGTGCTGATTCTGGAGGATCAATGAGTCTTCCTGCTGCTTTCCTGCGTGATGCCGAACAACTGATTCCGGCTGACCGGCGTTTCGACGATCCGCTGTCGACCCTGGCCTTTGGCACCGACGCCAGTTTTTATCGGCTGATCCCTAAACTGGTGATCCGCGTTGAGTCTGAAGAAGAGGTCGTAGCGCTGCTGCAACTGGCTCAACGCGACCACGTTCCGGTGACATTCCGCGCCGCCGGCACCAGCCTGTCCGGGCAGGCGATCAGCGATTCCGTGCTGATTGTGCTTGGGGATAACTGGAACGCTCGCGAGATTCGCGCGCAGGGCACGCAGATCCGCCTGCAACCGGGGGTGATCGGCGCGCAGGCCAACGCCTGGCTGGCACCGTTCGGGCGCAAGATCGGTCCGGACCCGGCGTCGATCAATGCCTGCAAAATCGGCGGAATCGTCGCCAACAATGCCAGTGGCATGTGCTGCGGCACCGCGCAAAACACCTATCACACCCTGGCCGGGATTCGTCTGGTGCTGGCCGATGGCACACGCCTGGATACCGAAGACCCTGCCAGCGTCGCGGAATTTCGCTCAAGCCACGGCGAAATGCTCGAACGCCTGGCGACATTGGGCCGCGAAACCCGCGCGAATGCCGATCTGTCTGCGCGAATCCGCCACAAATATCGTCTGAAAAATACCACTGGCCTGTCACTCAACGCCTTGGTGGATTTCGACGAGCCTGTGGATATCTTGAGCCACTTGCTGGTTGGCTCCGAAGGGACGCTCGGGTTCATCAGTGCGGTGACTTACGACACGGTCATCGATCATCCGAACAAGGCCTCGGCGCTGATCGTGTTTCCGGATGTCGAGACGTGCTGCAACGCGGTGACCGTGCTGAAAAGCCAACCGGTATCCGCAGTGGAACTGCTCGACCGACGTAGTCTGCGCTCGGTGCAGGATAAAAAAGGCATGCCCGCTTTCGTACAGTTGCTGTCGGAAAATGCCTGCGCGCTGCTCATCGAATCCCGCGCCGCGTCTTCCACATTGCTGCAGGAGCAACTGGCGGAAATCATGGCTTCGCTGCGCGATTTCCCCGTGGAGAAACAGGTCGACTTCACCGAAGACCCGGTGGAAAACGCCCGACTCTGGGCGATCCGCAAAGATACCTTCCCCGCCGTCGGTGCCGTGCGCAAAACCGGCACTACGGTGATCATCGAAGACGTGACCTTCCCGGTTGAGCAACTGGCGATCGGCGTGAACCGCTTGATCGAGCTGTTCGAAAAACATTCCTACGACGAGGCGATCCTTTTCGGACACGCGCTGGAAGGCAATCTGCACTTCGTCTTCACCCAGGGCTTCAACAGCGCGGAAGAAGTCGCACGCTATCAGGCGTTCATGGACGACGTCGCTCAATTGGTCGCGGTGGAATTCGGCGGCTCGCTGAAGGCCGAACACGGCACCGGGCGCAACATGGCGCCGTTCGTGGAACTGGAATGGGGCAGCGACGCCTATCAACTCATGTGGCAGCTCAAACGTCTGCTCGACCCGAACGGCATTCTCAATCCGGACGTAGTGCTCAGCGAAGATCCGCAGATCCATCTCAAACATCTCAAACCGCTGCCGGCGGCGGACGAGATTGTCGACAAATGCATCGAGTGCGGTTTCTGTGAACCGGTTTGCCCATCGAAAGGGCTGACGCTGAGCCCGCGCCAGCGCATCGTCATTTGGCGTGATATTCAGGCAAAAAAACGTGCCGGCATCGACACCACCGAATTGGAAAAAGCCTACGACTACCAAGGCATCGACACCTGCGCCGCGACCGGTCTGTGCGCGCAACGCTGCCCTGTAGGCATCAATACCGGTGAGCTGGTGAAAAAGCTCCGTGGCCGACACGCAACCCATCAGAAAAGCGCTGACTGGATCGAAGGAAATTTCGCCAAGACCCTGCAAGGCGCACGCTTCACTCTGCACGCCGCCAACGGCGCACGGATGATGCTTGGGGCGCCGCGATTGGCGAAGTTGTCGGCAACGCTTACACGCTTGTCCAAAGGCCACGTCCCGTTATGGACCAACGCCATGCCCCGACCGGAAAAAGCCATTCGCTTCAGCCCGAGCGTGCCTGACGAACGCCCGCGGGTGGTCTATCTCGCAGCCTGTGTTTCGCGCGTCATGGGCCCCGCAGCCGGCGATAAAGAGCAGATGTCGCTGTACGACAAAACTCGCGGTCTGCTGGAAAAAGCCGGTTACCAAGTGGTCTTCCCGGACAATCTCGACAATCTCTGTTGCGGCCAGCCCTTCGCCTCCAAAGGCTACGCCGAGCAGGCCGAACACAAACGTCAAGAATTGATCAGCGCACTGTTGCACGCCAGCCGCGGCGGACTCGACCCGATTTACTGCGACACCAGCCCGTGCACCTTGCGCCTGGTTCAAGACGTAGGAGACATTCGCCTGGATCTGTACGATCCGGTGCGCTTCATCCGTACGCATCTTCTCGACCGACTGGACTTCACCCCTCAAGACGCACCGATTGCCGTGCACGTCACCTGCAGCACCCAGCATCTGGGCGAAAGCCAAGCGCTGATCGACCTCGCACGCAAATGCAGCAAGCAGGTGGTCATTCCGGAAGGTATTCATTGCTGCGGATTTGCCGGCGACAAGGGATTCACCACGCCGGAGCTGAACAGTCACTCGCTGCGCACGCTCAAGGAGGCGGTGCAGCATTGCAGCGAAGGGATTTCGACCAGCCGGACGTGCGAGATCGGTCTGACGCAACATGGCGGAATCGACTACCACGGGCTGGTTTATCTGGTCGATCGGGTCACGCGGGCGAAAGTCGCCTGAAGAAAAATAGAACTCTCAAGCGAGACGGCGATCCACAGAACAGGCCCCGAACAATCGGGGCTTTTCCTCCATTCGGTGGCTCGCCCAGCGGTCAGCGAAGCCTGGATCCCTCAGTTCAAGGAGATACACATGAAGCGTTCTGTACTGTTAGGTCTGTTCGTTACTGCCTCGATGATGGCGTCCACTTCGTTCGCCGCAGACAAACCAGCCGATCTGTGTGATGCCAATATTCAGACGATCAACAATTCCAAGGCGCAGTTGGCGTCTAAACCAGAGCTGGTGCAGCGCGCTGAAACCAGCGTGGCCAGAGCCCAGTCGCTCAAAGCCGAAGGCAAAATCGACGACTGCGTTGCGGAAACCTCGCAACTCATCGTGGAAATGCGCAAAGCCACCGGCACCAACAATTGATCAACGCCGGGCCAACCTGCGGGTTGGCCTCGCGGGCTGATTGACGTACACTGTGCAGGCTTGTTGCTCAAACAGATTCATTGAGCAATGAGTTCGGGGCCGTTTAGGATTCGACGCCGGTTGCGAAACTTTAGGTGCATGCCGACTTGGTAACAGAAGTCGTAAATCCACTGTTGCAACTACTTATAGTTGCCAATGACGACCAATACGGTGTTGCTCTCGCTGCTTAATTGCAGCTGACAATGCTCCTGGTACCTTCGGGTCCAGCAATCATCAGGGGATGTCTGTAAACCCAAAATGATTGTCATATAGAACAGAATCGCCGTGCAGTACGTTGTGGACGAAGCGGCTAAAACTTACACAACTCGCCCAAAGCACCCTGCCCGTCGGGTCGCTGAGGGTTAACTTAATAGACACGGCTACGCATGTAGTACCGACAGCGGAGTACTGGCGGACGGGGGTTCAAATCCCCCCGGCTCCACCAAATAAGCGTTACAAATCAGACACTTAGCGATTACCGCAAGTGTCTTTTTTGTGTCTGAATGGGTGGTTTTGGCTCGGTATTGCCAGCTTTATGACAGCTTTTGCACGTCACACACCCGAATTTACCTGTTCAAATGAACAGTATTGGATCTATTCTCTAGCGAGCCATCACTAGGCTATGATTGCGTTACGCCACAGCGCTACGAGAGTAGAACATGAACGCTTGGCTCCCGGCGCACTCTAACGTGTAGTTGCTTTATCGGGACTCATCTCATACGAGCTGAGGTTATGGACCCAAAAGGGCCAAAAAACATGCAGAAGAAACCAAACGTGCCAAGGAATGATTCCGAGGAACGGGTCTTCAATTTCGATCTCGAAATTATGAAGAAGGCCCTAGGAAGTGGTGTGGTGAATTTTCCAGCCGGCCTAACCGGTGAAGAGCGAAGAGAATGGATACGCAACCGAAGGAAAAACAGCCAGCCCACATCGTGAACATGAGCGATCATTTCGAGATTACCTATCTCGACATGGCTGCGAATGAGCTCTTCCCTGTTGATAATTTCATCACGCACGTTGAGGAAAACGGCCTGATACTGCTAGAAGGTCGCTTGAAGAAGTCCGACGACATCCCTACCGATGACGGGGAATGGCTTAAAAAAGTTCTCTTCGTTCGCGAGCACAATCTCTGGCATTATCATATTGGCTATCCTTCCTATGACCCAGGAAAGCCGTTCGGAGACAGAACCTCTGAATATGTTCTTCATCTTCAGAGGCATCCTTGCGGGACGAAAACTACAATCGTCCATTGGGCTAAGCATCCTCCCTTCAAACTCCCCTCTTTGGATTATTTCATAGCGACGCAACGCGACGAGTGACTGCTGGCTGCTCTCTACCAAACAAGTCTCGACGCTTCCGACTGCTACGCTGTCCTCATCAAGGAGGACATCACATGCCAAATTCAGACTTGCTCCCTTCTCTGCTCTACAAAATTAACGAGAACCAGCTCGCCCTCGAAGCAGCCATCATGGAGCTGACAAACTGGGTTGAGCAGCGAGGCTCGGCCGAGGTTGCTGAGAACGTGCGTGGCGCACTATGGGCCATCAACAAGAATGAGGAATTCATCAAGATGACCTTGGCTGTCATGATGGCGCCGGATTGACAAATCCTCACATCACCGCCGCTATACTCATTCAGTGCGCGCGTAAGCGAACTCTTTCACGTATGCCTGGCAGGCTTGCAGCGCGATCAGTCCGCGGTCACTGGTGTCGGTGATGGCGATAATTCTTTACTCGCAAGCGGCAGCAAATGCAGGGGTTATAAGCATTGCACGAGCGAACGATATGTTTCTAACGAAAGACGAAATGGCCGTATTTACGGGCTATGAGCGGCCGGCCGCTCAGTCACGCTGGTTACATGACAACTCGATCCCTTGCATTCGCGGCGGGGATGGGCATGCAAAGGTGTTGCGCCAAGTTGTCATCAGCCTCCTCGGAGGGCGCTGCGAAGCTAAGAAAGAGCCAGAGCTCCGACTGAAATAAGTTTGATAATAAACTCATGACCCGGTGCCTTCATGACCAAACTGACTCTCACTGAATGGGCCAAAGATCACTTCAGAACGCCTCCCTGCTCAAACACGCTGAGAAAGTGGGCACGCGAAGGGCGAATCTCCCCTGCCCCGATCAAGCATGGGCGCAATTACTATGTGGAGCCAAATGCTCACTACCGTGAACCAGCGCGGCTTGATAGGACGGCTGGAAGCAGTCTGGTTGAGCGTGTAGAGGCGGCTCGGAGAGGGCAAGGAGTATGAAAATTCTTTCTCAGGTCACCGTTAGACTGCCCAGGCTGATGGAGGCCAGCGAGTATCGAAAGCTGCGCTATGCGGGCAATAAACCTAGCCTGCAGCAGCTGAAAAAATGGATTGAAGAGGGCGAGGTCGTAGGTGAAATTACGGGAGGCATGTACTTCGTGGATATACAGGCGGCCGTCTTGGGGTCGAATGATCCATTACTGGCGCAGATGCTTAAGCTAAATTGACGCCAGTTCCACGTTGAATGGTTGTGCCTGCAGCTCGTCGCCTTAAGGTCGCCCAGTTACGGCGCCTCGATTACTGTACATCCAAACAGTACTCAGCAAGGCGCCTCCGTGGACCCCCTCTATATAGAAGACACCGACGATTGGCTCGGCACCCCGACTCCGCTCGAAACCTGCCGGCATCAGCTCCGGATGTACGAGAACGAATTCGAAGCGCTCACCCTTCAGCTGCAGCGAGCGCTGGAAAACGTTCAAGGCTTGGTTCGGGATAATGACCGGATCACACAGGAGAGGGATTCTCTGAGAGCAAAGCTCATGTCAGTTGAATCGGAGTTACTGACTGAGAAGCGTAAATTTGTTCAAGTTGAACACCAAAGGAGCTTTCTCCATGATGAAAACCAGCGATTGCTCCAGGAGCGGAGAGACAGTGAAGAGGAATGAAGTGGCCAGCGCCATGAAGAACCTTGAAGATCTCGAGCTTCCACAAGTAATGCAGAGCAAGATCGGCGGTCACGTGCGCAGGGTTTCGGATGCTCAGGGTGAGGCCGATATCCGCCTGGCGGTCGAACGCGCCGAGGGTTTTGTGGAAGGGCTGGAAGCTGCTCGCTGCTTGAACCCCGCCACGATTGAGGCGCTTTTCATCATTGTAGAAAGCGCATCGGTTCGTCATTGAGCCAGCGCTTTTACATACGCTTGGCACGCCTGAAGCGCGATCAGTCCACGGTCGCCGGTGTCGGTGATGGCGATAATTCGTTGAGCATGCGCCGGGTCAAGTCTGGCTCGTACGGTTGCATGATCCACGCTGCCGGCGCCGGTGGTTTTTGGCACGTCACACCCACTGGCTGAATCCGCGGCGATGAGGACTGACAGCCGCACATCAGCAGTGGCAAGACGATCGCGCAGGCGAGCCTGATCGTTTTGTGCATTGGTCATTTTCTCAAAGTGGGTTTTCTCGCTGGCCGACAGCTTCTGTTCGAGCGCGAGACGCTTGTCCTGCTCAGCTTGTTGCGCGGCCGCACCGACCAGGGCCATTTGATTGAGGGTGTCGGTGTGCAGCCTGGCCTGCTCGGCGAGCTGACGACCATAGCGCCAGTCCTGAAACTGCCAGGCACTGCCGAAGCCGGCGAGCATCAGCGCCAGCACGCCAATTAGGCGCCAAGCGACGGCTGTCACGGAACATCCTTGAAAAAGACGTGGTGCCCGAGCTTCAATGTCTGCTTGGCCTTCGCCGCCCAGCCCGGTGCCTTGATGCTGGTGGCGTAATAGTGCGTGGCGCCGCCGGTAGGATCCGGCACTTTGCCGTCGATCACTTGGTCAGCAGCAATTCGGCACTGCGCCAGTTCGCGGAACGGGATCTGCTTCACGCCGATCAGGAATTGATAGTTCGGGTCTGTTTTGTTCCAGCAGCTGAACTGATAAGGCTTCTGGCACACGCCCACGTAGCCCTCGCCCCACCACGACTTGGTCTTACCGTCGTTCACTCGATTGCGAATCGTCCAGGCCACGGCTAACTGTCCAGCCAGTGATTCGCCGCGCGCCTCCCCCCAAAGCGTGCGGGCAAGTATGTCTCGGTCTTTATCAGTCAAAGTCATCAGCTCTCTCCAGGCACAAAAAAACCCGCGCGATGGCGGGCCTAGTTACGAATACAAAAAAACGCCCAGGCGGTGCGGGCGTTTATTTATCTTGGTCAGCAATCCATGTTGGTCCCACAGGCCGCTGAGCTTGATCGGGAAACTGCGGCGACTGGGGCCAGTCGCGCAGCGACTGCATGTGCACCAGTAGTTCGGTAAACAGCTCGGGAGTGAGGATTGTCTCGATGCCTAGTTCTAATTGGTCGCGATGTCGGTCACGCAGCCATATCAGTTTCACCAACTCCTTATCCCGCCAGTCGCGTTCCTGCTCGTGTAGATTCGGCTCAACGACAGGCTGCGGCTGCTTCAACAACTCACCGTCTACCAAGCGCCAAACACCATCCGTTTCGTTCAGCGTTGAACGCCACAAAGCTTCCGATATCTCCATTGCATCACTGGGAAGGGCCACATAGAAGCTGCTGTCGTAGCGACCGTTGATCTCACCAGCGTCATTAAAAGTCAGATATTTCATTCTTACCTCAACGGCCAATGGCCAAATAAACGAAAGGAATCGCCACGCTTCCCGATGCTCGCACATGGGTCACAGACCAGTTGATAGTGTTCGCCGTGAAATAATGGGCCGTAGAGGGGTTGTTAGAGTTTTGCATTTCTGAGGCTCGATCCCCGATGATTCGGAAAATCTGGTTGGGAAAAGCCATAGGAAACGGATAGGCGTTTGCTGCGATCGCCGTACCTACCTGCGCCGTCTGCTGGCCCCATTGAATAATCACACCGCCCAGCCAAGACGGTAGCGCGAGGTAACCATTGGCACCGAAATTCCACACGACGCCCATCCTAAGCTTTTTCGGCGTAACCATTGTGGCGTCATCCTCACCAGCATCCGTTTGCGCCTGAGTAGCAACCTTGGCCCAACCCAACACAGCTTCTGTGGCTTGCCCTACCACCTTGGCAATCGCCTGAAAAACTCGTAACGGCGTCATCCGCTTGACATTATCCGTCCCCGCTTCAGCTTCGGCTTTGCTCGCCGCAGGAATAACACTCGACTGCACCAGCTGGTTGATTGCGACCCTCAGTTGAGTATTGTCCTCTTCACTTGGAGTAAGCCCTGCCCCGCTGACGACATTCAAAACCTCGTCAGTGATTGAGTTGCCCCATTGCGACGGTATCAATGAACCTGGCGTGCCGGTCAGCGGGTTTTCATCAACAAACTTTCCGTCTACCAGACCTATACTGGGCACACTTTTTGGATAATCCATTTGCTACCTCTCAGTCATAATTGATGTGCACGACGGTATGCGCCGGCGCGGGTCCGCGTATCAAACATTCCAGCGGGTCACCAGGGTTAGTGCCGAACCGACCTCCCCAATAGCTGGCACCGAAGCGCCTACCTTGCCGCTTACGGCCTCCGGTATTCAGCGTCCAAATGAACTGCGCATTCCAAGTGCCAAAGTGCGAAACACCAAAACGAGAACGCCCCATACGGGGCGCTCGGTGCTCGGTGATTGTGGCGTCGGGATAGCCTTGGCTCACCGCAATTTCGATGAAATACGCCCTGCTCTGCCCGCCTACCTCAACCAGTCGCCTTCGAACCGTAAGCCGCCGATCTTCGAACGCAGGGTTGGGGCCGAGGCATGGATCCGGCAGATTCATCACGGCTTCCCAGTCCGGAACGAGTTCGCTGACGCCTGATGGGTCCATCTCATTCATCAGGTCTACGGCGCGCGCATCGAGGCGGGAGAATTCGAGGGCCACACCACGCAGCACAAGCTCGATCTCGGGCACCAACTCCGGATCCCACGCCGGGCCGGAGGGCAACAGACCGCGTAGTTGCCGGCGGTACTGATCGGCAGTTCTCGCTACAGCCATGTGATGCCTCCGAAGGTCAGCAGCTCATTGGCAGCGGCGGGCACGTCTGCGACTGGTACGGTCAGCGAGTGGTCGGTTTCCCCGGCCGCGCCGCTGATGGCCTCCCGGATGTGGCTGATCAGCAGCGTGTCACCCAGCCCGGCTTCGCGCTCATGCAAGTCTTTCAGGCTTGCCGTGATCGCCGCGCGAACCGCCGTCGTATCCGGTACCGGGTGAATGCTGTAAAGAACGGGTTTCAATGTTGGGGCCAGAACGTAAAGTTCGGCCGTCACTGGCCTCAAAGGCTCGATGTAATCCTTGATCTCCTGCAACTGCGTAGGGTTCGGCACTGGTACAGGATCGTTGTCCCGCATCACGAAGAGCCCAACTGTGCCCGGGCCCATATAGTTGCCCCGGCACCAAGCCCGCGTAACCCCTGGAAACTCCAAAGCCCAGGTCTCGTAATCGTCCGCCGATCCTCCGTGCGGTATGACTCGGTAGGAGCGGATCACTCTGGCACGCAGCGACTCCACGCTTTCCTTTTCGATGCCGCCCGAAAGCCCCGGGGCAATGACGGTGAAGGCATTGGTGACGCCAGCCACGGGCTGGACCAACGTCAGCTGTAGTCCCTCGTCGGCGTTCCCAAGCGCCCCGGCTTCGACCGCTTCAATCGTTGCGGTATTCGTGCCGGCCACGGTCGTGACTCCAGCCGTAACTCGATACATACGGCCGTCCGCAGCCTGAAGCACGACATCAGCATCCAGCACCGCGCCGGCCGCTGCCGCGAAGATGGCGCCCCCCTCGGCAGGCTGAGCGGCATTGCGCGGCTGGTTCAACCGCAGAGCGGCCACCCGCTCCAAGGTTTCCTCATCAGCGCGGTCAGGCAGTATCTGGTCGACGATCCAGTCGAGGTATCCATAAAGCCCGTAGGCTGTCCCACTCAAGGTACGGGCCAGCACCTGCGCATCGGAGCGGCGCAGCGCGTCGCTGGCCAGATCGCTTTGCGTGCGACTGATGAGTACCGGCAGTGAAGGTGTCTCAAACGGCATAGATCACCTGCCAGGAAGATAGGGGTTTGATTTCGATGCGGTTACCGCCGGGCACCGTGATGATGACCGTCAGGTTGAGGCGACTGATTTCAGCCTTCTCACTGGTGACCTCTATCGCGATTGCATGGCCGTCATCCATCAACCACCGCAGGGCTTCGTTCGCGTAAAACTCTGCGTCTCGTTGCGTTGCGTCGGTCAGCTTCACCCGGCGCAGTAGCCAAAGCCGCGAGCCAATGCGGTCGTCCGCTATGTTCGGGTAGCTATCACCCCACCACCCGAACAGCTCGTCATCGTCTACGGGATCGTCGGTCAGCGCTCGGCGCCAAGTGAACAAACTGATCAGCACTGCGCGGGTCAGCGCTGCATCACGGTCAGCAGAAATAATCATCCAACCTCCGGTACAGGTGGGCCGCTTTGATCGTCACCCATCTCCACACCTGCGTGCGGATGGTTGATCTGGCTGACGCCGCCAGCGACCTGATCACCCGTGGAGACGATCTGCCCGGTCTGGTTGATGACCGGGGTGTCAAAGTTCACCGCGGTCGTTGCCTTGATGTTCAAGGTGCCGGTTTCGATATCGATGATCCGTCCACGCTTGAAGTGGATCTTGTCGCCCTCGTCCGTGTAGATGGCCACCTCGCCCGACTCCAATTCCTTGATGCGGTATCTGCGATCAGAGGCGACTACCACAATCGCGTGGGAGCGGTCGCCATTCATGAACATTGTCAGCACCTCGGCACCGGGCAATGGATTGCTGGTCAGCCCGTAGGGCTCGAAGTGCTCTACGTTGTCCTTCAATTCACGGGCCGTCAGCCTCACCTGCAGCGTCTGCATCATCTTCCCGGCCGCCGCCAGCACCACCGTGCCGCGTGCCATCACGCTTTTCAGGCTCATTTTTTGGGCTCGTAGTCTGCGGGAATGAGGTATTCGAAGTTGTCGGCCTTGCCGCCCTTCTTAAGCTTGCGATCCTTGTGAGGGTCGTGTGGCTCTGGCTCGTAAGCATCAGGCGGGCCGACCTCCAGCGTGGTGATCATGCCGCTGTCATTGAGCGTGTAAGTCACGCGGGCGATGAGCATGATTCGATCGAACCCAATGATGGGATCGATTACGCGGGCCAACGAGTTATGCTTCCACAGCGCGCCATTGGACTGGCGCCAGCCCTGTACGGTGTAGGTAGTGGTAAGCGCTTTCCCCATCCGGTTGCCGCGCTCCCAGTTCGCCCGAGCCATCGCGAGCTCATTGGTCATCTGCCCGGATTCCTGGATGATCATCACGCGCTTGCGGGTTACACGAGGATCGGATTGCGAGGCAGATACCTCGGCGGCTTGCTCGCCGAATTCATCGTCGCTGCCGCTCTTTTGACCGAGGACTTGGTATTCCGAAAACACGGGGGAGAAGTCGAGACCGGCATCCCCCGTAAGGATATTTTTCCCGACCTCGATCGCGTCAAATGCGCGGACCTCGCTACCTGGCTTCGCCAGCACCGCCATGCCCTTGGCGTCATCTGTCGAGAAAACCCGGAACAAGGTCAGCAGGCGGTCGATGGATTCGAAAACCGTTTCACCGGGCTCAATGGTGTGATCAGAAAGCTTTGCCCCTTCCGGGATCTCGCTGCGCACACGAATGCCGTAGGGCGCTGCAAGCGCGCTGACGATAGCCAGCACGCTCTGGTTGTTCCATTGGCCGGGCTTGTTGACGGCCGCGCAGTCGACCAGGTCCGCAGTCAGTGATCGGCCACCTACACCGGTGGTGATTTGCTGGTGGTCATAGCTGATCGGCGTGCTGAACACCCACCCCGTCAAAACCAGATCATCACCAATACGCACCTGGCATTTGGCACCGTTCTTGATGGGCAGCGGTTCGAGGTGTCCCGCCCACTTCCATGTGATGCCGAGATTGAAGGAGCGCGCCTGATCCTCGAGGCCCGCAGAGATCTCCACCGATTTCCAGCCAGAGTAATCCAGGCCATCAACCGTGAGGCTGACAGCGTTGTTGTCGTCCATGAGTTACCTCTGTGCGATTTTGATAGGCAGCGCAGGCACAAACCCTGGGTGACGTAGTCGATTGCGCTGCACCACTTCGGATTCGCGAGTGGCGTCACCGAAACGACGGTAGGCCAGCACCAGCGCCGACAGGGTTTCCGGTGGCGTGATCTCCACCAGGCGCACGCCGGATTCCGCAACGGCGGTCAGGTGCTTCACGATCGACTGACGCAGAGTGTTCAGCACGATGTAATGCTCCGGGTCAGCTTTCAGCGATGCCTGAAAGATCGCCTCGTTGAGCGTATCGCGCAGCTCTATCACGTCATCCGCCACCGGGACTTCCGCCCGCACGACGGGTTGCACCGCTTGCTGTTCAACCGAAGGCGCGGACACCGTTGAAACCGGCTGAGAGGCAATTGGCATCTGACTGACGATCAACGCCACCTGCATGAGCAGCGCGTCTTGAACCAGGTTGGCCGTGGCCTGTGACGCCGCAGCGGCGTCGACACCGCCTGCCTGACTTACGGTGTTGATGCTGACGATTGATTCAGTCTGCTGCGTCGCGCTGGCCACCGAGTCGCGGTAGTTCGAATCGGACTCTTCGCCGAAATAGTCATCTAACGAAAAGTCACTGAAGTAGCTCCCGAAAAGAGCGGACAGCGCATCCGGGGCATTGATCAGCGATTGCACAAAACCAGTCAGGTTCGTGAACACACCGACGATGCTGGAAAACTGTTGCTGGATCGCGGTGTAGACACCCGACAGTGTGTTGCGCAGTCGAGCAATCCCGAGCTTCGCCTGATCCACTGCCGCCATCGCGGCCTTGTAACGTCTCAAAGCGGATTCCCAAAACGTCTCCGAAGCCTTGACGACTTGCTGCTGGGTGTTGACCTTCGGTTTAGGGAACGTCAGCGGGATATCGGGGTAGAAGGTGACCGCGAACGAGGCCATGCCGCCTTGCGTGTACTCATGGGTGACTTCAGCTTCACCGGCCTTGACCTGCATGCGACCCAGCCAAGGGTGCACCAACTCGCCAGCACCAGGCTTTTGCAGGGCCTCAATGAATTTGTCGCGGCGCTCAAAGCAGTCATCACCAATAATCCAGCACACCAGCCGGTGCACTTGCGCCTGCTTGCCCAATTGCTCGGCGTAGGGTTCATCCCGCTGCGGGAATTCATGTAACTGCACCTTCATGCCGATAGGCACCGACGCTTGGGGGATCAGAAAACTGACCCCCCGAAACGAAGCCGGCAACATCTCATCACGCCACGTCTTCGTCATTGACCGGGCCTCATTATGCCGATGGTTCGTGTTCCAACACTGGGCTTGATGCTCAGTCCGGGCTGATTGGTTTTTGGCTGGTCAACAGTCGTGCCGGGCGGCGCTCCATTGATGTTGATGCTCAACTCACCGTTAAGCTTCTGAGCCTGATTGGCCGAGGCTTGCTGCAGAACACCACTGGACTCGCCAGCGAGGTTTGGAGCGCTCAACAATTTATCCGTGCTGGGAATCCCCATGCCGTTACGCATCATTCGCTGATAGCGCTGTGCGCCCTCCACGGCGCCGGACTCAATCAGCGAACCGTCACCACCGCCGACACCGGCATTGCGGGCCGTTTGCGCTTCTGCGAACTCGTTCGCCTTGTCTGTAGCCGTCTGGATGAAACCTTTACCCCCCTCTTCCATGCCGAGGAGTTTCATCATCGGCTCAAGGATTGGCCTGATGCGATCCCACATGCCTTTGAAAAAGGCCACAATGGGCTCCCAGTTATTGACGACCATCCCGAGCGGGCTCCAATCGAACAGATCACCCAAGAACTTCATCACCGGCGTGGATACGGCGTAAAGCACATTCCAAATTGCAGAGAACAATTTGGTCAGCGGCTCCCAGTTTTCCTGAATCAGCGCCATGGGCGTGAACTGCCATGCCAGCTTGATCCACTCCCAGAACACCATTGCCGGACGCCGCACCCGCTCCCACATCCTTTCGAAGAACGGAGCAACCGTCTTCCAGTTCGCGATCAGCAAGCCAGCGGCCAGAGCAATGACCCGCACGATGATGCCGACCGGGCTCATTGCCGTTACGGCGCTGAACAACTTCATGGCCCACATGGCCGCGGTGACTGCCACGCGCATCACACCGAAAGCCACGCCAGCACCTAGAACCCCTTTGATCAGTCCAGGGTGCTCAGATGCCAAGGCCGAAACCCTTGAAACCAGAGGGCCTATTTCGGTCATCAACTCGTTGAAGGGAGGAAGTAGCGCGTTCCCGACTTCAACGCCCAGTCGGGTTACGCGGTTTTGCAGGAGCTGCATTGCGTTGGCGGTTGTGGCCGAACGCGCGGCGTATTCCTTCTGCATCGAACCCGCAAAACCAGAGCCGTCCTCAACGTCGCGGAAACTCTTTTTCAACAAATCCAGATTAGTCAGAAGCGGAGCAATTGCCGAAACCGATTCGGTTCCGAACAGCTCGGTGAGTAGCCCAGCCTGCTTTGAAGGATCAACCTGAGCAATTCGGGCAAGCACATCTTCAATGGTGCCTTGGGCATCCTTCTGCATGGACTTCGCCAAGTCCTTCACATCCAGTCGCAAGGACTTGAAGGCTTTGGCCTGTTGTTTTGTAGCGGAGCCGCCTTTCGTCAACGCAAGCATGAAGTTCTTCATACCGGTTGCGGCGACCTCACTCGGCACACCGACGCCCGCGAGCGTTGCGCCCATCGCGGCGATCTGGCCTGACGCCAAACCAGCGATCGCACCCAAAGGCCCGATGCGAGTAACGATGTCAGCAATCTGCGCCGCCGAGGAAGGTCCGGTGTTACTCAGGTAGTTGATCTGGTCGGCCAGTTTCACCACTTCCGGCTGGGTGAGTTTGAACGAGGTCCGCCACTTCGCCATCATGTCGCCGGACTGATCCGCCGTCTGATCGAAAGCGATCCCCATCTTCACCGCATCTTCGGCGAACTGTTTCAACTCGCCACGGGCGAAACCGGCTTGACCACCAGCAGCGACGATCGCGGCAATGCCGCTCGCCGCAACGGGCATCCTCTCGGACATATCGAGAACGTCTTTGCCCATCTGCTTGAACTGCTCAGGCGTGTCGAAGTCAACAACCTTCTTCACGTCCGCCATCGATGTTTCGAACTCCATCGCAGCGCGAGCGCCTGCAATGAAAGGCGCCGCAAACGCACCGCCTTGAACCACATCCTTAAAACCGATGTTGCCGAGACCCGACTTGTTCAATTGCTTGCGGAAGCCCGCAACGTTTTTTGCCGCTCCTTTCAGCGTCGGCGACAGCTTGTCGACGCCGGTGATCAACGCCTTGAGCTGGAACTTGTCCGCCATCACTGCACCTGCTGGATCCGGTTGATTCGTTGGGCGTGCTCCAGCGATTCGCGAAGCACATCCAGTGGCCTGTCCATCATCTGTTCGGGGTCAACCTTCCAGAACCAGGCGAGGTCGTAGGCGACTGCGATTAGGTCGGTGATGGAGACGACGCCGCAGTCATGAAAAAACTTGCCACCGCCCAGCTCAGTGCGTTGAGGTCAGACAGATCCAACTGGTTGACCGACGACGGAGGAATGCCAGCGCACACTGCGATGTATTTGGCGGCCACGTCCATGTCCAGGCTGACTTCTTCGTTTTTATCAATCTTGTAAGGCAGCGCCTTGATAGCCCTGACCTCTTGCACCGTTGGTCGGCGCAGCGTCAATTCAGCCAACGGCTCGCCGTGAGCCTCGATCGCAACCTGCAGCTTTACTGAATCACTCATTGCCAGCTCCCTTTGATGCCATCGAATTGCAGTTCAAGCGTGCCGTCGTCGCCTTTGAACGAAGGCTCATCAACCAGATAAGCACCGGACAGAACGTACACGCGGCCGTTGTTGAATTCACATGTGACCGTCATATCTCGGCCGTTGGCCAACGTTTTGATCGGAAAGCCCTGCGGCATCAGCGCCGTCATTTTCAGGTACGGCGCGAGCTCTTCCTCCTTGAAGAACCCCGGATAGATCGTCTCTCGTTTGACTTCCATCAACGGGGCTTCCGCGCCCCCCGTGATGGTCAGCTGTTCACCGTCTACTTTGACGTACGCGGTGCCGGCTACTTTTTCGCCCATGGTCTTTGTCTCCAGAATGAAAAAGCCCGCACTGGGCGGGCTGGGTGTTCAGTTGAGCGTTACGCCGCTTCGTCGTACTGGAGGCGGAACTGGTTGAGCAGCGCGAAAATGCGCAGGCCGTTGATGTAGTCAGGCGGGAACAGAACGTTGACCCGGCTTGGGTCGTTGAGATCGCGCTCCACCATCAGGTGCTCGGCAAACAGATCCGCGTTTTCGACGTGACCTTCCAGCTCGAGCTTGGCGTACTGGGCGATCAGTTCGCCGCGGATGGTCGCTGGAGTGACGATCGGCTGACCGGCGCCGAAGCGGGTGCCATCGCTCGCCAGCTTGTGCCGACCGTACTTGCTAGTGATCACGCTCTGCATGCGGCGGATGATGAACGCCGACTGATGCATGGTCTCGCTGTCCAGATACGAATTGTCGGCCTGGCCATAGGCGTTCTTCTGGTAGGTGGTGATCGAGCGCTGAATGCGTACGTAACCGCCCTCGTAGTACGACGTCGCAATTCCGTAGTTCAGCAGAGACTGGCGTTCGGTAAGCGTGAAGCGATCACTGGCCGGCGCCGGATCAACACCGGGCATGCTGCCGCTCTGCGTTGGACGGCTGGCATCGGCAGAGATGAACACCGCCGTACGCGCCGCAAGCGATGCCGCTACCACCCACACCGGTTGAGGCACGCCGACTTCGACGCCCTGAATGGTCATGTGCTGGTCGTTGCGTACCTGTCCGGCGGCGACCAGCGTACCGATGGTGCCGCGCTTGGCGGTGTACACATGGCCGAACAACTGCTTGGCCCAGCTCCAGCGGCCGGTGTTGTCGTCCATCGTGTCCTTCCAGGCATTCAGCGTGGTCGTGTCCGACCATGGCTGGCATAGAAACTCGAAGGGCTCATCACCCAGCGCTGCGATCGCATCGACCACGTCCGGCGCGCCAACGCCCGCGTTCATCGCCGTGGCCACGACGTTCAAGCCTGCCGGCGTGGATTCGCCATTGGATTTGCCCAGGCGGTTCATCTGAATGCTGATGTCGTTGCCGCTTTCGCCGGTCCACTTGCAGGTCAGCGTAACCACGCCATTGGCGGCGGTAGCGGTGACCGGAAGATCTGGCGTCGCGTTGATCTTCACAGCGAGCGCAGCGGCAGCGATTGTTGGTGTTGCCGCCGACGCAACCACCGACTGTACCCGGACGCCGCCGATGTACAGATTCAACAGCCCGGTCTCGGTTGCCGCGCCGGTAATGGTGACGGTTGCCGAGGCAGCTGTGCCGGTTTCGTTCTGCACGGGCAGACACCAGACTTCGCCGATCGGATCGACCTTGCGCCAGGTCTCGTACATCGCGGCGAGCATCGAGCCTTGGCCGGCAATGCTCTTGGCGATCGCGAGGCTGGAGACCAGCACCAGCTTGCCGATGCTTTCGCTCTGGGCGTCGTCATTGACCTGCCCGACGATGAGCCGGCGCATCACGCTCGAAGCGCTGTTTGCCGCCGAGCTATCCATCTCCGCATAAAACAGCGGCACACGGATATCGGCGGGGATGTTGCTGAATCCGATGGCCATTATTTGCCTTCCTCGATCAGCGCCGTTTTGCCGGCTTTGGTGGGTGGGGCTTCGACATTTTTGGTTCTTACATCGCCGTCAGCGAGGCGGCGGCGCCACCAGGCGTTGTCAGGAACTTCCCGGCCTTCAACGGGCAACAGGTCGCCAGCCTCCGGATCGGGCACAGAGCGGCCAGCGGCCGGCACCACAGTGATGCGCTTGGTCATGGTGTTACGTCTCCAGTGAATACAACTTCAATGCGACCGTCAGGGCCAGGTCGTTTCAGGTTTGGATCTGCGGGGTCGATGCAGTCCATGTTGATGGTCGCGCCAGTGAATGGCACAAGGCCGTCGAGTTCCATTTCCTGCCACGTCTCTGGCGGCTGGTCCGATCGATTGCGACCGAGCTGAAATTCGGAGAAGAAGGTGAATTGATAAACCACCCGCGCCCGGCTGATATGCAGCAAGGCACCCTTTCCGTATTCGATTTGCGTGTATTCAGGTCCCGGTTTCCAACCGACCAGAGCACGCCAGAGTTCGGCGCGGATGTCGTGCAACAAATCGTTGTCGGCTTGGCCGCGCTCGTCCGATGTTTTCAACACGATCACTACGTTGAACTGATCGGTAATGTCCTGAACAACCGCGTTCTGCGCTTTGCTGGGCGCGGCCGCGTCGGCAGTGGCGATCACGTAAGCGGCTGGCAACTCAAGTTGGGCACTGTCGACGACAGAATCCCAGTCGATACCGCCCGCAACGCGATCGGCAAAGGTCGGGCACGTCAGCCGCAGATGGGCAACGATAGGATTCAATTTCATGCGGGTGTCCGGAGTAGCGATCAGCCCAGCGCGTTAGCGAACGCGGCAGAGAGAATCGATTGAACTTGCGAGGCCGAGTCTTGCAGAGCATCGGCCATGTAGTTATCGCGGGGGTTTATTCGCCACTCGCCAGAAGCGCGCTCAGCGAGCGCCGCCGCTCGCTCTCCCTTAGCGCGCCGATTGGTTTTGCCTTTCCCTTGCCCCGGTGCGAGCTTTCCAATTTTTCGGCCTTTTTTCACACCGTAGTGCAGATACGCCGGATAGAACTCTTCCATCGCCGAAGTTTTGGTTGGGGATATACGGACGAGGAAGCCGGATCGGGATACCTTAAAGCTGATCGACTCAACCGTTGCGCCCGTTCGATTCACCGGGTAACCGTCTTGGCCTTTGCCAAGAATAAGATTCATCTGCGCTCGCTGAGTAATCAGAAGCCCAACTTTGCGCATGCCTGCGCGGATCTTTCTTTTGTCGAAGGCGTCACGCTCGAAATTATCGAACCCTTCGACGTGCAGGTAACCATCGATCGATGCTGAGTTAGACATAGATTCCCGTCCCAGACTGTGATGGGCTGAGTTCCTCGACTTCGAGCAGCGTGAAGCGCCTAGTCCCATTCATGTCCGCAGAGCGTTTTACTCGATAGAGCGGGGTATCAGGGACCACCTCATAAACATCTTCAGCACCTGGCACTTTGGCAACATGCACGACTTCATGTGCATCGGTAATACCTTTGAGGATCCTGAACCAGATTCGATGCGTCACCTTGGCGTCGGTTTGTACGCCTTCGGCATACACCGCCGTGCCAACAGGCTGGATCTTCCCCCAGCGCCCTTTGAGCACAGAGAACAACGGATCCAGCCCCATGTCATTTGCTGGCAGATCAATCCTGCGGCGGATCGCCAAGCGCCGATTCAATTCGCCGGCGGCGGGTTCGCGATAAGCAGCCATGGCAGTTCCTCAGAAACGTTTGCGGTACCAGAGCAACCTTTCATAAGCGAGCGGAACTTCAGATGCGGAAACACCGTTCGATCCAATCATCACGGCCTCTCGGTTTGAGTACCAATGACCGACCAACAAGAGCACAGCCTGACGGACGTCTTTAGTCAGACCCATTTGCTCGGGCAGTAGCGGCTCTCCTTCGACAAGCACCCTGTCGCAGTGCTGCTCAACGTGCGCTAGGGCCGCATCGATATATCCCTGGATCGAGGCATCTTCATCATCATGATCGACACGTAAATGCTGCTTCACCAGGGATAGCTCGATCATTTACTTGCTCTCTTTAGGGCCAGTCGGCTTGGTGTCTTTTGGCTTTGCAGGCTTCGACTTGCCTTCACCGTCGACTTCCTCTGCCAACCCCTTGCCGATCAAGGTATGGGCATATTCATCATCTACATCTTCGAACACCTGACCGGCCTTCACAGAACTCGAGTCGGCACCCAGCAATTGCGCGTTACCGACAAATCCCCACAGCGCTTTGATTTTCATGTTGTCTCCTGAAATGAGAAGGCCGGCACAAAGTCCGGCCAGTGGTCGATGCGGGGATTAGGCCACGACGGTGAAGCGGCCTTTGACCAGCCCTTCACGGCGGCGCACGCCCAGGCCGAGGCGCTCTTCAACCAGCAGCGCGCGCTCGTTCTTGATGAACTGATCGTTGATCAAGCCCATCTTGAACAGGAACGACATGCGATCGAACAGCACGGACGAGCGAGCGAAGTTAGCGACCAAGAACTCGCCACCAGTATCTTCGTCACCCTCGTCGACACTGTCAGAAGTCACCACCGGACGGCCCCAGAGAACTGGGGTGACCAGCCCTTGCAGGTTCGCGAACAGGTAGCGGTTCTCGCCGTCCTTCTGCAGCTCGATGTTCATCCAGTCAAGTTCAGTCATTACGATGCCGTCGGCGGACAGCATCGATTGCTTGCGAACTTGGTAGATTGCGCGCCGCACAAGATCGATAGCAGTATCGCCAGCCTTGGTCAGCGCCGCGTCGTACACAGTGGCCTGGGTCATCAGGCCATTCAGGTTCTCACCGGTGCCGTCCCCCTTCAGGATCTGGCGCTCTTCCTCGAGCTTGAGGTCGTAACGCAGCAGTTCCTGCAGGTAGGCCATCAGCTGAGGAACGTCGTCGAGCGCCTCGTCGGTCACCGGCATCCAGACGGCGATCTTCTTCACTCGGTCGGTTTGGGTCGTGAAAGTCACGTTACTGGTGGGCTTCAAGCCGCCCTCAGCAACCGGCGCGGCGCCGCGGGTGTGCAGGTTTTCTTTGAAGAAGGTGTATTGCTGGCCCGTGACCGGAACGGTGGTCAGCAAGTCGCGGATGCGCAGTTCTTGGCGGATCCCCGGCTGAATGACTGGGTCATAGTTCGGCGCAACGATACCGGCGCTGGTGACCTTCATTTCCTTCATGCTGGCCATGTCGGACTTGGTCACTTCGATATCGGCGAGGGAAACACTTTTCGCCTGCAACGATTTGTAGGCATCGTCGTTTTTGACCAGGTCGATAAAGCTTTTGGACTCGCCCGGCTGGCTGCGCAGCTTGATGCCTTTTTCTTCAAGCTTCTGGACCTGTTCGATGACGCGCTCGATTTCGCCCTTCTGCTTTTCGATCTGCGATTTCATCTCAGTGGTGACGGTGTTGCCTTTTTGCATCTCATCGGCAACAGCGTCGTACTTTTTTTGCAAACCAGTGAACCCTTCCTTCAGTTGGGTTTCGAGCGTGGCTTTTACTTCTTGAATTGCATCGGTCATGGCGACACCTTAAAAAATTGGTCAAAAGTGCTGGAGAGTGTTTTCAGCCCTTCCACGATCGCCGTGGCCTCGCTGCCGCCGTCACGGCGTAGCGCGGGATAGCCGAGTGAGGCGACGGCTGCCGCCTCTTTCTGAGAAAGCCCCATTCGTTCGCGAAGGGCGTTCTCGAAAAGTCGAATGTCAGATTTCACGGTGAGAACCTGAGCCGCTGGATTCATGCCGAATGGCACGAAGGAACCTTCCCAAAGCTCAGCTTCCTTGATGATTCGTACGCGGCGGCCGGCGCGCTCTTCGAAGTCAGCCTTGATGGTGTTGAAACCGATCGACATGCTGTCCAGGATCTCGGCCTTCATGAGTTCGTACGCGTCTCGGGCGTAGCTCACCGCCAAGTTCACGCGCCCCTTCAGCAGCAGCCCGTAATCGTCCTGCGTGTAATCAGCAGCGCCAACAAGCCGAGTCAGGTCATGGTAGAGAGCGAGCTTCAACTTGCCGCCGCGTGTGGTTTTCACCCGGGTAAAGGCACCAGGCAAAATGACGTCGTCGCCAAGGTCGATGTTATTGAACACGGCGGCATAGCCTTCGAAGTTGCCGGCGTCGTCCACCGCCTTGAGTTCAAACGGGACTTCAAGCGTTGACATTTTTTTGCAGCTCCCACCGGGTAACCCGGTCGTATTCTTCGCCAGCCAGCGGAGGAAGGTTTTCTTTGCGACGAACCTCGTTGATGCACATCCAGCCAGAGCCGCCGGACCCACCGAGGGCTGCTTGGTAGTAGGTGGCCCGCCCTGCACTATCGGCTCGCAGCAAACCCTCTACGACAAACTCCACAAACTGGGGCTTGTCGCGAAAAAGCTTGTCGTTGATTTCGTCTTCAATAGCGTCGAGGTAAGGCTTGAGCCCGAACGTAACGAACCCACTGGTTTGCTGTTCCAGGTTCGACCCCATGATGGAAGTCTTCCCGGCGCGATTGGCCAGGTAGAGAGGAACGCCGTAGCAGCCGGCGATCGCTTCTTCTTGAAACTGCTGAGACTCGATGAACTGACTGTCTTTCTGGCTCAGCCCTGCAGGAACGATCTTCGGGCCGCCCTGAAGAATGCCCATGGAGCCAATGTCATTCACGTCGCCTTTGCGCACATCCGGAAATTTTTCCATGATCTGCGCTTGCTGGGTCTTCGTCAGAAACTGGTCGTAGATGACATAGCCGCCGGTGAACCCACCTTTGCGCATGAACATTGCGGACCAGTTTTGCGCTGTCTTTGACAAACCCATCGACTCGGCCATGTACTCAACCGGCGAGAGTCCGATGATCCCGTCGACGCTGAAGAGCTTGAAATGCAGCATGTTCTCCGGTGATACCGGAAAACGCTTGCCGCCGACTGTTGCCCAGTAGAGCAAATCGTCCGAGGTGTCGACTTCGACGTCGTCAGCACTGACCGGGATCAGGCCGATCCAATCACCGTTATCAGCCCTTTCGATAATGTTGTAACCGTTGCCACGCAACGCCATATTCACAACGGCGCACTTCAGAAAATTCAGCTTCGTCATGTGCGGGTTGGGCTTGCGCAACAATCGAGCTTGTCGGGTTTTGGTATCAGCCAACACCCGTCCAGCCGACGTATCTTCGAATATTTTCAGTGGTAGACCAGCAGCTGACTCGCTCAGGATCTTCACGCAGGACCACACGATCGGAATCGTAAGGGCGGTTTTGGCTGTGATGGTCACCCCTGATTTGGTGCGCTTCCCGCCGGCCAGCATTTCTACTTCGATGTATTCTCCGGTCGCAGGGTCGTTGTAGCCGAACATGCGCCATGTCAGCGGGTTGTACCAACGAGATGCCATATTCAGCCTATGAGTTCGAGCCGATGAGTCCGAAGAATCCGTCGGAGAGGTAATTGTCGAGGCCGCCCTGGGCCTGCGGGTTCAGCGAGATGAGCGATACGGCGTTGAAGGTCGCCATCAACGGGTCGATTTTGGCGAAGCCCGATGCTTGCTTGGTTATAAGAATCGAGTTGCCGCGAGGCTCTACTCGAGCATTGCCACAGCACCAGTTCATCAACGGTTGACCACCGTGCACCAAACCGCCTTCCGCGAGCCTGCGCTCAGTCGTTTTGATGGCGCCACCGAGCTTCCAGCCCTGAGAAATGCCGATCACCTTTTCCTCCGGCACCTCTGCCGCCACCAGTGCGTCGAGGATCGCGCCAACGCCAGCCGGGTCGACCCCCACCTTGTCCAATAGGCCTGCCATTTCGATGCGGGCGACCAGCTCTGCCACTTCCGTCACGTCGTCACCAATGGCTTTGACCAACGTGAGATGCCCATCGCGAGCAAAGTCATGGAACCTGGCTGCCTCGCTTTTACGGCGAATCAGTACGGATGGATGCGCCCATGCATGGGTCCACAACAGCCACTCCCTCGTATCGCGATCACGGCCGATAGCGGCAAAGCCAAGCAAGTCATCCAGTCCGCCGCCATCGATTCCAACATCAATGACTTCGCTGCGATCGAGCAAGTATTCGAAGCTGACTCCAGCCGGGCGCGCTTGCGCTTCCCAGAACTCGGCGCCAGCCCAGCGATCCGAGCGCAGCGCCAAACCGATCTCAACGTTCAAGTGCTTCGCAAGGAAGCCCCGCATTGACTCTTCGCCGTCTTCATTCGCCTTCTGAAACTCACGAAGCAGAAACTCGGTGTCGACCGAGGCGCCCATGTTGGGGTTGGTGACAAAGAAGTTGGCAGGATCCCGGTGTTTGTTTGCCTTGATCATTTCTTCCGGAAATTCATAAATCACCGGAAGGAAGCGTTTGTCGTTGATGCGCCCATCCCGAACGCCGCGGGCATAGTTCAGCTTCTGCCGAAAGACGCCAGCCGGAGGCTCGTCGGATTGGGTAGACAGAAAGATCGTGAAACCTTCAGGCCGTGATGCCAGGCCACCGCAGGCTTCACGCAGCATGTTCTCGGCGTTCGGACGCTTGCCGAACAACCACAACTCGTCGATCAGAACGCCGGTAGCTTTCTTGCCGCCGACCGTGTCGCTGTCGGCGGCCACTACTTTCAACGTGGCGCCGGTCAGGCGGTGAGTGATGGTCCGAGTGTGGTCTTGCACCTGGAGCAGTTCCGACAGTTCGTCATCGCTGTTCACCATGTCGCGAGCAGGGAAGAAACTGTTGTTGGCGATCTCAATAGTCGGCGCGAGGATCAGGAACTCTGCCGAATGACGCCAGTTGCGGATCAGCGCGGTGAGCATGATTCCCGCGGCGGTCGTCGACTTGGTGTTCTTCTTCGAGATCAGAAGGAAGAATTCGGTGATCAGCCGCCGGCCTTGCTCCGGATCGTACGAGCCGAACACTGAACCAACGAAATCGATGATCCAGTCGCGAGAGACTTCGCCCATCGTCGGCTTGCCGGCCATGTCCGCAACACGAAGCTGCTTGAAAACCTCCATCGCTTCTGTGCGTTCCGAAGGGAACAGTGGAGCAACTGGAACCAGCGACTCGCTCGCTAGGATGCGCTTTTCCCAATCAGGGCAAGCTGTTGTCCATTCCATTTCACTTCACCGCGCGGAGCGGTGGCGCGCCAGTACCGAAGCGACCGGCACCGGCCTGCTTTGCGGCGTCCTGCTTGTCCTGTTTCTTACCGGCATCACCCTTACGCTGGTGCATGAAGGGCATCAATGCCTTTGCCGCATCCACCCGAAGCTTGGCTTCACTGCCAAAGTCGTTCATTACGGCAAGCAGAAAATCTTTTGGGTCGCTGTGCCGCATCGCTTGGGCAAGATCGAAGCCAGCCTCAGTAGCCTCTTCGAATGCTTCGCCGACATCAGCGATGGGTGCAGAACGGGGTGCGCGGGCTTTAACAATTTTGTTAACGCTGGGCGCAGCAAGTGCAGCCATGACGTCTGGGTGTTTTGCCAAGCGCGAGCCGGCAACCGATGCGCTGTCGACCGCGTATCCCGCGGCGATGGCTGCATTTTTATTGGACGCACCTTCCCTAACAGCATTCACAAATGCCTGCTGTTTGGGTGTTAACGCCATTAACAAAAAACCTATGAGAGGAAAAAAATCTGTCCGTGCGGGGGCGAGTGGTCTAGAAGAAATTCACTTCCCAGAATTTCACCCCCCCCCGGTGGGGCAGTGACGTGCTGCACCTTGGTGGTGCGGCAGACGGGGCAACGACGTGCTTCACGCCTGACGCGTCATCAACGCCTCTTCCCGCTTCTTCACCGCGTCGTGGCAGGGCTTGCACAAGGACTGCCAGTTGGCCTGATCCCAGAACAGCACCATGTCACCACGATGCGGGATCTTGTGGTCGACGATGCACGCGGCAGTGACTCGACCTTCACGATCGCAGTACACACACAGAGGGTTGTCATTGAGGAAAGCGAGTCGCGCTTGCTGCCACTCGTAGGTGTAGCCACGCTGGTTGGATGTTCGCTTATCAGCCCGCCATGAGTCAGGCTCAGCTGTTGCCACTCGATCACCCTGCGTTTTGACGCGAGTCGCGAGTGTCTTTAGGCGAGCCATCAAATACCTCCAGCCATCCAGCAAGCGTTAGGGCGTTTGCCGTTCAACGGCTTCGTTGACCTTCTCTGCTGCCTTGCTCGCGGTATCGGCGGCTTGGACTGCTGAGTTCGACGCTTCCTGCACTTTTACCGCTGCATCCTGCGTCTTCTCGGCCAAGCTACTGAGGCGGACGTCGCGCTTGCCCAGCGCTGCATCGTAGGCGGCGCGAACTTCGGCGAGCTGCTTGGTCTGCTCACTGCTTGCTGACCACACGCCGGCTTGGTAACCCAGGATCAGGCCGCCGGCGAGCAGCAGCGCAGCGATCACCCAGATCTCTGCTCGGCGCCACCAGCGGCGAGCGATGAATTCCATTGCGCATCTGTCCATCAGCTGATGCCTCCCAGCTTGGTACGCAGGCGGGCGATCTCTTCGCTCTGCGAGGTTACCGTTGCGGTGAGCTGTGCGACCTGGCTGGTGAGGGCTTCAATCTTCCCTTCCATCCGCCCGACTGCGGCGGCGAGCTCGTTCCGCTCCTTGGCGAACTGGTCAGCGCGAGCTTCAGCCTCCTTTCGTGCAACGCGCTCGGAGTCCAGCAGCTCATTCAGCCGGCGAAGCGTGAAGATATCGGCGTTATCCATCGCCCTGTCGGCAGCATCCTTCGACAGGAATTTACGCAACCAAAGGAATGCTGCCAGCAACACGGTTCCAGTACCGCCCAGCCAGGTGGCTGTGCCTGGGCCGAGGTCAGTAGGGTCCATCCGATACTCCATAAACGAAAAACCCCGGCAATCGGCCGGGGTCAGAATGGTATACAACGGGTAATGTCTAAAGGGTTTCAGCCTTGCTTTTGAGAGCGTCTGCAATTTTGTCCATCGAAGTACGGTATGCGACGGAGTCATAACGAATAATACGCTCGCCACCAATAAACTCTGCACTGTGAATACTGGGCTTGCCGTCCACTGCACTCAAGGCGAGATCAATTGATATCTCACGAACATTTCCTTGTGAAATGTCGGGCAGTGCCACATTGATCGTGAAAGGGATTGAGCGCTCCGTCTTCTCGTAATCCGATGGATCAAAGGTCGAGATGGTGCCTATTGATTTTTTCTGAGTGAACGTTACGTAGTGACGCTCGCGGCCTTCCAGAACGTAGGTTGGCGATGGCAGCTGCAAATATTCAACAAACTGCGTTCCAAACGCCTCAAGTAGCCTAACAAGGTTGCTCCAGTAGGTACGTTCTTTACTTATTGCCGCACTCGAAGCGGCCTGCAGATCGGAAAAACTAGGCATCATGTGATCCTTCCGTGATGGCTTATTAGCATGTCACGAACCGGGGGCACAAAAAAGCCCGACGCAATGGCCGGGCTTTTTCTTAAATCAAAGACTAAAACGCTTCGGGTGTTAGCTCGAGATCTTCGACGAGTCGAACATCCATACCCATCAGAACACTTTTGCTGACGTCATCAATGCTGCTGACAGCCTGAAGCCTGTGCTCGATCGCTTGAGAGTAACGCTGTCTATAGGCGTGTTCGTGCTCAAGAATCACTGACAGCGCCTGCTCAAGCGGTAGGTTGGTTGCCATTGCAATCACTGCTTTTGATGGCGCCTCGGCAGGCTCGCCTTCCGGAGGCCAAAGCATTTCTTGCAAAGTTATGAGAAGCATATTCGTCCCTGATCAGTAAAAAGCCCAACTCGATGGTTGGGCTTTGGGGGTTCGCATCTTCAAGACGCAGAACCGCAATGTGGGTAATTAAATTCTCATTTTCTCAGCGAATCAAGCACTTTCTGCAATCAGCTTCGCTTCGTTGAGAATTACCCACGCCGAACTAATCGCTGTATCGCGCTCGGCCTCCAGCCAGTTGCGGATGTCCGATCGCCATCGATACAGAGTTTTCTCCGGTGTTGGCGTGTCTGCGTTGTCCCAAGTGTGCAACACCATGAACGAGTCCGGCAGGCGCGGCGTCGCCCATGCAGTCACGCACTTCGTTTTGAACAAATGGTGCGCCCTCCCCGGCGCCGAGCGCACCAGGTGAGCGATGGCCGCAATCCGCTGCTGCTGGGTTGAGCCGTCCAGATCGACCATGAAGTGAGCCACCAGCACCTGCCAGTGATGCGGTGCCAAGACACGACGCAACAGTGACCGCGTCATACTGTCCTGAGTGAGCTGGTCGAAACGATCCATTGGGCATGGATTGTCAGCCCGTTTAGCCTCCCACCCCTCCGACGGATATTTGTTCTGCCAGCCCGCGCCTTTGTGCAAAGAGATCGAATCGACGTTCATCGCTCGCATAACGCCATGTTCGGCGCTTCGGTAGACCGACATCAGGCAGCCCTCCGGATTCGGCGCGGCGGCGGTGCATCGTCCAGCCCCAGCAGGTTGCGCAATAGACGATCCGCCGTCTTGCTCTTTGCGTTTCCTTCGGCGACCCAACGCTTGCAGTAGTCACCGAACCCGATGTTCACCCGGGTAGCGTGCCAACTGGCGACCATGTCCAGCAGACAGGCCATAGCGGCGGCACCGCCGATTTTCTCTTGGGCTAAGCCCTCGCCGGCGATCTTCAAAAATTTACGCTCATGCTCAAGCAGGCTTTTCCGCGGCAATGCCGCTGTGACGTTACTCATTGCCGTCTCCTTGCTGATGGTTTGGTGTGTCCGGAGTCTCGCTTTTGTCTAAAAACCTCCTCCTCGGAAGTGGATACTGATTCACGCTGGAAGCCTCGTTATTCATGGTCTCGGCGGGTAACGACTTGCCTTCCTGTCTCGCGAATGTCTCGCCGTGCAATGCCTCGAAACCTCGTTGATCGAGATAGGCATGCCAAGTCTCCAAGGCCTGCCGCTTGAGCTGCTCGGCGGAAGTGTGAATGTATGCCTGGTCGAGATCCTTCATGGCGTGGTTGAGCAGCAGCTCCCCGACCATGTAGTCGACACCCAGGTCAGTCCATGCTGTACGAGCCACCTTGCGCAGGTCGTGGCTCGACCATTCGCCATGCGCCAGATGCGTGAACATGGTGCTTGCCTTGGTCGCGCTGAGGGCATGCCCAGCGCTACCCGGAAACAGGAACTGCCCGGTGTAGCCCCGCTCCTGTTGGGAACGCCGATACCGCTCGATCAGCGCTGTGGCCTGGACGGTCAGCGGCAGGGTGTGCGCCGCTTTGGTTTTGGTGTCGGCTGCCGGGATGAACCACTTACCGGTGACGGTGTTGACGTTCTTCCAGCGCGCCAGCCGGGTTTCGCCTAGGCGCGTTCCGTGGCAGAGCATCAGCCCAGCCAGTGCACATGCCGCCGGCGATTCGTCGAACTGGCAGGACAGCATTTCCAGCAGCCCGGGAACATCGTCGGAGTGGAGGCGCGCTGCTTTTGCCTTGATCTTGGTCCGCACGAAGTCGGTGAACTCCAGGCCAGCCAGCGGGTTTATGGCCAGCAGGTCAAGGCGGTAGGCCTGTCGCACGGCCACGCCGAGTACACCCCAAACCGAGCGCACGAACGACAACGCATAACGCTCCTGCATCGGCATCAATAACAGGCGATCGATCGCTGGCCGGTTCAGTTCCGCTAGCGACAATCGCCCCAAGCGTGGCAGCAGATGTCGTTTCAAGGCCGACTTGGCGCTAGCTTTGCGTTTCTCGGACAGCGAGCGGTCGCGGAGCATGCGGTCTTGGTACCAAATCAGCAGTTCTTCCATCGTTGACCAACTGGTGGCCGTGGATTTGGCAGCCGGGTCAGCAGAGCGGCGGGTAAGGATGGCCGGCAGTGTGGCCAGCATCGCTTTGGCGTTGATTCCGGGATAGTCGCCTGCCTTGCCCCACCGTCCGGCGATCACAACGTGCCAGGCACCTCTGGCGCGGTCCACCGTCGAATACCGGAAACGCAACTGGTGATACCGCGGATCACGCAGCTGCCGAATGTCGCTGTTCTGGTGCCGGCGGATCTCGGCATCACTCATGGACACAACGAGTGTTCTTCTTGGACTCAGGGTCATGATTGCGGTCTCCCCCGGTACTGGCTAGCGAACGAGCGGCCCATTTCGATCTCCTCGTTGCTCGGCTCACGGTTGCCGGCGAAATTGATGAATCGCGCGTATTGGCCCTGCTGCTGAACGAGACATGAACCGACCGGCGCGTGCCTGCACTTGGGCATGATCAGCTCGGTAACTCCGTTCTGGCCTTCCTCCGAATCCATGTCGCGATGTACGAGGATGATGCAGTGGGCGTCCGCCTCGATCTGGCCGGAATCGCGCAGATCCGAGGCGATCGGCTTCTTGCCCGGTCTCTTGGTCGAGTCGCGGTTGAGTTGCGCCAGCAGAATCACCGGCACCTCCAACTCCTTGGCAATGTTTACGATGCCGGTCGAGATCTTCCCCAGTTCCGAAGTGCGGTTGAACGCCTTCCCGTCGGAGCCGATCAGGCCGATGTAATCGATCACCACTACGTCGAGACCATGAGCGCGCTGCACCTCGCGGGCGATGCTGCGAATGCGCGCCACCGTCAGACCGGACTTGTCGCAAACGAACAGCGGCACGTCGACGATCCTGCTCACCGCCGAAGTCAGCCGCGGCCAGTCATCATCCTGCAGCTGTCCGTCATCGAGCTTTCGCAGGTCAATACCACCAATGGATGCCAGCGCACGATTACCCAACTCCTCCTCCGGCATCTCCAACGAGAACACCATGCCTACGCCGGCGCCGCTGCATGCGACGTGCTGCGCGATCTGCAGGCCGAGCGTGGTTTTACCGCTCCCCGGCAGACCGGCCACGATGGTGACGGTCTTTTTGCGCAGACCACGGATCAATTTGTCCAGATCGACCAGCCCGGTCGACAAGCCAGATTGCAGCTTGCCGTTGAACTTGGAGTCGATGATGTCGATGTTGCGATTCACCACCTCGTCCATGCGCTTGTAGTCAGGCTCACCGGTCTGCAGGTCTCGCAGATCCGCCATTGCCTGCTGGGCGCTGGCGATGATTTCGGCGACAGGCCGATTCTCGGTTGCCAACTCCCGCACCGCGTCGGCAGCGTCCACCAAGCGGCGCAGCACGGCGCGCTCGGTCACAACCTTGGCATAGGCCTTCCAGTTGGCGGTGCTGGGCGTGTTGCGTGCCAGCTCGGCGGCGTAGGCCAGTGTTCGGGTGCCGCTCGGGAGATATTCAGCGAAGTCGTGCAGCGTTACCGGGTCAACCGGGCTTCCAGTTGCATGACAGCCAATCATCGTTTGGAACAGCGCGGCATTCTCCGGATCATGAAAGTCTGCTGAGGAGACCTGGCTGGTGATGGCGTCGAACAGCTCGCCATCCAGCAGCATCGCCCCCAGCAAAGCGTGTTCAGCCTCATCACTGAACAGTTCGCGATATTCACTCATGCGGTGGCCCTCATCGAAGACCAGCTGAAGCCGACTGCATGACCACCGCTCTGGCGTAGGCGATCGAGCGCGCGGTCTCCGATGAACTGGTCGAGAGCATTGGCCGGCAGGTTGGACACCACCACAGTGGGCAGGACAAGCTGATACCGGCGATCGATGACTTCATGGAGCAATCCCAGTTCGTACTCGCTCCCCTTCTGCGCGCCAATCTCGTCGATCACCAGCAGGTCCAGGCTCGCTAGTTCGTTGATCACGTCGCGCTCGGTGTAGTCAGCGCCGCGCACCATCGCGCCCTTGGCGATGCGGATGATCTCTGCGGCCGAAACGATCAACGCCGCTGCGCTGAACTTCCGAATGACCTGCTGAACCATCCCGCTGGCCAGATGCGTTTTCCCGGTACCAACGTTGCCGGAAAGGATCAGCGAGCGGCCGGCGCGGTAGTTCACTTCGAACTGATCAACGTACGACTGACAGGTCGACAAGGCGCGGACCTTTTCCAGCACCGCACCGGTGGTGAAGTTCTCCAGCGTGCACTCCGCGAACCGCGGCGTAATACCCGATCCGATCAGCAACTCGTTCAGCGTCGTCGCTTTACGGCGGGCCAGCGCCTCGGCGTGGGCTTCGCTGCGTTTGTCGGCGGTGTTCATCGCCTCCCACTGGCACCGGCGGCAAGCGCGCACTAGATAGGACCCGTCGAATTGCTCCACCTCGGCGCCGTCGACTGTGCCATGCACCGGGCACTGTGCCTCGAAAAAGCGAACATCCGGCACGCGGCTGAACTTAGAAATTGGTTTGGCCATGCGGCACCTCCGGATAAGCGTCTGCTTCGTGTTGCGGCAGGTTGGTGAAGGTCGATGTTTTCCCAGTCGCCGGCGCGAGCTCGTCATGCCAGCGCTCGCCGTTGAGCCAGGTCGCGGCGTTCGGGATGTAACGCCCGCCATCCTTCGCCCAGTCCTCGGAGACGCAGTGGCTGCCCAAAGCGGTGATCAAGGTCTCGCGTAGGTCATCGTTGGGCTTCAGCTTCGCCCATGCCTTGGCGGCGTCCTTGCGTGATTTCTTCTTGGGGTACAGTTTCCAGAACTGCTCAAACCCTTCATCCGAAAGCACTTTCCCTTCGCCAGATACCGAATGGTTTTTAGTGCTCCTTGTATTGTTGCTGTGTGTATTGCTCCCCTGCGTGTTTTCCGAAGGGGGTTCGACGCCTTTTCCGAAGGGGTTCGCAGCGTTTTCCGAAGGGGTATTCGGAAAACCGAAGGGGTCGACAAGTCGAAGTCGTCGCTCGACAACACGCTTTCCTTCGCGGATCAGATCCACCCGCAAGTGCCCCTTATCAACGAGCCCGCTGATGATCTCGGAGACCCGAGAAATCGACAGATTGAAGAATGCGGCGAAGTGAGCATTGGTCGCGTAACAGCCGCGAGGACCGGTATCCAGACTCGAAATCTCACCGAGCATGACTTTCTCGTTGGGCGACAGCGTGCGATCGAGCCAGCGTTCGGCCGGGATCCACACGCCTTGAAATTTGCGCGGGGTGTCGGTGTTCATATATCCAACTCCCCGGTCACACGACGAACGAAGGCGTCATAGGTCTCAGCCATCACCAGCCCCTGATCCTCCAGAGCTTGGCGATAGGCCTTCGCGCTCGAGTACATGACCCAGCGATCACACTCTGGCAATCCTTTGAATTGGCTGTAGCTCGGCCACGGGCCAGCGATTAGCGACACGGGGCCTTTCTCGGCGGTTGTGGTTTGCGGGAGGCGGTTCATTGCAGCGTCTCCCAGACAGGGAGTTGAGGCGTTTCAGGCTCCAGCACCAGAACTTCAAGCTGCCTTTGCTGCACAGCCTTCTGGAGTTCGTCCGGGTTAATGCCAGTCAGTCGGCGCACCAGCACGCGCAGTGCCAACGCCGCGTGCGCCGCCTCAAACTTGGCGTCCTGCATGCAGTACTCGATGCCCTCTTCGTCGAAAAGGATCTCTTGCACCAAGACCGCGCCGGTCCATGCCTTGTATGCGAGCTGGTCGTTCGTGAAGCGCTCCATGTACGCCTCGTCGATCACGGTAGGTTCCGTGGTCGGGTTCGCTGTTTTCTCAGTCATGCGGAAGTCCTCTGGCGCAGCTTGAACCGGCCTTGCTGAATATCGGGGTGGGTGGCTCGCTCGGCCGTGACGAAAGTGCACTCGGCAACGAACCGGTCGAAGCGACGGGTGATGTCGGCTGTTGGCCAGATCGCGTATGGCTGGGCGCCGTCGTCGGCGTGGCTGCGCACCATGGCGAACGGCAGAGGCGCGCCGGGGATATCGCGCATCACGGCGTTGACCACCCACGGCGGGATGCCATGGCGCAAGTTGATTCGCTCGCGGATGGTGGTCATGGATTCGAAACCGGCCGGCCTTGAGTCGAGGTAACGGACCTGCTCTACGTTGGCCACGCGCGTCTCGATCCGCGCCAGCGCGACCTGCTGCTCCGCCTGTTGGCGTTCGACGTTGATCACCGCTTGAGCCTGCGCCAACAGTTGCTCGCCTGGCGTCATCGGTTGCTGATAACTGCCCGTCTTGCGAATGCTGGGCAATACCTCACCCACGACCCACTCCTCGAATGCCTCTGCCGCGGGCATCTTCGAGCGCATGATCAGTCGGTAAACATCCCGCTCAGGCATGACTTTCGTCATCTGGTCGCCGCCTGCGGAAGGGATGAGGATTTCCCTCACCCCCTTGCAATGCGTGCGGACCGCCTCATGAGGGTTCGAGTACTCGAGGAGATCGGCGACATCCTTGGCGACAAACCATGGCTCACCCTGGGCATCGGTGATCACGCGGATCTCAGCGCCGCTGAAATTCAAGGGGGTCAGATTCATTGAACACCTCCCCCGGCGTTCTCGGACTTGGCAATGAGCGTGGCGAACTCATCACCACGGTTCATCAGCTCGCTGCCGATCAGGCGCAGGCCTGCCGCCAAGCCACCAACCACGTAACCGTCCAGCGCCTGGTCACAGAGTTCCGGATCATGAGCGCCCACGGTGCCGATGAACTTCGCCAGCGCATCAACGAAGTAGCCGGCCTGACTCATTGCATCGGCCTCAATCTTGAGGCGATCAACAGAAATCGAAGTCATGGCCGTACCTCCGCCGCTTCTGCGTCAAGCATCTGCTGCTCAAGCGTCGAGTACAGGCTGTACGTGATGAACTCAAGCGCCAGCAGCACCCCGTATTCCTCGTTCGGTGAAAGCGCGCGTTCCTCGGCGGTGTCGCCCGTCCCATGGTTTTCGCGAAGCAGTTTCGCCAGGTGGTAAGCACCAAGGCCTGCCCGGTGGTTGCGCTGCGCTTCAATTACGTCGATCGATACCGGCGCGCTCATTGGGCACCGCCTTGGCTTTTCGCATGCATCACGGCATTGGTGGTCGAGTCCACCAGAGCTTTCGAAATCTCAACCAGCATGCGAAGGCCGAAGATGGCGTTCGTTTCCATCCCCTCATCAGTGAGCGCCGTCATAATTTCATCGACCGCCCCGAGCAGCATCGAGGCTGAATTCAAAGCCTCCTCGCAGTCTTGCCCGGCCTGAACAGCAAAAAGAGGACGCGAGTGAATGCCGTCTGCGCTGACGCTCTGGTGGTAAAAATTCGAATGCGTGGTGAGCATCTGCTGTTGCATCCGGTTATGTCCGGTGCTATTTTTCGGGTGCGTCATATCGTTCTCCAGAACGAAGAAGTACATAACCACTCGTCCTACCGAGTGGCGTGATAAGCCCGCTTCCTACAGCGGGCTTTTTGTTGCCCGGAGAAAAGTCAGCCGGACAGCAAAAACTTGGCGGGGGCGTGCTGGCTCATGCCGTATTCCTTTTCATTGGGCAGGCAAAAGCCAACCAGTGGAAGTCGCTCAACAGGCCCTGGCGAGGGCCTTCCCTTTTCACCCGTATTGTGTAAATCCGTAAGGTACCCATGAATCGAGGGCCTCAGGAGGGGCGAGTTTTCGAGTACGCATGCCAGCGCCATTATGTAATTCCTCCGAAATTTCTTGCCTTTACCTAGGTAGTGCTTGGCAACTACCCCCGATAAGGAAAGAAAATTTCGGCATAGAGCCATTTGGCTGAAACCACATACGATTTGGCGGTAACGGCATACAAATAGCTCAGGAAACCGCGCATGCGCGGAATCATTGACCTGAGCGCATGCGAAAACTTTCATACTCACTGCCCAGCACTGGATAGATAAACAGATGGTTCACCAGACTCTTCAAGCGGCAATGAGGCGCGTATCTTTTGGCTCATGGTCGGGGCAACACACGGATTTGAGCTGAGCCGCGATGGAAAGCTCTTGGTTTCAAAAGCGGTAAACCTGCCGTCAGCATGTTCGATGACAAAAACGTCGCGGCCCACGCGTAATGCCTTGCTCAGCGCACCTTGGGTAATTCCCAAAAGAGACGCTGCCTCTGGCTGGCCGCGAGCCTTCGCGAAATCTTTCAGCTGGGTATGTTTCACAGCAAATCTCCAAACAGAACTTTGCCAAAATAGTACCTTTGGCATTTTCACAAAGCAATACCTTTGGCATTTGTTAAACTATTACCGATGGGAATATTATCGACTGATGAAAAAACCATTACCTGCTGACCGCAAAGAAGAATGCCTACGCTTGAAGGCAATTTTCACAGCCAAAAAGAAACAGCTGAAGCTGACTCAGGAAAAACTGGCTGAGCAACTCGGCATCAACCAAAGCTCTGTCTCTCACTATCTGAACGGTGTGAATCCGCTGAACACCGAGATCGCGGCTGCATTCGCCAAAATTTTGGATGTGCCGGTTTCTGACTTCAGTCCGCGTCTGGCGGCGATCATCGAGATGGTTGCGTCGTCGCGCGTCACCGCAGACTCATTTCGAACAACCTGGGCTAAAGCCGCTCGCATCATTGATGCCCCCCCACGCGAGCAATATGTCCTGATACCGCAGTATTTAGACGATAACTCTTTCGTTCCGAACGTGAACGACGAACATCGCGGGTTGACCGAGGGCATGGTGTTCAGGCGCGGCTGGCTCCAAGAAATGGGAGTTTCGTTTAGCAGTCTCAACATCGTTTACGCCGGCGACGACAGTATGGCCCCACATATTTTGTCCGGCGACGTGGTCATGATTGACACGTACAAGCCGGCCCTAAAGGATGGTGAGGTCTATCTCGTCCGCATGCCTGATGGCAGGACTAGCGTCAGGCGGGTAGCGCAGCAAATTTCTGGAAACTGGACGCTCAGATGCGACAACCAGGACAAGCAGCTATTCCCCGACGAGGTGATCCCGAGTTCAGCAGCCGTCGATCTCCCCTTGATAGGAAGAGTGGTATGGCGCGGAGGGAGTGTGAGGGTATCCAGACCCTAGTCGCAAAAAGCCGCCGCTGTTGAGCGGTGTTTTTTGCCCAGTAAAAATTAATATTACCAAAGGTATTTACATAAATAATTACCTTTGGTAATTTTTACTCCATCGCACCCAGCATGGAGCTTCACGAAATGACCACCAGCACTCTGACCGCCGGCAACTGGCAGGGCAACCTCAAGATGGGCCTGGCTCCTCGGGAGCTTGAAGCCACCCTGTGGGCTGCTGCCGATATGACGGTGAAGCAAATTGGTCGTGCAATGAGTATCAGTCCAGCCACCGCTGAAAAACGTCTTGAAAGCGCCCGCTTCAAGCTTGGTGTCAAGACGATGCGCGGCCTTGTGCTGGAGGCATTCAAGCGCCAGATCATCGCGCCCCTCGTGGTCCTGCTGTGCTTGGTGATGACTGCCCAGCAAGCTAACACCGAACAGTTTGGGCGCATCCGCCGCCCAGGCGAGCGCCGCATTGAAACCCGCGTGGCCGTGCGCCGCATCGAGGTTGCCCTCACCGCTTAACCCAACCTGATTTTCGCGAAAGCCAACACCGCGGCCGGGATTCGCTCGGCCTTGAGAAAGCTTCTCCCAACTCAAAGGAGCAGGACCATGTTGATTCTTACCCGCCGATCTGGCGAGACGATCCGTATTGGCAATGACGTCAGCGTCACTGTTTTGGGCATCACAGGCCAGCAGGCGCGCATCGGTATATCCGCGCCGGAGTCGGTCGCCGTGCACCGTGAGGAAATTCACCAACGCATTCAGGCAGGCATCCCGAAGGATCAACAGCCGATGCACATCGACGATCGCGTCCGGATGGTCAACGCCGAGCCGGCCTTCCTCACGGTCGTGTTCAAGCTGCCGAGCCTGAGCGAAGCGAAAGCCCTGCTCGAACACTTGCCTTTCCGTGAAAAAGCCTTGGGCACCGAGGCAGAAGTATTCGGGTACTCGGCCGGCAATCTCATGGAGAGCACCCCATGCGAGCAATGATCATCGCCGCCCTGCTGATTGCCGGCCAAGCCAGCGCCAGCGAGCAAGTCATCAGCGTCCGGCACGACAGCGCACGCGGCGTTACCTGCTGGATATTGAACAACACCGGCATCAGCTGCCTGCCGGATAGTTCGCTCCCACAGAACGGAACTGCCGAGCGTGAAACAGGCCGGGCGTCTCAGGCCAGTTCAGTGACTGAGAAAGGGCTTTCGGTGGCCATTCCGCTCCCACAGGATGAGAGGTTCAATCTATGAACAGCCCGAACAGTTTCCTGGAACGCGACCGTGAGAGCGTCACCGGGGGCAACGAGTTTGCAAGCTTGGGCGCCCGCCTCGTTCGTTTCGGCCAGGCCCTTCAAGAGCCCAGCACCACAGTCAGCGAGCTGGGGCGCCTAGCGCAGGCCTGTGGCATCAATTTTAAGTTGCGCGTAGCCGCCGACTCGCAGGAGCGTTCGCATGAATGAGCCGATGACCGCTAAGCGCAACCGCATCCGCTGCCACACTCCTGGCTTTACCCACTCCCCACAAAAGCGCGGTGGTCATGGTTTCGCCAGGGCGTTCGGTGTACGCCTCTTCGTGAATGATCTTCAGGTCCTCGGAGTAAACACCGACAAACAACTGAGTAGCTCCTTTGCGGGAAAGGCGGACTTGGACATCTATGACGATTCCGCCATCCAAGACCTCACTGTGCGTTCTGTGGTGAAGCTCGCAATCCGCCCACATCCAAAATGTCGATCCGCGATGAGGCATTTTCGTCGCACTCCTTGTTTACGAGAGATTGTTGACCGCAAAAACAGAAGCTGTAGATACCTCCAGTCTATTGGGACGTCAATGGATTCTTACAAACGTTACAGGTGTAACGTTTTAGTAGGGCTGTACAGCCGTCGCGACGCCGCGCGTGTGACCGATCCCGATCAGCGAGGCCTTGCCAATCATGAGGCGATCACCAGCGCGACCGAGCGGTTCTTGAACGAGGCCGGTGGCAAGCTTCACGGGCGCACCGGTGCGTTGATGGCAGTGATTGCAGGTGGCCGCGTATGAATACCAAGCCCATATTCGATGGTGAAAAGCTGGCGCTACTCAGAGCGCGGGCCGGCACCACCCAACGCGACCTTGCTGAAAACGTCGGGACAACTTCGTCCATGATTTGTAAGTACGAGGCCGGCAAGTGCCAACCCAGGCTAAAGGCGGTGCTGCGCCTGGAGGAAGCGTTTTGCGTTGAGCACGGCGGGCTGTATGTGAAGGTCGCGACACCACTCACGGATAATGAAAACGTGTCGCGACACGATAAGCGGTGAAGCTATGCGCTACGTGACCGTCAGGAAATTTGCCAGCGAGTCTGGCTACACAGAAGACGCGATCCGCTCAAAGATCCGTGACGGGATCTGGCGGCTCGGTGAGATATGGATCAAAGCGCCGGATGGCCGGACGCTTCTCGACATAGAAGGATATGAGTCATGGGTAGAGGCGGGCGGGGAGTTCGGGCAGTCTCCGATTCGAGCATCGAAATCACGTTCATGTATCGGGGCGTCCGGTGCCGCGAGCGGATCACGCTCAAGCCCACCGCCACTAATCTGAAGAAAGCCGAGCAGCACAAGGCCGCGATCGAGCATGCGATATCGATCGGCACCTTCGACTACTCGGTAACCTTCCCTGGCTCGGCCCGGGCGGCGAAGTTCGCGCCCGAGGCGTCGCGCGAAACCATGAACGGCTTTTTGACCAGGTGGCTCGAGGCGAAGAAGAAGCACGTCGCCAGCAGCACGTTCGATGGCTATCGAAAGCTGGTCACCCTCCGCCTGATCCCCGCCCTGGGCGACACCATGCTGGTGGACCTGAAGCGGAAGGCTGTGAGGGACTGGCTGGACACACTGGAGGTGAGCAACAAGACGTTGAGCAATATCCAGAGCTGTCTCCGCTCCGCGCTAAACGATGCGACTGAGGAGGAACTGATCGAGCAGAACCCATTGGCGGGTTGGACTTATACGCGCAAGGCAGCGCCGCCAAAGGAGGATGACGTCGACCCGTTCAGTCCGGAGGAGCAGCAGGCGGTGCTGGGCGCCCTCACCGGCCAGGCTCGCAACATGATGCAGTTCGCCTTATGGACCGGCCTGCGCACCAGCGAGCTCGTCGCGTTGGACTGGGGCGATATTGATTGGCTGCGGGAGGAGGTCATGGTGAGCCGCGCAATGACCCAGGCTGGAAAAGGAAAGGCCGAGACGACGAAGACCGCGGCAGGTAGGCGTAGCGTGAAACTGCTTCGTCCTGCGATGGAAGCGCTGAAGGCGCAGAAGGCGCACACTTTTCTCGCAGATGCCGAGGTGTTTCAAAACCCGCGCACGCTTGAACGCTGGGCGGGTGACGGGCCGATCCGGAAAACGATGTGGGTGCCGGCGATGAAGAAGGCAGGCGTCAGGTACCGGCGGCCTTATCAGACTCGGCACACCTACGCATCAATGATGTTATCGGCCGGCGAGCACCCAATGTGGGTGGCCAAGCAGATGGGGCATACTGATTGGACCATGATCGCCCGGGTATATGGCAGGTGGATGCCTTCAGCGGATACAAATGCTGGAGGGAAGGCGGAACTGATCTGGAGCAAGGTAGAACGCCCGGAGGCGAGCGCTCTACTTGACATAAAATCTAGTTCTTAACAGACACTACGCCCCATTGCCCTTGTTGATCTGAATAGATAACTTTACCAATGGAATCTTTGATCGAAACAGATAGAACGAGTGTTTTTTGGCTGTTTTGAGCGCTCAGCTGAAAGTGCTCAGGCAAAGAAATATGCAGGCCTTGCTGGTCAATTACTCCTGCCTGCTGGAGGTTATAAAGCTTATATAGCTTCCCTCCTTCAGCAGTCGTGATTTTCAGATCTGAATCTTTGAAGCAAGCTACTACATTGTAGTTTTGTCCATTCATACCGCACGTAATGGTTGCCGTGTAGAAAGCAGGTGGCGGAGGCGGAGGAAGGGAAGCAACATATGCGGCGTGCGTTTTATCAGCGTCGGAAACAATACTGTCAATACCTGAATTAAGGTTTGCGAAAAAAGCTCTGAGATCACTAGTAAATTTCGCCCCTTGCGCAGCGCACAATTTCGACATGAATTGTAAATCCTTGCCACGACTAATGATCTGCTCGGTAGAAGACAGCGCTTGAACAGACGGCTCTACATATTTAGGGCGCTTTGCGGATAGCATTCCTGCCACCGCCTCTGGAAGGACATAGGTTACCGCGACTCCACAACTTTCTGGAGAGGCAACAAAAGCGCTATCAGACATCAGCTTATTTGCATAAACCCGATAATCAGACAGTCCATTCAGTTTGAGATGACCGTCACGATACCTAGGAATTTTATCGCCACCATTCTCTTCAATCATGTCAATAAACATGTCTCGAGTGGCAGCGTAGGTATCAAAAGGTATGAGCTTTCCAGGGTCGGAATAGTTGCTAATTACTACCCATAATCCCCAGTCCTTCATTCGCTCAATGAATCTGTTGTATTTGACCAACTCCGATCCATCGGAAACTTCGCCGTGAAAGCTCCCCTGCATATCATCATCTGTGGCCATGGAGACGGCAGAAGCAAAGAGGAGCGAAATTCCCAGAATGAAATGTGGAAGGCGCATCATGATCCCTTGTGATGATTTTTGCTGGCTCTGGGCCATCAGATAGAGTCTCGGCAGAAGACGGGAAAACTTGAGCCCCATGTGCGTGATTAATGAAATGACAGCAAAATGGCAGCTTGCGGGCTGAAAGCCAAGTAATACGCGGGATGGATGCGGGTTCAAATCCCCCCGGCTCCACCACTTCAACATCTAAAGACGTCCACGGACGTCTTTTTTTGTGCCTGCGATCCAGTAAATACGCGGCCTCCAGCGCTTTTGCGGTCTTTTGAGAGTTTTTGAGTTGCAACCGTTGGGGTATTCCAGGCGGTATTCCACCTCACCCGATGCTAATCTTTGGAATGCCGAGTCAGTGCCTGAGGAGAATCTCATGCCTGCTCAAAACCCCGAACTGTCACTGGCGAACGCACGAAAGATGGCGGTCGATGCGCGCGAGCTACTCGCACAGCGCATTGATCCGAAGGTCCAGCGCAACACGTTGAATGAAGCCAAGCGCGCAGAAACTGAACACACCTTCGAGAACGTGGCCACCGCTTGGTTCGAACTCAAGAAAGACTCGGTCACCCCTGCCTACGCCGAGGACATCTGGCGGTCGCTCACACTGCACGTGTTCCCCGACTTGAAGACGACACCGTTGGTGAAAATCACCGCGCCGATGGTGATCGCATTGCTTTGCCCAATCGAAGCGAAAGGCAGCCTGGAGACGGTCAAGCGCCTTAGTCAGCGGCTTAACGAAATCATGACCTACGGCGTAAGTTCCGGCCTGATCTTCGCCAACCCGCTCAGCGGCATCAGGCAGTCTTCAAGAAGCCCAAGAAAGAGAACATGGCTGCGCTTCCGCCCGAAGAGCTCCCCGAGCTCATGCTGGAAATCGCAAACGCCAGTATCAAACGCACGACCCGCTGCTTGATCGAATGGGAGTTGCACACGATGACTCGCCCCGGCGAGGCGGCGACCACTCGCTGGGCAGACATCGACTTTGAAAGGCGTGTCTGGACGATCCCACCGGAGCGGATGAAGAAGCGCCGCCCACACAGCATCCAGTTGAGTGATCACGCCATCGCGTTGTTGGAGTCACTGAAGACTCACAGCGGCCATCGCGAATACGTCTTCCCGGCAGACAGAAATCCACGCACCCGCGCCAATAGCCAGACTGCCAACATGGCGTTGAAACGTATGAGCTTCCAAGATCGGTTGGTCAGCCACGGCATGCGCTCGATGGCCAGCACCATCTTGAATGAACATGGGTGAGACCCGGAGCTCATCGAAGTGGCACTGGCGCACGTCGACAAGGATGAGGTGCGGAGCGCCTACAACCGAGCCGACTACATCGAGCGCCGGCGCCCGATGATGGCTTGGTGGAGTGAGTACATCCAGAAAGCCGCGACCGGCAGCATGCTCGCCTCTGCATACGGCCAAGTCAGAGACAAGAACGTGGTGCCGATCCGCTAGCGCTGTACAGGCGCAATAACGGCGGCGACAGCAACTGAGCGCTCAAGATTCGGGGCAAGCAGCCTCGCTTATCCGCTTCTCAGCACGGGTCCTGCCAAACAGGGCTGCAAAGCCGCCCTGTTTGGCAGGACCTTACTTTGAAGAGCTCAAAGCGACCACGTTGTCCAGGATTTACCACGGAATTCCACCGGTGGATAACCGTTCTTCAAGTCAAAAGTGGCGCTGAATTTCGAACCTTGACCGGGTTTATCCACAGGCGTAAAACTGGCCGTGCAAGAGCTGTCGATGACAGCAACCCAGGTGGCCCGAACCTTGAAGGTCACGCCGCTCTCGTGGTGGTTCTCCGCCAAATGGCGATTCGCATCCGGCAGTTCGCCCGGTCACCTCCCCGGTGATGGATGCCTACTTCAGATCATGGCCCTCGTGCGCCAGACAACACCTCCTACTTCGCTGCCCTGCAGCAACCTATCCGCTTGGCCGAATCTTGCGCCAACCTGTGCCCGTCTCTTTCTTCTGGAAAGAGACGGGCACTTCTAGCACTGCTGCAACCCTGATCGCACATGGCTTTGCGGCATTCCCCCTCGTGACAATCGGCGTGACAAACGCCGATGTCACCAGCAACAGCCATGCAGATGACGGTGCCGCAGACCAGGGAATGGACTGCACCTGACTGACAGTCAGGCATGCCCCGGTCATCGCACCGCTGCGTTCACCCGGCTCAGAATCTCGCGGCACAGGTCTCGTCAGCCAGTGCAGCCTCCACCCGCCCACCGGTAACGGTGCTCAGGAGGCCAGATCATGAGATGCCCTTGCTCCCGGTCGTAAGGAGCCGCCAGTCCTGCGTCAGTGGACACCCTCACAGGTCGCAGGGGCCTTGATCCCTGATAACACTCAGCATTCTTGGCGGGATGACGTGGGGCGAGGATTGGAGCACGGGAGATGAGGTGACCGACATGGCATTGGTGGGTAGACGCGATGGTCGTAATTTCGGCTACGGCAGGCAATTGAGCTACGCAGGGCCGCAGGCGCTAAAGGATATGTTCGGCGGTGGTCATTACGGGACGGTCAAAGCGCACTGTGATCGGTGGTTGGCATTCGTGAAATGGTGCCGCTCCGAGCAGGGGCCCGGCATCAATGACTCGCGGCTGATTGATCGGAAGATGTTGGCCGACTATGCGACGTACCTGCGCGACCAGGTTCGGCGCGGTGACCTCGCCGTCAGCACCGCACAAAACCGGCTATCCAGCGTTAACAGGACCATGGCGGCGCTTCGCGGTGATCAGTACGTGAAGCTGCCAAGTCCGAGCAAGGCGTTGGGAATGCAGCGTACCAGCGTTCGACATTCAGTGCCGCAGGGCCAAGACCGCGAACAGGTTAAGCAGATCGTCGAGGCGCTTTGCAATCTTCATCAAATAAGAGCTGCAGCGATCGTTCTGCTGGCGCGAGCCACCGGCATGCGCTTGCGTGAGGCCATCTTGGCTGATCTGCCACGGTTAAGTCGTGAAGCCCGCCACTTAGGCAAGATCAACATCCAGGAGGGCACTAAAGGTGGCCGCGCCGGTGCTTCTGCACCCCGTTGGATAGTGGTGGATGACTATGTTCGCAAGGCTCTTGAATTTGCAGAGCAGGTATCACCAGCAAGTAGCCGCAACCTGCTAGCGCCACACGAAAGCTACCTGAATCTTTTGCAAAAAATCATCCGCCCTGCGCGGGACATGCTGCATGCACACAACCTCAAAGGCTTCCATGAGCTACGAGCGGCGTACGCATGTGAGCGCTATGACCAAATCACCCAACACCGCGCACCTATCAACGGCGGCCAATGTTGCCAGATAGATAGGAACCTAGATCGTGAGGCCAGGAGGCAAATCAGCTATGAGCTGGGGCACGGTCGGATTGATGTGGTCGCAGCCTACGTAGGAGGTCGCTAATGAACAAGCCATTCAATATGGAGCTGTTCCTGGCTGCGGTGCTGACGGGTTCGTACGCAACACGGCAGCGCCATTTACGGCAAGCAAAGCTCATCCAGGCTGAAATTGCAGAGCGCTGGCGGCAAGAAACGCCTTGGGGTTGGCAGAGAAAGCATGTGGCTTGGTTTCTCGAGCATCGCATGAACCACCGCAGTGAGGCTACACGGTATTACTACCTGCTAACGGCCCGACTGCTCGCACGGCGTCTAGAAAAGTCATGGGTTTTCAATCTCTGAGTGACACCGGCTGCTATCGACCCCATGCCAGCCGCTCGTGAAGGGCATCTGACAGCCAAAAGCTACCGTTCAACTATAGCGCCCCTAGCCACCAGCAGCTTGGGAGTGAGTTCAAGCGGAGCCACGGCTCGCGCGAGCGTGGTAATGTGCGCCGACCGGAAGCATCTCTAGATTGGTTTTGATTTTTTTACTCATGATGAAATCGTTGACTGGATATAAAACATGTTGAATTTCAACGAGATAGCGAAACTTTTTTCCAGCAGTAACATCAATTCCGTTTCGGAGGGTGATTTCTCTCTTGTCACGAGAGTGGCTAAATGCTATCAAGATAGCTTTGATGATGTCTTTACTGTCGCTAGTGTATTTGAATTTTGTTACAGCCTACTGTGCAGGGAATATCGTAATGAGTACTATTATAAAAACTCTATTGTAAAGAAAATCCTCATCGGTAGACATTCAATAAACAGCTCTACAATGCTTACTGAGTTCCGAGTGGGTGCGAGCAAAGCAGACTGTGTAATCGTAAATGGCATTTCAACATGTTATGAAATAAAAACTGACTATGACAACCTAACTCGACTGAAATCTCAAGTTGATTCTTATCTGAAGATATTTGACAAAGTCAACGTAGTTGTCTCAGCAAAGAATCTCAATTCAGTATTGCACACAGTACCGGAACAGGTCGGAGTTATATTGCTAAACAAGAGTGGTACTTTTCGAGAGGTGAGATCTGCGCAACTTATAGATGCACGGATTGATGTTCGAGTCTTGATGAGATCGCTTCGGCGTGACGAATATGTGGGGCTCGCCGAATCGTTATTTGGCGTTGTACCCAATGTGAGCAATACTGAGATTTTTCGTGAGTGTGAACGATTATTGGCATCTGCCGCCAATGAGAAGGTTCGTACTGCGTTTAGAAAAATTATTCGACAGACCAGGGCTCTGGACAAAGACTTTATACTGTCTTTACCTGCATCCTTATTAGCGGCTGGAGTTGAATTTGGATCAACCCGCAAGGCCCGAGCTGGGCTTGTGGAAAATATGAGTTCCATTTTAAGTAAGGAAGCTTCATGTACTACCCAATTCTCAAAGGCAAACAGTTTGAACTAACCGCACTCAAAGAACTCGTTGGGCATATACCCGCCAGCAATGTATGTCCTATTTTAGAGCCAGTAAATTTAAACCTTGCCCCCCTAGCGACTACCGTCTCCGAATTGACAGCTGCTGGAATCACCTCGTGGGTGGTAATTAATCCGTCTCAAAGCGAATTCGTGACTGGTTCTGGATCAAATATTACGGCATCCCTGAGAACCCACCTTGCAACAGTAGGGACCGGCCAAGGCTCATTCGTCCCATGTATAAAAATACGTGATGCGTCTGATGCGCCTGCCATAGCATTGTTAAGAAGCTTTACCATACCTTTCGTCGCTTATGTTGAAGGTGTTGTTACTCCTGCTCTAGTTGTGGACCTAATGAAAGCCTCTGCTGTGGCACTTAATCCAGATAAGACAGATTTTTCGGTATGGGGAGTTCTTCCAAGAGCCGTCCTCTATCATGATGGCTTTGACAAAAAAACCAGGAACTTAGATTACGGTACAGAATCGTACTATTCAAACTTTCATAATGGGTATAGATCGTTTCCAAATGCTATTGGATTTGGTGATTATACGATTCTCAGCGAACGTCTCGTTGAAGGCGGCGGCCCAGCATTTGTCGTTACCCTGCACATGTCTTATCTTGATCCTTTCCGGTCAAATCAAATGTATGTCCGTCACTTTTCTTCATATTCTGATAATGACAGCCAAAGTGACCCCGGCGGTAAATTTCGTGAAGCTTTAGATTTGCTTATTTCCTATGTATCAACGAACCCAGGAAATTTCGTCAACACTGCTGGCTTGCAAGAATTTATAACTCTTCATGGCACTCGCCACTACCCCGGACTTGGTGTTGTTAAAAAAATATCAATTAAGCATCATATTCAGACGCTGTCATCATGGTAGTTCATCCCTCATACTTTCTCACGCCGACTTCTAGCCAACCCTCAGAGGGACTTGTTCGTAAAATCACTCGGAAGGGTTTAAGCGATTTGCTTGCCCGCAATATAACTTTCCGCAATTTAGTCTCCCGCACGCGCGCATAGCTTAATATTAACTGTATCTGTTTTTTATAGTCGTGCAGACTTCTAAAATTTAGCGAAGTCCTGCACGACTCAATCTACTTTAGCGGGCTATGTTCAGTACTATTGTGCAAGAAGTCTCGAACTATACGTTCTGAACAATTACTGATGTCATTCATTCTTTTATAGCCCCCTCCTCATGGAAGCCTATAGAGGGAGGATTTCAACCCACTGAGCAGCTCTATAAGCTCCCGCCTTTCTGGGCTTGTAAGTGCAGCGCTCATTGCCCGAGTTAAACGCTCATGTAAGGCAGCTGTTGGTGCATGCATACCATTAATGGCATAAGCCCGCTCAAGCTCTTCAAACGACAGCAATTCATACGTCTTCAAGCCTTCATCCGAATGAGTAGAGTATTTTGCGAAGCACAATGACTCGGTGCTAATCTGAACATAGGTTAAATGATTGGAATAAATAAATTCTGGCACCAGAGGATTGATAATAGGAAGTGCTCTTTTGGACACTTTCTTGTCAACCCTAGCTCCTTTCCACTGATTACAATGCACACACCCTACGGTTAGGTTGGAGAGTTTGAAGGCCAGTGAAGGATATTTCGATTTTGGAAGAACATGCTCAATATGCCATGCCCAGCCGTAATGCCCTACCGGGCGACGACAGTACGCGCAACACCCTAAGCATTGTTCAAAAAGTCTTTCCTGCACTTCTTTGCGAATTGTTTTATATGTATTGACTTCGTCTTCGGTGAAATTTACCGTTTTCCAATGAGCGTTTTTCCGAGTAAATGATTTTGATCGGGCTGGCGATGAAAATGCCGACCACGCTTCTCCTCCGTTTAGCTCTTTCGCTCTCATCATTCTTAGTAGTTTCGCTAAGTGCTCCTTTTGATCGGCATTTATACAGAGAGACCTCATCCTGCATCCTTCATTTTTATAGAGTTTACTAGGTCATTTTTTACCAGGACTAGAGCGGCTTCAATCTGCTGTTCTGCTTCCTTGGATAACCCGATCACCGCTCGCAGTTCGTTAAGAAGCTTCACAGCATCACTTTTTTCTATACCACCTTCAGCCACGCTCAGCACAGCATCAGCGACCTCTACACTGACCTCCCTCGTCTGGTAGGGCGAAGTTTGAAAAAATCTGAGCACTAGCTGGTCGTGACTAGCTACTTCTGCAAAGTTATGGAATTTACAAATAACTGAGCCTGCACCTGGCCCGGCATATGTTAAACGCTCACCAGTCTCGTGCTCTCGGTGCAGCACAGCAACCATGTTATCGAGGCTATTACCATCAACCTTGACAGCTTCGCTTATAATCGTAGGTGAGTGAGTTGCAACGACGACATGGAAACGATTAAGTCTTGATAGCAGTTTTTCAAGTGTTTTATGAAAGTCCATCTGCCAGTGAAGATGTAAGCTTATCTCTGGCTCATCGATTAAAAAAACGGCGCCATCGCGCATTACACTTAAAATTTTTGAGAACAACAACAACCTATTTTGTTCACCTGTACTAAGCTCATCAAACCCAATAAACTCTCCTCCAGCCAGCTCAATTCGAAGCGTGAAATCAATATTTAGCTCGAGATAGTTCAGGAGCATAGGGATTTGAGCGTCAGTTAATTGCTCAAACCTTCCATTGCCCTCTGTAATTCTCCGAAGCATCGCAATTGGTCGCGGAGATAATAAACCTAAGTCAGCTGCTCTTTTGGTTATTCTATTACTATCCCTCGTAGCTTTCCCAGGTGGATTAAGAATAGTCTCTATTGACTTCTCACCCATAGAAAAAGACAAATTCATATTCACAGCCTCAAGTAAATATCTTAACAAGCGGCGATCTAGTCGCATAGCCTGAAGAATATATTTAGCAAGCTGTCTATCTATTGCTGAGAGAAACACCGCATTCGAAGAATTTCGAGCCCCCATATATATTACAGTTTTGTGCTCTCCATAAACAAATCGGTCATGGACCGTACTGGCGATGCATGCAACCACTCTATCCGATCTAACCTTCTTTAGCCGCTCGGCGAGTTCTCCTAATATTCTACTCTTCCCAGTACCATTATTGCCGATCACATAAGTGTATTGGCCTGACTTCTTACCTCTAGTGGAAGAATTCAGGCGATTTAGTATAGTCTCAACAATTTCAGTCGTAGAGTAGCCGTTATCTTTTTGCATAATTCCCCTAAACGAGCGGTTTCTAGCCCACTCAGCCTCTCCTGAACATCAACTCTCGCCTAAAATTGAAATTAGAGAGCAACTCTAAAGAACTCAATGCATTCACGCTTTGATGGGCATTACAAACACCAGACCGACAAGTTAATTATTTAATTACCTGGCAGCTTCAGCTATTGGATTATCGAAGACTACTCACCGAATGGCAAGTGGCTCTGCCCACGGAAAGTGCTGTTGAGGTGATTATTAAGCAGGTATTGCAATCATTCAGTCCGCTTGTACCAGGAGGCGGTGAATTTTCTTGAGTGCCATGTCGGCGCGGATGCTAGGGGCGTTTGAATCAGCTTTAAACTCATTCAGAAGCTCATACATCCTTTATTGGCGGATTTACCCCTCTCGCCAACAACTGTGGGTTGAACGCTATTGGTTAAGACTGAGCGCTTCTGGCCGTGAACTGCCATCTGCAAAGAGCAGCTAAGAGTCGAAAGCGGCCTTCTACCAACCATAGTTTTGGGTCGTTTCCTGTCGATTACCATAATTGGACTGTCCACCTATCTTGCAAGCACGAATGGCTGCCACGCTCAATGCAGATAGCGAACACTGGCAAGCAATTCTTGCCGGCAGCCAACATTTGAGAAAACACGCAAAAAAATCTGCGAAAGCAGAAAAAACTCTTACAATCCAAGGCCGGATTTCCTACACACTTCCCCCCACTGATGCCCAAGAGATAGCCCCGTGAGTGACTCAGACAGCTCATCCGCGCCACTGGTTGACGTAATGAAGCTTGCCGCATCCCTTCAGCAGTTCGCAGATGATCGCGACTGGCAGCAGTTCCACTCCCCCAAAAATCTCATCCTGGCTCTCACTGGCGAGGTAGGAGAGCTGTGCGAGATTTTCCAATGGATGAGCGATGCCGATTCGATCTCCGCCGCAACAGACCCCGAAATCGGCCAAGCCGTTAAGGACGAATTGGCGGACGTATTGATGTACCTGGTTCGCCTGAGCAGCGTACTCGGCATTGACCTCAACGAGGCGGTGACACGAAAACTCGCCTCGAATGGCCAGAAGTACCCCGTGGATAAAGCCAAAAGCAACAGCAAAAAGTACGACCGACTCTGACCGCCCCGAATCTAAGGACAACCCGTGATCGTTTACGCTGCGACCAAACAGCAATTTCTTAAAGACAACGATAACGATGATATCGAGGAGGTGATCCTCAGGCATTACAAGGAAGCTACCGGCAAAAACGTTGGCACCTCGGAAATCAGGTCGTGGCAAGGATCTCTAACGTACATGGCCAAGGTCCTTAGAGATGAGGGCCTGCCGAGCGACGCAGGCCTGGCCATCGAATTGCACATTCCGCAGTCGTCGAAGCGAATCGACTTTCTACTCACCGGTCGCGACGAAAACCAGGCAAAAAAAGCCGTACTGATCGAATTGAAGCAATGGAGTAAGGCCAACGCCACAACCAAGGATGCCATCGTCAAAACGGCCTTGGGTGGCGGCCTCATTGAGACCATTCACCCGTCCTATCAGGTATGGTCATATGCAGCGCTGCTGGAAGGCTTCAACGAGGCGGTGTATGACAAAAGCATCGAAATCCGTCCGTGTGCCTACCTCCATAACTACGTCAGCGACGGCATCATAGACTCAGCTCACTACGAGCCCCACATCAGCAAAGCTCCGCTGTTTCTGAAAGGCCCGGAAGAGCTCAGCAAACTCAGGAGCTTTCTGAAAAAGCATATAAGTCATGGCGACAACAAAGAGGTTCTTTACGAGCTGTCCGCTGGAAAAATTCGCCCGTCCAAGGCGCTAGCCGATGCCCTCGGTGGGCTGATGAAAGGCAAACCAGAGTTCGTATTGATTGACGATCAGAAAGCAATTTTTGAGTCGGCGGTGGCAGCGGCAAGCGAGGCCTCGGACCAAGCACCCAAGGTGATGATCATCGAAGGTGGACCGGGCACCGGGAAGACCGTTCTGGCTATCAATCTGCTCGTGAAGCTCACCGAATTGAAGCTGATGAGCAAATACGTCTCCAAGAACGCTGCCCCGCGCAAGGTCTACGAGAGCAAACTGGTTGGCACCATCAAGCGCAGCCAATTCTCGAATTTCTTTTCAGGCTCTGGGGCATTCATCGACACTGAGCCCAACACATTCGATGCGCTTATCGTGGACGAAGCTCACCGGCTGAATGAGAAAAGCGGGCTTTATGGAAACCTTGGGGAAAACCAGATCAAGGAGCTGATTGATTCAGCGAAATGCTCAATTTTCTTCATTGATGAAGACCAGCGTGTAACCTTGGGCGATATCGGCAGCAAGCAGGCGATACGCGCCTTTGCAAAAGCCAAGGGTGCTGTGGTCGAGGAACACGTGCTGTCTTCGCAGTTTCGCTGCAGTGGTTCTGACGGTTACCTAGCATGGCTGGATGACACGCTAGGCATTCGCTCGACGGCAAATCCGACGCTTGAGACTCAAGAGTACGAGTTTAAGGTGTTCGACTCACCTCAGGCGATGCATGAAGCAATCAACGAGAAAAACCACGGAAACAAAGCTCGTGTGGTCGCGGGCTATTGCTGGCCTTGGCTGAGCAAGAAAGACTCCACCGCTGCTGATATCGTCATTGGTGACTACAAACGCCAATGGAACCTGGATCAGGATGGCAGCCTATGGATCATCGCTGAGAACTCCATTGAGCAAGTTGGCTGTATTCATACCTGCCAAGGTTTGGAAGTCGACTACATCGGGGTGATCATCGGGCCAGACCTAATCGTACGTGACGGTAAGGTAGTGACATCCCCGGACGAGCGCGACAAGCACGATAAATCGATTCGCGGCTGGAAAAAAATGATGAAAGAGCAACCTACCCTGGCGAAAAAAGAAACAGACCTGATCATCAAAAATACATACCGAACTCTGATGACACGTGGGATGAAGGGTTGCTACCTGTACTGCACCGACAAAGAGACTGCGCAGTACTTCGAGAGTCGGCTTAGCCAACACAGCAATCATTGACGGTATCGTTTGCTAGGGCCCCCTGTACCTGCGAGTGGGGACATCGTACGCGCAGGGGCAACAATCAACGGCGCGACCATTTGCTTGATAGATTCAATCCCGATTCGTTTCTGGGGACGGAGCTCAAAAGCACCGTCCATCGGAATCCAGACCACGTAGCGTTCCAACTGGTATTCCAAGCAAGTTGACCAATCAATTATTAACTTGCGAAAACAGATAGATACCGACTTGTTTCAAATTACCCCGGCCAATAAAAAAGACGCCTTACGGCGTCTTTTTTTATGCCTCGAATTCAAGCAAAACGCGGTCCCCATGCAACTCGCCCAGCCGTAATCCCCCGTTCACTCAAAGTGAACCCCCTTCATAAGGAGGATTCGCAACAGCGCAACCATCACCATAACCATCGCCCCGCTCTTACCTTCCATCCCCCCAATCCCGCCCCCAATCACCGCCCAAAAAACCCATACCCAAACCCCAAAACTTTCGCATCCTCACCATACCCACCCAAAAACGAAACCCCCACCGGCAAGTTCCCCTTGATAACCCCTGCAGGAACCGTCACTTCAGGAAACCCCGTCGCAGACGCAATATACGACGACGCATAAGTATCACCGGCCGCACACACATAACTGTCATCCGTCACCCCGTGCACCACCGACGCTGGGCAATTGATCGTGGCGAAGAAAAGACTCTCCACCCTATTCGCCTTCATGATTTCCATCAGCTGCGCACGCAACTGAGGAATCTTTTTCGTGAGGATGGAGATATACAGCGGCGAATCGGTACTCGCGGTATTCGCTACCGCTTCCAGTCCGGCCAAGCGTGCCGGGTTCATGCCGTGCGCGCCGTTTTCAGCCTGATTGCGTTTCGCCAGATCGAGAAATTGCGCAAGCGTTCGCGGTTGGTTCGGGCTGAGTGTGGCCAGATACCGTTCGAATTGCGGCTTGAATTCGCTTTCGCCAACGGGGCCCAAGACGTCGCTCCACAATGTTTCAAAAGATTTGGGCAGGACAATGGAGACAACACGCGCGCCGCGCTTGCGCAGGGTTTTTTGGGCTGCGGCGTAGACCGCGTCCACCTCGGGATTGGCACCTTTGAAGTTGGTGATGACGCCGATGCTCTTGCCCAGCAGCGAGGCACGGTTCAGCGCGGTTTCGAAATGAATGTTGGCGGCTGATAGATTGAGGGTGGCCGCGTCGTTGCTGTCCTGGCCTTTGATCGCATCGAGGACGATGGCCTGATCCGCCACGCTGTTGGTAATCACGCCAGCAGTATCAAACGAGAGCGACAGCGGAATGATGCCGCTGCGGCTGATCAGTCCGAGTGAGGGTCGGAAGCCCACGGTGCCTGTGACGCTGGCCGGGGCGCGGACTGAGCCGCTGGTGTCCGAACCCAGCGCAAACGGTGCAAATGCTGCCGCCACGGCGGCAGCGGAACCGCTGCTTGAGCCAGAAGCGTCCCGCTTGGTATTTCTTGGATTGAGCGTCTGGCCGCCGAACGAACTGTAGCCAAACCAGCCAAAGGACGCGGCCAGTTCCGACAGGTTGGCCTTGCCGAGAAGAATCGCTTGCCCGTCGATCAGCTTTTTGACGGCGAAAGCATCCTGGCTCGGCACCGACGAACGCAGCAAGTAAGAACCACCGGAAGTGACCATAGCGGCGGTGTCAAAGTTGTCCTTAACAACAAAAGGAATGCCGGCCAGCGGTGCGTATTTGGTTTTGGGATTTTTCGCCCGTTGCGCGTCCCACTTCCGGGCCTGATCGATCGCCTGTTCATTGATGGTTATCAAGGCATTGATATTTTGACCCTGGTGGTTGTTCGCCTGAATGTTCTCCAAATAATGCCGGACCAAATGCTCGGAACTGAGGGCACCGCTGTCCAGCGCGTGACGCATTTCGGTGAGGGTCATGCGGTTGATACCGTCATCCGCTTGAGCACTTGCCGCCAACAGCAAAAACGACCAAGCCATGAATCTTTTATTCAACTGCATGGGTGACTCTCCCGGTAATTTACAGGCGAACGAAATGAGCTCATGCCCCAAGTTGATTGGGGTGAGCGCTATCAATAAGCAGGATAAAAACGGGCCAGCGTTATTCAGCTGACCCAGACACTCACGCGGCCGCGTAAGAACTAGAGCAAATTGCTCTGTTGCAGAAATGCCTTGGACACGCTCTCGATCGATTCCCGACCCACATCAACTCGGGAGTTGAGACCCGCGATGGTCTCGTCATCCAGTTTGGAAGAAAGCGCATTCAGCAATTCGCCGATCTTCGGATTCGCCTTAAGCACTTCAGTGCGAATAACCGGCGTCAACGCATAGCTGGGGAAGAAGCCTTTATCGTCCTTCAGCACTACAAATCCGAAGGCCGGAATCCGCCCGTCAGTCGACAGGACCAACGCCAGATCAACCTGCCCGTCCCTCAGCGCCTGATACGTCAGCCCGCCATCCATGCGCACGATGTTCTTGCGCTCGAATTCGAACTTGTACTCTTCCTGAAGCGGACGCAGGCCATCGGGCCTGGAAAAGAATTCGGCGTTCGATGCGAATTTGTAGGACTTGCCGGCTTCGATGTTCTTTGCAAGATCGCTGATCGAGACGATGCCATCTTTCTCGGCGTCCACTTTGCGCATGGCAAGTGCGTAGGTGTTGTTCGCCTTGGAAGGGTTCAGCCAGGTGATGCCCTTTTGCGCATCCAGTTCGCTGATCTTCTTGTAGGTTTCTTCTGCGCTGAGTTTCTCGGTGACTTTGTTGTAGGTAATCAGCGAAGTGCCGGTGTATTCCCAATACACATCGACCTGGCCGTTCTCTTGCGCCGCGCGCAATACCGACGAGCCAAGGTCCGCTCGCTTATCGACCTTGTAGCTATTGGCGCGCAGCAGTTGCGCGGTCATCTCCGCAACCAGTTGCTGCTCGGTAAACTTCTTGCCGCCGACCACAATGGCGTTGTCGGCTGAAGCGCTGCCCACAGCCCCTGAAACAAGACCAAGACTTAAGATCAATCTGGCTAGCATGCGATAAATCATCGTGCACCTCATGTTATTGATTTAGGTGAAGGGTGTTCGGATTCATTGGCGTCCGGCCATGCGCAAGCCTCGGGAGACTGCAACGTGTTGAATCAGGCCGCAGCCCAGATCGACGGCAATTGCCAGGAGTGCGGTCGATATGGCGCCAGCCAGCATCATGCCGAAGTCATTCAGGTCGATGCCGGTGAAGATCAGCTCGCCCAATCCGCCGCCACCGACGAGGAAGGCCAGTGGGGCGGTGCCGACGTTGATCGCCAGCGCCGTGCGGATGCCGGCGAAAATCACATTCAGCGCATTGGGTATTTCGACTTTCCACAGCGTCTCCCGTCGCGTCATGCCCATGGCTTCGGCCGCTTCGACCAAATGCTGTGGCACCGCACGCAGGCCTTCATAGGTATTCACCGCGACGGGGAGCAAGGTGGCGACAAACAATCCGATGATCGCCGCCCCGCTGCCAACGCCGATCAAGCTCATGGCCAACGCCAACAGCGCAAGTTTGGGAATCGCCTGCCCCACGTTCAGCACCTGCATGCTGGCCATGGCATAACGCTGGTTCGCCGGACGGCTCATCCACACACCCAATGGAAGCGCAATGGCCAGGGCCAACATCCCGCTGATCGCAACAATCTGCAGGTGCTGGACCGTCAGATAGCTGATGTCGCCCCAGTAAAACTGCAGCCCTTGCCAAAATCTGATGATTAACTCGGACATCGTCAGTTCACCGCCGGAGTGATGTTATCGACCAGTCGCGCGAGGATATCTGCCTGGTGGACATAGCCGATAAAGCGTCCGTCGCTGTCGTTGCACAACGCCCAGTCCTGGCCGCGACCCAGCAGTTGCGAGAGCACCTGGCGCAGGTCATCTCCAGGCTTGACGATCAAATGTGTGTGAGCAGCGATGCCGCTGTTTCCACCTACGATCTGCATATGTTCGCGCGGCGCGATCTTGCTCACGACGTCTGCCGCGCGCAGCAGGCGCAGACGTTTCATGATGCGGTCGCCGCCCATGAAATTCGCCACGAACTCGCTGTTGGGCCGGGCGAGCAAATCATCCGAACTGCCGAACTGCTGGATTCTGCCGTTATGGAACAGCGCGACGCAGTCGGCCATCTTCACCGCTTCGTCGATGTCATGACTGACGAACAAAACGGTCTTGTTGACGAGGCGCTGGATGCGCATGAATTCGTCCTGGATCACTTCGCGGTTGATCGGGTCGATCGCGCCAAAAGGTTCGTCCATCAGCATTACCGGTGGATCCGCTGCCAAGGCCCGGGCCACGCCGATACGTTGCTGTTGTCCACCGGAAAGCTCGCACGGGTAGCGCTTGAGGAATTTCGCCGGATCCAAGGCGACCACTTCCAGCAACTCCGCGGCGCGCTTACGGCTCTTGGTTTTGTCCCACCCGAGCAGATTGGGCACCACGCAAATGTTTTCCTCAACGGTCATGTTCGGGAACAGACCGACTTGCTGGATCACATAGCCGATGGACCGTTTGAGCGTAACGCTGTCCAGCTCGGACGTGTCGCGACCATTGATTCTGATCGTGCCGGACGTCGGCGTAATCAGTCGATTGATCATCTTCAGTGTTGTGGTTTTGCCACAGCCCGACGGCCCAAGCAGTACGCAGATCTGTCCCTCTTCAACGTTGAATGAAACATCTTCAACCGCTGTGATAGCGCCAAATTGCTTGTTCAGGTTTTCGATCTGGATCACGTCGTAGCCTCCTTCATTCGGCCGGCGGCCACTTTGTTTTTGTTCAAGCCGTTTGGCGTCAGCAGGCGCTGCAAGCCATACAGCGCATAATCGGCCGCGATGGCGATGACACTGATGACGATCGCACCGGCCAACAGTTGTCGAGTATCCGATTGCGCGATGCCGCGAATGATCAGGCTGCCCAGGCCGCCGGCGCCGATGTAAGCAGCGATGGCCGCAATGCCGATATTGATCACCGTCGCCATTCTCACGCCCGCCATGATCAGCGGCACCGCAATCGGCAGTTCAACCTTGCGCAGACGTTGCCCGGTCGACATGCCCATGCCGATCGCGGCTTCACGCAAGGCCGGATCGATATTGGAGATCGCCGTGGTTGTGTTGCGGATGATGGGCAGCTGGGAATAGAGAAACAGCGCAATGACCGCCGGTACGATACCGATCCCGTAGCCGATCAGTGACAAGGCCGGAATCATCAGCCCGAACAGCGCGGCGGAGGGAATCGTCATCAGAACTGCGGCGAAGGCCAGGACCCATCGGCGCGTTCTGGGGTGCTGGGAAATGAAGATCCCCACGGGAACGCCGGTCAGAATTGCCAGCCCCACCGCTATCGCCACGATGAGCAGGTGCTGCCCGAGAAGCAGACTGATCAGCCCGCCGTTTTCCAGAATGAAACTCAGGGTTTCCATAGAGGTTATGCCTTCTGTGCGTCATTGTTGTTTTTATCGGTCGTGCATCTGGAATTGAACGCCGTCTCTGACGAAAACAGTACCGCGGTACTGCGTGTACTCTGAGCTTCGAGTTCGACGATTTCTATCAAAAAACCGACGTCCCGTGGCCAGTCAGCGCGCATTTCAGGATGTGGGATCGATGGCAGACAGCCGCAGGCAGAGTCGCCATTCCATAACGCTCGCAAGAGACTACCGCCAGACGGGGCAAGTCATTAGCTAGCTATGGGATTTACTTGCGGCGAGTGTTTCGCAGGTTTTACAGGCAGGCGCTCTGGAATGAAATCAGGAATGAGCATCATCAAATTTCCGCCGCTCTTCGCCGGGCGTACAGCCCCAGACACGACGATAAGCAGCCCCCAGATGTGACGCCGAAACGAACCCGCAACTGTAGGCAATAGACGCAATGGGCTGGGTGCTTTCACGCAACAATCGGCGCGCTTCGTTCAACCGCAGCTCCAGATAGAATTTCTTCGGCGTCATGCCGAAGTGCTGGTGCCACAGCCGTTCGAGCTGACGGTGGGACAGATTGCAGCGGTCGGCGATCTCCTCGATGCCGACGATGTTTTCCAGATTGTTTTCCATGAACGCGATGGCGGCGGTCAACCGGCGATCATGGATGCCGAAGCGCCACTGGATCGACATCCGCTGATGTTCTTCCGGCGCGCGTATCCGGGCGTGAAGAAATTGCTCGGCGACGCTCGCCGCGAGCGGGTTGCCGCAATCAAGCGCAATCTGCGCCAGCATCAGGTCGATGGCCGCAGTCCCCCCGGCGCACGTCCAGCGGTTGCCATGATTGACGTACAGCTCTTTGGTGACTTCGATCGTCGGGAATTCTTCGGAAAACTGCCCGATGGACTCCCAGTGCAACGTGCAGCGCTTGCCATCCAGCAACCCGGCGCGGGCGAGGATGAACGTGCCGGTGCTCAGTGCGCCAACCGTGATGCCGCGGGATGCGGCGCGCTGCAGGAAACGGAGGATTTTCGGTGGCTTCTGATGTTCGATGTCCAGGCTCGCCAGAACGAACACACGATCCAGTTCCGGCGCCTGATCAACCGGCACCGTCTGAATTTCGATACCGCTGCTGGAGCTGACCGGTCCGCCCGATTCCGTCAGCAGGATCCATTCATACAGCGTTTTGCCGGACAGCCGATTGGCCGCACGCAAAGGCTCGCTGGCGCCGGCCAGAGCCATCATCGAGAACTGAGGAAGAATGAGCAGCCCGATTCGCTTGGTCATGCCGCTGTTCACAGGCGTCGCCGAATCGCTGGAGGCTGTCATCGCCAGATCCCTTCATGATGGTTGCAGCCGTTCGAATGAACGACGTTCGACCCGCATGTTAGGGGCTGGACACGCAACTTAGCCAGACAGCAACAGAATCGCGCAATGCCGGGGAATTGCTGCGAGACCTCGATAGCCGACGTCTCGCAGGCGAATGGCGAGCGGATCAGCCGCGCGCGCGGATGGCTTGGTCGATGCTCTGGATCATCGACTTGAACACTGGGCTGTCGACTTGGTTCTGCTGACCATGTTGCATATTGGCAATGATCAATGCGTTCGGACCGGCATCGCCAGGATAGTTCTGATGCAAACGCACAGACTCCGCAGGCATGTGCAAAGTGTTGTCGGCGCCATGAATGATCAGCGCGGGCGGGAAGCCTTTTGCACCCTCAATGGACCGCTCCGGGTCGTATTCGACGTAGGATTTGTAGGACTTTGCCGTCACGTAAGTGCAGCCCGGCCAGCGATCGGCGCCGCCCGCTTCGGTGTAGCCGCCCAATTGCTGATCGACATATGCCTGGGTGTCAGGATCCAGCGGGTAGTAACCCAGACGGGTCTCATCGGTGCCGGTATCGAACGGAGGGATTGGCGCGTTATCGGCGAGCTGCGCAATGGCCGCGTCAGCCGCCGCCTGGTCAGCGCGCAACGCTTGCAGTCGGCGAATATTGGTGTAGCTCATCGGTACCCAGAAGCGGATCTGTTCACCGCCGGCCGCAGCGAGCTCAGCCACAGCACCGAGGCTGGCCACCGAGCCCATCGCCCACGATGCGACCACCGGCATCTCGCCGAAATTCTCGCGTGCCCATGCAACGGCACCGAGCACTTCATCTTTCTGATCTTCAAGAATGACGTTGGTGATGACTTTGTCACCCGACTCGATGGTGTTACGAATGTGCTTGTTGGAAAAAAAACCGGCCACATCGTAGGTCATGACGCGATAACCCAAGCCTGCCAGGGCGCGACCGAACAGTTGGCCATACATGGTGACCCCGCCGGTGAAGCCGGAGTTGAAGATCACCGGTGGTAATTTTTGCGCCGCAGCATCGAGTTGTTCCGGCTGAAATACCATGCCTTTGAGGTTCACGGTTTCATCGCCATACTTCACGGCGAAGTTGATGTCTCTTGTTGTAATGTTTGTCATTGCTGGTTATCTCGAAGTGGAGGCGTGGGCGTAGATCAACTTACCAACTGGCCAAATGCTCCTCGCAGAAGTTGGCCAACAGGGATTCGGGTTTCTTGAGAAACTTGCAGTGCAACGGCATCAACAAAGTTGAAAACCTTGTCTGAATCAAACTGGTCGGAATACGCAACTCCCCTGTTGTCCGTTCCAACATGCGGTGCATCCGTTGCTTCCAGAACAATCCTGTCCGCGCCGACTGCGTTGATAATTTGCGTGACGAAACGGGCGGTTTCCTCGGGATGGACGCAGGTGCGGTAGCCGGGCCCCTTGAACCAAACGTTGCCGCGTGCCTTGGCCTCGCCAAGTAGCGCGATGTAAGCAGGCTCGCTGACGCCACGTTCAACATGGCAAGTGCCCAGATGATCGATGACGACCCGCACATCGCGAGGGATCTGGCGCAGGACGCGCAGATTCGTCGCGGCTTCTTTGGCGTAGATGTGCAGGTGCTGGTGCGGTTGCAAGCGGCGATAAAGCGCTGCCCACTGGCCATCGCTGAATTGCTCGTCTGAAACGGTTTCCGGCCGCGCATCGTGCAGAACGATCCGGACACCAGTCACTTGGGGGTGCGAGAGACGTTCGTGTGTGGCGTATTCAGGATCTGCCTTGATCGTTCCCACCAACGTGACACCCCCGTAGCGCTGAGGGTTTTTCGCCTGGAGATTCTTCAGCTCTTCGAATGACGCAAATACGTTTTCCGAGTCCGGCAGAATACTGAGATGGACATTATTGAGGAGCGTCGGCGTAATACCGGCATCGATCAACTTATCCAGATAAGCCGTCAGTGAATGCGGCTCCGGTAATGCATAAGGCAGCGAACCGGCCACTTGGCGAAGATCTTGTGAAGTAAAAAAATGAACGTGACTGTCTGTTCTTTCGATCGACGGCAGCATGATTATTGTTTCCTGCTTTTGTGCGAAAACAATAATCGTCGCCGGCCCTTTGTCGCTCCCGCCAACTCGACGTGTACTATCAAAATTTCGCCATGCGCCGTTTTTTGCGAAAACACATCAACGGCCGTGCAGTGTCCCGCCATGCATGATGAATTTTTCTTCACTGCCCCCAACCACGCATCCCTATAAAATCCCCCTGCTCATTCAAGAAACTACGGTTCGCCCGCGCTCCTAGCGGGCTTTTTTTCGCCCATCATTTCCCCACATTTTGCCGCTCCCCACCATATGCGCGACTCTGCCAGCAGATCCCTCGCCAAGGAGCGTTCGATGCCGCTGTTATCCCTGCCTTGCCCGCGCCTGACATTGGCGATCCTCTCCCCCGATCAGGCCGAACTGGAAAGCGCTTTCTACCAACGCAATCAGCGCCATCTCGCGCCGTGGTCGCCGATCCGCACCACCGAATATTTTTCCACTGAGCAGATTCGCCGTCGTCTGGACATTCAGGCCAGCGCCTTCGAGGCCGGGCTGGCGATGCATTTCGGGCTGCTGACGCCGGACGGGCAGGAGATGATCGGCGCATGCAATTTCAGCGGGATCATTCGCGGGGCGTTTCAGGCGTGTTATCTGGGTTATCACATCGACGAGGCCCGGCAGGGTCAGGGCTTGATGCGCGAAGCGCTGGAGGCGGGTATCTCTTATATGTTCGATATTCAGAATCTGCACCGGATCATGGCCAACTACATTCCCGGTAACGAGCGCAGTGCCCGTTTGCTTGAGCGTTTGGGTTTCGAGCGCGAGGGATACGCGAAGGCGTATCTGAACATCGCCGGGCGTTGGCAGGATCATGTGCTGACGGCGCTGGTCAATCCGGGGTTCGAAGCGCCGGATCAGCGTTGGTCGCGGCGCCTGGGCTGAGTAGCACGAAATCTGTCAGACAAAATCCTTTCAGCTCTCGGGTTCGCGGCCGATAAAGACCTGCTAACACCCCTGCTGGCTCAAAAGAACAACAATCTTCCAGCCTAACCGACGACCAAGAAACCCAACGTTTCTGGAGGATTTTTGATGAATAGCTGGTTCGGCAACATCAGCGTGAATATGAAATTGGGCCTGGGCTTCGGCCTCGTCCTGGCCTTGACCTGCGTCCTCGCCCTGACCGGCTGGACCAGTCTCGGCGGCCTGATTGACCGTAGCAACTGGATGAGTGACATCACTCAGCTCAACTCCGGCCTGACCAAACTGCGCGTGGTGCGTCTGCAGTACATGCTGACCAATGGCGATGAAACCGCCGCGCAAAACGTGCAGACCACGCTTGAGGGTTTCGCCGCGCAGCAACAGAACCTGATCAACAGTTTCAAGAGCCCGGAAAACCTCAAACTGCTCAAGGAGCAGGCAGCGAACATCGCTGAATACCAGACGTCGCTGAACAAAATGCGCAACGCCTATCGCACCGGCAACACTGCGCGCGACACCATGAACACCAACGCCCAGACCGCGTACAACCTGATCGAGTCGATCAGCCAGCGCGTGCAGCAATCGGAACTGAGCGACCAGCGTTTCGAGCAGTTCCAGGCGGTTACTGCGGCCAAAGAAGCGTTCATCCTCGCGCGCTATGAAGTGCGTGGTTACACCGCGACCAGCAATGCCGACACCGAGCAGAAAGCTGTCGGCCAGATCGACACGGCTATCGCCAGCCTCAAATCCTTGAATGCGCAATTTGCCGCGACTCAGCAAGATACCTTGCGCCAATTGGAAACCGCGCTGGGCAACTACCGCAGCGCGTTGATGGCGTACAAGAACGCCAACACCGATGCCGTGCAGGCGCGTAAGGAAATGACCGATCAGGGCAACACCATCGTCGCCCTGAGCGAGCAGCTGTATCAGATCCAGCTTGATCGCCGGGACGCCGAAAGCGCCCAGGCCCGCACCTTTCAGTTGATCAGCACGTTGCTGGCGCTGTTGGTCGGCGTGATCGCGGCGGTGATTATCACCCGTCAGATCACCCGTCCATTGCAGGAAACCCTCGCAGTGGTCGAGCGCATCGCCAGCGGCGACCTGACTCAGAACGTTACTGTTACTCGCCGCGACGAACTCGGCGTGTTGCAACAAGGCATTGCGCGCATGGGTGTGACCCTGCGCGATTTGATCAGCGGCATCCGCGACGGCGTGACCCAGATCGCCAGCGCCGCCGAAGAATTGTCGGCCGTGACCGAGCAGACCAGCGCTGGTGTGAACAGCCAGAAAGTCGAGACCGATCAGGTCGCCACTGCCATGCACGAGATGACCGCCACTGTGCAGGAAGTCGCGCGTAACGCCGAGGAAGCCTCGCAAGCCGCGGCTGCTGCGGACGGCGAAGCCCGTGAAGGCGACAAGGTTGTCAACGAAGCGATTGCGCAGATTGAACGTCTGGCCAGCGAAGTGGTGCGCTCGACCGAAGCGATGAGCGTGCTGCAACAGGAAAGCGACAAGATCGGCAGCGTGATGGACGTGATCAAGGCTGTCGCCGAACAGACCAACCTGCTCGCACTCAATGCCGCGATCGAGGCTGCGCGTGCCGGTGAAGCCGGGCGTGGTTTTGCCGTGGTGGCCGATGAGGTGCGTGGTTTGGCTCAACGCACGCAGAAATCCACCGAGGAAATCGAAGGTCTGGTCGCCGGTCTGCAGAACGGCACCCAGCAAGTCTCGGCGGTGATGAACAACAGTCGCGCCCTGACCGACAGCAGCGTCGCCCTGACGCGCAAGGCCGGCGCATCGCTGGAAAACATCACCCGCACGGTGTCGAACATCCAATCGATGAACCAGCAAATCGCCGCCGCTGCCGAACAGCAAAGCGCCGTGGCCGAAGAGATCAGCCGCAGCATCATCAACGTGCGCGACGTGTCTGAACAGACCGCCGCCGCGAGTGATGAGACCGCAGCATCGAGTGTTGAGCTGGCACGGTTGGGTGGTCAGTTGCAGCAGATGGTTAGCCACTTCCGCGTTTGATCTTCATTCAGCACTGAAACAACAAACCAGTCGCGGGTTCGCCCGCGATTGCGTTGACCCGCCAACAAGTCGACGTTTCGCACACGAATCAAGCCGTCCTCCTACCGCCTCGCTTCGCCATCTGTCTCTATGATCGTCTCCTGCCCAACAACAGGAGATTGGCAAGACATGGACGTTTTGAAAGCATCACACCTGCCGCGGCTGATTGATTTCACAGGCGGTTCGCAAGACGCCAGAAACGATTTCGAAACGGCGATGCACGATCTGAAAATAACCTCGGTCTTCGACATCATGCGTCGGGACAAAGTGCAGTTCGTCCGCGAGTGCGTGCTCTACACCGCTGATGATGCCGCGCGAATTTATGACCGCGCCCGTGATCACGCATGGCAAATCGACCGTCTGTATCGAGAGCAGCAGATTTCATCGCGCAATGTGAAGGGTCGCGGGCGACGCAGTACTGCTGTCAGCACGACCTCGGCGACCTACCAGAACCTGTTCAAGGAAAACTGGAAGCAATTCTGTAACGAAGACGATATCGCCGCCATCGACTCACCCGTTGCCTATCTGAATGCCCTTTATCTGTTTGCCAGGCAACTGGAGAGTACCTCCACGGAATCAGAGATAATCACGCTGGATCAACGCCGTCCGGATATCCAGGCCCTGATGGTGGATCATCAGAGCGCTTTCGTCGCCCAGCCAATGCTGAACATCATCAATGATGTGCTGAGCAAAAACATTGAAACGCACCTGAACAATCACGCTGGAAAGATCAGCGTCTATCAGGCGTTAGCCAATGCACATTACCCTTTCTCGCTGCCCTATGACGTCCATCACCAGCAGTGCCTGGCCGCATTAGGCCCGGATAAGCCCGCGTTGGCGGCGCTCAACTGGATGATCAGTCCAACCCTGCCCTTTTCGGAGAAAACGAACCACGCGCAGGCAGCAAAGTCGCGGTTGCATGCGCAAACGATGCTCAGTGACTTGAGTCCCGAACAACAAAAAATATTGACCAGCCCACTCGCTACCGAAGACGACTATGCCTCGCTAAAAAAGTCATACGGCATCACTTCGCTCGAAAGCCTGAAAGAAGTAAGGATTTTCAAAGCCAACGTCGGTCTTACGAGTGACCAGCTCGATCAACTGCTGGCCCGGGGCAAATACCATCCCGCTCCATCGCTGAATGAATCAGGTGCTGCGGTTACTTGTGGCACGGCGTACATCAACGGCAATACATCTAACCCTCACCTGACGATCGCTAAAGGCCAAGACGGGAAATTGCAATTGAACGGCGCGAGCAAGAATCGCCTGGATCGTCTGCAAAGAATGATTCGTCTGCAACGCTGGACGGGGCTTCACTTCGCCGAACTCGACACCTTGATCGTCAGTGCCATGCGCTCGGAGAGCAACAGTTCGCAGGAGCTCAACCAGAACACCTTGCGCACCCTGGGCGTGTTTCGCTACCTGACGCAGCGTTACATCATCACTGCGCAAGAATTCGCGGCATTTTTACACGATATGCCGACCCAGGCCTGCGGTGAACAAACCCCGTTGTTCGAGCAGGTATTCAACCGTAGCGGGACATTTCTCAATCCGCTGCAGCTTTCATCCAGGTCGCTGGAGAGCAAGGATGCCGATTCGCAGCAGATCCTCAGCCAACTGAGTGCAGGCCTCGCTTTGACGCCAGACGAGCTGTCTACGTTGATACAACAGAGCCGGGCTTACTTTGCGCAGCTCAACCAGGACCTGCCAAGGATTTCGTCACTCTATCGGCAAACCAGAATTGCCAGAATGTTCGGCTTGTCCACGAGGCAGTGCACAGCGCTGGCGAGGCTTTTGGGAGGCGACGATTTTTGTGAGCTGCTGGCGCGCGGAACACTGTCGGCGACGCCCGAGGCAAATCTCGACATCCTGGATGTGTTGATGGCAATTGACTGGGCTGTCGAGTGGTTCAAACACACCCGGCATGACATCGCATCCGTGCAAAAAGTGCTGGTGCCCCAGCCGGATGACTGGCCTTTCGATAAGGCGTTACAGGATCGACTGCGCGCAATCCATAGCCAAGCCAGCGCTGATCCCGAGCAAAAGGCTCGGTTGCTGGAGAATTTTTTCCATGAGATGACAGAACTGCCTGCACCGTATCTGCCCAGCGCGCTGAAACTGGCCGCTACGACCAATGCGCAGGTCTGGCGAAATCTTGAGTCCTCGCCCTCTCATGCCATGCCGGATTGGCTGACCAGGATTCTTTGCGCGGCCATTGCCTGCCGTGACCTGCACCTTAGCGATCGCACACTCGCACTGTTGCTTGAGAACCCTGCCTGGCTGGCGTCCGACAGCCAGGCCGAGCTGACCCTGCAAAACTTTTATCTGCTCGATAGCTTCCGGCGTTTGGCCCACGCCAACGGCAATACGGAAGAGCATTTGCTGCATTACCTTCAGCTCGCTCAACAAGTAGACGAACGCCTTGAAGTCTCGGAATTCAATCAGATGTTGGCAACGTTGCTCGACTGGAGCGCGGATGAAGTATCGGCACTGATAAAAGCCTCGGGAGGTCTGGAAGTGACGACGATGGCGGGAGTGGACTGGATCATGCGTTGCCAGGCGTGTTGCCAGAGCACTGGTCTATCGGCAGCAAACCTGATCAAAGCCAGCCAATTGACCGGTGAAAGCCCTGCCACGGATTGGCAAACAGTGAGCACTGCATTGATTGCTGCCCGCCACTGAGATTCTGCTCGATATTCAAGGACCGAATATGACCGTTGAACTCAAGAAGCAGCTGGATGAAAGCCGACGCGATGCCATGCTCGCTTACTTCCTGCACCACGTAATACCGAACAACGATGCCACCCGGAACATCGGCATCAAGAGCGCTCAAGATCTCTACGATTACTGGTTGCTGGATGTGCTGGTCAGTCAGGACGTACCCACTACGACAGTGGCTTGTGCAATCGCCAGCCTGCAAAAGTACATCAACCGTATTCTCATGAATCTGGAACCCGGCTACGAAAAAGTGACATCGATGCCTGAGCGCACCCGGACATGGCACGAGGCTTTGAGCCAATATTCGACATGGTCTGCTTTTCAGCGCCTGCTCTGCTTTCCTTCGTCGTATCTTGATCCGGAACTGAGAACCTTCAAGAGCGATAACTTTCGCCAACTGGAAAGCGACCTCAGCCAGAACCGGATTCAAACCGACGCAGTGCGGGTCTCGGTACTTGCCTACCTCACGCGACTCGAAGTCATTACCAACCTGAATATCCTCAACGGCTATATCGACAGCGAGGATTTTGCCGAAAGTACTTATTACCTGCTTGGCAAGTCCCGCTCGGAAAACAGCTATTTCTGGTGCTCGCTGGATATGGCTGCGCGGCCCGTTATCACGCCATCTCCGGGTTTAACCGCCGTTCAGGCGAAACTGGATCAACCCGCTGCGCACGCATGGTCGCAATGGCAGAAAGCCGACATCCCGGTTTCTGACAACGCAATTGAACACACCATCCGACCGGTATGGTTCAACAACCGTCTGTTTATCATTTGGGCTGAGCTGATCACTCAAAATCGGGGAGTTGACCAGGCAGCACTAACTGAAACCGCAGCAGCAACAAACCGTCATTCGCTACTACGTCTGAACTTCAGCTTTCGCAGGCATGATGGCCATTGGAGTGCCGTACAAACCCCCATCCAAGATCATATCGAAGCGGACAGTGCTGCGAGTGCGTCAGTGGCGTCGCTCAAGAAAAGAGTCGGCACCATCGCAATCAATCACAAGAGTAAAGACCAGGACTTCCTGTTCATTTCCTTGCAGGTCAAAGCGTCCGCTGACGATAGCAAGGCGCCCACTTTTTGCAAAAACGTGTTCATGGATAGAAACCTCTACATCGAACTCGACGACTGTCAGAACGATGCCGGGTTACCGTTTAACCGCAACCTTTTACTGGCCGACCAAACGGAAAAACTTCTCAAAACGATCGAGCCACGACCCTTCCAACACAGGATGCATATACCGAAGAAATTCAAGCTGATACACAACCCGATCTATCACTCGCCCTCGATATCACCACAAATCCGAAGGCTGCAAAGCCTGATCCTTCAGCCGCACGAAAAGTGGCAAGACGAAACCCTGACGCTCCCCTTCCAACCCAGTGAGATTGCCGAGGATCTGTTGGGTGGGCCAACACGAACACTCAGTTTCAAATTTGGCAGCGCGGACATGACGCTGGTGTTTGCCAGTGAACTGTCAAGCCATCCATATATGCCTTTGCGCAGTGGATCGACCCTGACACATCCGAAACTCGTCCCTACCCACTTGTATATCCTGGAAATCAGCCAGCCCGAACTCACCACCTGGATCCGAGCGTCCAACCTGAATTTTGCACTCAAGGATCGAATCAATGCGCTGAACTTTACCCATGAGACCAGCGGGGAGCTTGATACAAAACTCATTTCCACCGACGCTTTGAAGGAGTTGATCAACGCAGCCGAAAATCCCGCCCGCAGTATTACAGTGGAAGTAAAAATATTCGGTGGCAACCGTCAAGACAGGATTGAAAGCTCCAGGCCTGAGTCGTTTTCCCTGACTCACAAGCTGAAAGTAGAGTTCGTCGTCGCTGAATCCTCGACTGCAACGTCCACACATTTCACAGAAATCAAAAAAACTGTCGGACTGTCCCCGTTGCCACAAAGCAGTTTTGACTACACGTGGAAAGCGCCGGATTTAGTCTCGACAAAAACATTCATTCATTATGGGTTCAATGTAACTCCCGGCAACGGCTCCCCTTTGTTCATCGGCAGATCCATAGAGGTCGTCGATATCACTGAGAAGAAAACGCCACCGGTCATCAAAACCATATCAAATCCCGACCTTGCGCAATTCATCGACTTCTCCGGCTCTTCAATCGCCAGCAGTGACGACAAACAGAGTCAACGTCAGTCGATCAGAGTGACGACGGCATTTGCCGCCGAACTGATCAAACGTACCGAGAACAGCCTCGACGAGCTTTTTTCCATAGAGACTCAACGTCTGCCGGAACCTGCCGTAGAAGGCGAGTCAGCGCAGAATCTCGACTTTCATGGACCGTTTGGCCGTTACTTCACAGAGTTGTTTCTTTACCTGCCATGGTTGGTCGCGCATCGCCTGAACGTTGAAGAGCAATACGACGCGGCGCAGCAATGGCTGAATCACGTTTTTTCGCCGCGAGACAGAACGACCGGTTACTGGGGCGCGACGCCACTTCTCGATAGCGATGCTCCCATCGCCTTTATGGATCAAGCTCCGCACGATCCCCATCAGATCGCCCTCATCCAGCCCGTACATTTCCGCAAGGCGCTGTATTTCCTGTATGTGGACATTCTGATCAATCGAGGCGACGCAGCTTTTCGGGAACGCACATCCGGAAGTCTCGCCCAGGCCAAGCTTTGGTACATGCAAACGCTCGAGCTGCTCGGGCAGCGGCCGGCCATCGAGTTGATCGATCAATGGACGCCGATATCGCTGCGAAGGCTCAGTGAGGCTAGCAACAAGAAGCTGCGCCGCCTTGAACCGCTTGTGGACAGCGCATCCAGCACTGCCATTGCGTCGGCTGAAAACAGCAGCAGCGTGTTTTGCTGCACTGTCGATAATCCGCGTTGGCGGATGCCCTTTCATCCGCATTTGCTCAAGCGTTGGGATATCGTCGAGAGTCGTTTGCATAACCTGCGGCATCACCTCGACATCGCCGGACGACCTCTGCACATACCGCTGCATGCTCCGGCCGCCAACCCGCGCGAATTGCTCCAGGCGCGCGCCTATACCAACACGCTCACTAGCACGAGCACCCGACAAGAGGTGCAAATCCCGCACTATCGCTTCAGTGCCATGTACGCCCAAGCGCTGCATGCGGTGGAAGCCGTCATTCAGTCCGGGAATCTGTTGCTATCACTGATTGAACGCAGGGAGCAGGCTCATCTGCAGGAAATGCAGCAAGAGCAGTTGTGGCGTCTGGCGACAACCACAGTTGAACTGCACACCCAGGCGTTACAAGCCGACAGTGCGAACCGGGAAGCACTGCAGGCTGGTAAAGCCATCGTGCAAAAACGTCTGGAGCATTACCGGCAACTGCTCGATCAGGACGTCAGCGCTAACGAATCGGCCGCAGGTGAATTGCATCTGCAAAGCGGCACCTTCGAAAAACTGGCTTCGTCCTCTCAAGTGGTTGCGGGAGGCATCATGTTGCTGCCCAACATCATCGGTACAAGCTTTGGCGGCAGTCGACTCGAAGGCGCCGCCCACGCCGCCAGCGCGCTCATGCAGGTTTGCGCCACGAACGCCCGAACACAGGCCGGGCAACTGGATCGATCCGCCCAGTTTCAGCGTCGCCGGGAAGACTGGCTGCTCGCTCATGAGCAAGCCGAACTCGAAATTTCTCAGATCGACAAACAGCTGCAACATCTGAGTCAGGTTCAAAAAGGCACCCGCCTGCAATTGCGTCAGGCTGAAACGACCCTCAGTCAGGCCCGCGCCGTACATGATTTTCTCGGTAAGCGCTTCAGCCAGGCGCAAATGTATCAATGGCTGAACAGCCAATTCAGTGCACTGTACTTTCAAGCGTATGACGCCACCCTCGCCCTGTGCCGGGAAACAGAGGCTTGCTGGCGGTACGAAATGGCTGATTTCGATAAGTCTTTTTTTCAGCGCAATGTCTGGAACGCATCCTGCCGCGGCCTGGGCGCCGGAGAACAACTGAAAGTGAACTTGCTGCAAATGCACGCCGGGTACGTGCAGCGTCATCAACGCGATCTGGAGATTCGCAAGACCTTGTCGCTGCGCACGCTCAAGCAACAGGACGCCAACAGCCTGACTAACAAGACGTGGGACGAGATCAAAACTGAGCTGCAATCGGGGAAATGCGAGTTCGAAATGACCCATAGCATGTTCGAGAGCGACTACGCGGGTCAGCTGCATTATCTGCGCCGTATCAAGACCATCAGCATCTCCTTGCCGGCAGTGCTCGGACCTTATGACAACGTCCGCGCCATACTGACCCAGACTTCGAGCGAAGTGCATCTGGACAGAGCGAGCCCACCGAAAAGCATCAAGGATCTTCGCGTCAACCAGCAGATTGCGTTATCCGGCGGTATCGACGACAGCGGCATGTTTACATTGAATTTCAACGATGAACGCTATCTTCCGTTCGAGTACACCGGCGCGATTTCCAAATGGTGCCTGACCTTCCCCAATCCGCAAGGGCAAAAACAACTGCTGGATTCGCTGAACGACATCATCGTGCATGTCTGCTACACGGCGCGGGCGGGAGCGGCATCATGACCCTGCAAAAGCCCCTTTCGGTTAATGCCCCGACGCTGCCCAAGGGTGGAGGCGCCATTCAAAGTATCGGCAAGGGCCTGACAGAACTCGGTGCTCATGGGACCGCTCGCTATGAGATCGCCCTGCCGATTTCGCCAGGCCGCGGTTTTGCTCCTGTCCTCGCGCTGAACTATGCAAGCAACGCCGGCAACAGCATCTTCGGCATCGGTTGGGACATTTCCTTACCCTCCGTTGCACGCCGTACCGGCAATGGCGTACCGGCCTACGACCAGAACGATGAAATCGTCGGGCCGGGAGGTGATCTCTGGATACCCGAGCGCGATGAGAAAGGTCACTCCATCAGTCATCCAATCGATGTTTACAATGATTTGCGCCTGGAAACGAAGTACAGCGTCGTGCGCCACTTCCCACGGATTGAAACCACGTTCGAGCGTATCGAACACTGGAGTAGCGAGCGGGACAAAGTTGGCTTCTGGCTGGTTCACGGCACCGACGGCAGCCTTCACTTGTATGGAAAAAGTCCCACATCGCGAAGGGCCGACCCGCAACAATCAGACCGAGTGGGTGAATGGCTGCTGGAAGAAAGCGTGAACGCTCATGGCGAGCACATTCTCTACCAATATGACCTGCGGCACGGCCAACGCTATTTGCGGCGTATCCGCTACGGCAACTTCGAGGCACAGGCGAGTCTGTATGCATGGACGGCCACAGGCGCTGCCGATGTGCAGTGGCATTTCGAGCTGTTATTCGATTACGGCGCATTCAGTCCGAGCTTGACCGAGAAACCGGACGTTGAACAACAGGAGTGGCCGCAACGCAGCGATCCATTTGCGAGCTTTGCCTTCGGCTTCGAGTCAGCGACCAAACACCTGTGCCGGCAGATCTTGATGTTTCATCATTTTCCTGAAGAGATCGGCAGTACTGCGGTGCTGGTCAGGCGTCTGCTCCTCGAATATCGCCTGTCTGCCCTTGGTTACCATCAACTCAGCGCCGCCCATGACCAGGCCTTCGACGATGCAGGCCGGATCGACAGTCGCCCGCCTGTGGAATTCGGCTACAGCGAATTCAAATGCCCCGACGCATCGCGAGAATGGCAACCGCTCAAGCAGATGCATGGCCTCAACGACGGACAGCATTATCAACTGCTGGACCTGTACGGCGAGGGCATGCCGGGCATTCTCCACTGTGCCGGAGAAGACTGGTACTTCCGCGAGCCTCGCCGGGTCAAGGGAACAACAGATGGAGTGGCTTACGATCAGTGGCGTTCATTGCCGCGATTACCCGCAAGCTTCTCGACCGATCGCAGGCAAATGTCATTGTGCGACCTGACCGGTAATGGACGCCTGGACTGGCTGATCGTTAAACCCGGACTGACCGGTTTCCTGTCGCTGCAAGCTGACCGCGACTGGTCCGGTTTCGTCCCGCTCGACGCATTTCCCACGGAGTTTTCGAACCCTCAGGGGCAGTTGGCCGACTTGATGGGCGGGGGCCTCAATGATTTCGCGCTGATCGGATCGCGAAGCGTGCGTTTGTATGCCAATCGAAAAGCGCAGGGTTTCGCTGCGCCGCAGGACATCGCCCATTGCGAAGAAGGTGAAGGGCTACCCGTTATCAGCAACTCCTCGGCAGAGCTCGTCGCCTTCAGCGATGTACTCGGCAGCGGTCAACAGCATTTGTTACGCATCCGCCACGACGTGATCGAGTGCTGGCCCAACCTTGGACGCGGGCGCTTCGGCAAAGCAATCGTATTGGGATCGCTGAATCTGCCGGCCGAAATATTCGACGCGTCGCGGCTGCGCCTGGCCGATCTCGATGGCTCCGGCGCCGCCGACCTGATCTACCTGAAGGAAGACGAGGTACTGATATTCATGAATCGAGGCGGTGATAGCTACGCGCCGCCGGTCTCCCTGCCCTGGCCCAAAGGCACACGGTACGACGCGCTCTGCCAGGTCAGCGTGGCAGACCTGCAAGGCATTGGATGTTCGAGCCTGATTTTCAGTGTCAATCAAGGTCAGACCCGCCACTGGCGCTATGATTTTGTCGCGCAAAAACCTTACTTGTTGACGAGCACCAACAACAACATGGGGGTTGCCGAGCACGTTGTATATCGCAGTTCGGCACAAGAGTGGCTGGACGAAAAAGAGCAACTGGTTGGCGAGCAGCAGACCCCCATCTGTCACGTGCCCTTTGCCATGCACCTCGTCTCGCAGCAGAGTCGTGTGGATGAGATCAGCGGCAACCAGCTGACTCAGTCTCTTAGCTATAGACAGGGCTATTACGACGGCATCGAGCGTGAGTTCAGAGGCTTCGGCCTGCTGTTGCAGACTAACCGCGAACGTGATGCAAAAGCCGACGCGCCCTTCCTTACAACGCCTTGCCTGCTCAAGAAGTGGTTTCACACTGGGCAGTCGCTTGACCTGTCACTTCGCGGGCACGACACCTCGGACAAGAAGGCGCTGATGCCGGGCAAGACGCGACTCACGCGCCATGCGAGCGCTGACGGTGACCAACCCATCGAGACAGTGGCTGCCGGCAGCGAAGCAGAACTCGCCCGCGCGCTCATTGGCCGTTTGCTACGAACCGAGCTGTTCGCGCTCGACCCCACGCTCGATAAGCAGATCCTCTACAGCGTCGAACAAAACCGCTATGCAGTTCGCGTGCTGAAAGATGCAACGCCAGCAGAACGGCACATGAGATTGCTGCCGCTGTTGTGTGAATCCGTTTCGTATCAATACGAAGGGTTCGTGGACGACCCACAAGTCCAGCACGCCTTCAACCTGCGGCACGATGCTTTCGGCAACATCACGCACAGCGTAAGTGTCCGATTCGCACGGCGCCTGACCACCACAGATACCCCACCGTTTAGCGACGCTGATGAACAACAGTGGTGGCGCGACGCTCATGATCCGGCTCAGCAGTTTTATTACTTGAGCGAGACATGCGTGGAGCTCATTCATCTGCAAGATAACCAAGGATGGCGTCTGGGATTGCCCTATCGACAAAGGACAAATGCCCTGCGACTGCCCCGGCATCCCCTCGAAGGCGGCTTGCAGACAACAGACATCACCACCGAAAAACTTCTGAAACGGGTCAGCACAGCTACCTGGGAGGACAGCCGCGTGCTCGTTTCAATGACAGTGCAACGCTATCAGCACAGCAAGACTGGAAAAGTTCTGGACGACGGCGTCGCGCACATTGAAGCGCTGGTCGACCATCTCGAATCGGCGGAGCTGGATGAAACGTCACTCAAGGCTTTTGATGTGTTGGCGAAAGATCATTGGCCAGGAAAACCCAAGCTGGAGGCCAGCGGTTATCACCGCATGAGAGCTTTTTTGCCATCGTCTACGAAAGACTCAACCGTGTGGTCGATTAAAAGTGGCTTCCAGAACTACGCAGGCCTGCCGGGATTCTATCGGGCAAAAACCCTGCAAACGCACAAAAGCATCGGGTTGACCGAGATTACCTATGACGCTTATCAGTGCTTACCAACGCGCTTCAAATCACCTGATGACTGCACCACTGAAGTGACCTACAACTACCGGACTTTTCAACCGCAAAGAATCACCGATCCGAACGGCAACATCGAAGAGGGGCTCTTTGATGGTTTTGGCCATCTGCTCGCCAGCAGTTTCTATCGCAAACAAAATCAGACGCTCATTGGTTTCAGCCCCGTCGACGAATACCGTCGCCCAGCGTCAAGCGATGCGGAAAGCATCATCAAAAATCCGCAAGCGGCCATCCAGAAAATGGCCAGCGCATTGTTTTACCAATCCTGCGCATGGATGGGCCGCTTATCCACGGCAGCAAGGGCGGATGCCGCGTGGTTCAAGCGCTGCGTGGCCAATCAGGACTTGTTGCCGGATGGGCATATCCGCGCATCGGCGCGCTCGCGCCTGACAACTGCTCAAAGCCGAGATGCCGATGAGCAGAAGCTGTACGAGGAACTCCTCGCTTCGCCCCGCGTACCTGTGCGAGTTCTTGCCCTGTCTGCCGATCGGTTTGCCGATGACGAAACTCCCCGGCAGATCCGGATGAGCCTGACGGACTTCGACGGATTCGGTCGTACGCTGCGGCACAAACAGATGGTTGAGCCCGCCCCCGCCAGTGCCATCAAGGAGCCGAAGCCAACGTCAGAGGAAGGAACAACGGACGAGCCCCCTGTCACCCATAGATGGAGGGTCAGTGGGCGCGTCGAATACAACAACAATGGTTTGGCAGTACGAACCTATCGACCGTTTTTTGCCGATCAACTGGACACCATCAACGATGGCCCTGCGAGTACCACAGATCATTACGACGAACATCGCTACGACGCTTTGGGTCGGCTGATTGAAGTACGTATGGCCAATTCGAAAAATGAAGTCTGGCGACACAGGACCATGCGGCACCCCTGGTACACCGTTGAAGAAGACCCCAACGATACGCTCGGGGAAGTTTCGCCAACGGCAATGAGTACGACAGGAGGTGTGGCATGAGCAAAGGGATTCATTTCAGAACGCCGACAGTCAACGCAGTCGATAGCCGCGGGCTGAATGTTCGGCAAATAAACTATTACCGCAGCAAAGCTGAAGCCAGCGCGCAGGCACGAATCACTTCGGCGCATCACGACATCGCTGCACGCGTCTGGCAACAATGGGATGCACGCCAGACTGACACGTCGATGCCGGCGAGTATGAGCGTTATCAAGAGTTTCTCCGGCCGCGCTCTGCGACAGGACAGCGCCGATGCCGGCTGGCGTCTCAACTTTTTCGGTGACGCCGGCCAGATACTCGACGAGTGGGACCCGCTCGGAGGCCATTGGCAGACATCGTTCGATAATCAGATGCGCCCTGTCGCCATCACGCAAACATCGCCGCAACAGCCACCGCGTGTGGTCCAGCGTCTGAGTTACGGCGACAACTCGAGCGCCAACGCTGCGCTCAATCGATGCGCAGAATTGATCCGCCACGATGATGAGGCCGGCACGGTGCTGATTGACGAATACACATTCGGCTCGCAACCCGTCAGCCAAACGCGCCATTTTCTTCGGGGCGAAACACCCGTGGACTGGCCGCTGCAGCAATCGCAGCGCGATCTGTTGACCGAAGCTGGCCCCGGCTATCGGACCCAGTGGCTGTACGACGCCACAGGCGCGATCATCAAACAGACGGATGCCGGACAACATCAACATTGTTTTGCATTCGATGTCGCAGGACAGCTGAAGTCCGTCAGTCTGAAACTTGACGGCAGCCTCGACGAGATCATCTTGGCGAATGCCTTCGTTTATAACGCCGCCGGACAATTGCAGTCGCAGACATCGCGCAATGGCGTCACCAGCCATGCCGCCTTCGACACGGCCAACGGTCGCCTGACGTCGCTGAGAGCCACCGTATCCGGCGCCGCTATGCAGGATCTGCATTACCAGTACGATGCGGTTGGCAACGTGACGCAAATCGCAGACAAGGCTCAGGCCGTCAGGTTCGGCAATAACCAGAAGGTTGCGGCCATCAGCCGCTTTACGTACGACAGCCTGTACCAATTGACCAGCGCCAGTGGTCGCGAAGCCGCCAGTAACTCATCGCCATTGAAACTGGCCACCCTGCCCGCCCCCGCCATCGACGCCAGTCAACTGTTCAATTACACGCAGCACTACGAGTACGACGCCGGCGGCAACCTGGTCAAATTACGGCATCTCGGCGAGGGAAATCAGCACACCCGGACAATGAACATTGCCGAGGACAGCAACCGACTGCGTTCATGGAAACATGGCAGTAACGAGGCCGACACTCTCGCCGAATTCGACGCAAAGGGTAATCTGCTTAACCCGCATGCCGGGAAGAGTCTGCAGTGGAACCCGCGAAACCAACTAAGCAAAGTTGTACTGGTGCAACGCGAGGACGGTCGAAACGATCACGAACGTTACTTCTACGACAGCAATGGGCGGCGAGTGCGAAAAATCCATACCACCTACACATCATCGGGCATCCATTGCCATGAAGTGCGCTACTTGCCGGGAATTGAAATCAGCCATCGTGCGGGCCAGAAACTCGAAACCATCGACCTGGACACCGGTCGCGGTAGCGTTCGATGTCTGCACTGGCTTGAGGGCCGGCCATCGGGGATGGAAGCCGATCAATTGCGCTACAGCCTTGTTGACCATCTCGGGTCGCACACACTGGAGCTGGACCAACAGGCATCGCTGATGAGTCAGGAAGAGTATTTCCCTTTTGGCGGTACCGCCTGGTCGGCACATCGCTCAAACATAGAAGCGAGTTATCGAACTCTGCGCTACTGCGCCAAGGAACGCGACGCAAGCGGCCTCTATTATTATGGTGCTCGCTATTACGCCCCTTGGCTGCAGCGCTGGGTCAGCCCCGACCCCGCGGGAGCCGTCGACGGTTTGAACCTGTACGCCATGGCCGGGAATAACCCGTTGCGTTACGTCGATCATCACGGCGACCAAAAGCAGGATTTCAATGTGCGACAGGAACTGACGGCATACACCGGCATTGTCTCTGAGGTGAACAAACGGGTCGGCATACTCAATCATCAGCTCTACAACAGCATGAGAAAAAGGGACATCCTGAAAAGGTTATTTCAAAGCTATGCCTATAACGCCATCAGACATCTTTCGGCCCTCGGTGCAAGTCTGGTGGCTTTGCCGACGGGGCTGGTCGGTTCCGCAGCCGCTGGCGTAGCGACCTCTTTATCAATCGATGCCGCTGCCGGAAAAATCGACGCGACACGGCACTTGCCCGTTGCACTTTATCCCCAAGTGCAACGGCTCGATCCTGGCGCAATAGAGCATGAAGGAAGGACCGCCCTCCATAACGTGACGGCAAAACTGCAACATGCCAGAGCCGAGACGTTGAACCCCCGATCCGAAACCGGACAAAAGAACCTGGCGGTGATGGCGACCGGTTTCCTTCTGACGAAAGTGCTGGAAGTCAAAGGCGCATGGATTCCCAACTTCGAATCATCGACACAGGCAACGAAAGCTTTGGAAGGCCTGTCGGGACAAAAGATCGAGCGAATGAACAATGCACTGGCCCAACTCGATGACTTTCTGGAACAAGACAGCCATGCAATCACCGCCGCCTTCGATGCAACAGGCGTGGACGAGTTTTACCCGGAAGGCCTGAAGGGCCGGTTGGCGCAAACCACCGACCGTGCGGCCGTAGCTGTGGGGGTTGAACACTCGGGCCTTGTCAGCCGAGCGTCTCTGGCACGCGACATTGGTATCGCCCGTGCCACGATACAGCGAGCGCGTGAACTGCTGTTTCGGCTGAATGAACACAACCGATCCCACGGGCGTTTTTTTATCTGAAGACGGCGAGCGCCGTCTTTAGAAGAAGCAGCTGCCGTTGCGCTGTGCCGTGGAGACACGGCGCAGCAAAATAAACAGCCTGGGCATCTTTAAACGGAATCTGGTGGTTGCTATTCCGGGTACCCGGTAATTTTACGAATGCTCTGGTAAAGCGGTTTCAACTGGCGGTACATCCGCAAGTACACCTCTCTGTATAACTGATCGTAAACTTTCTGCGCTTCAGGTTGCGGCGTAAACACCGCGCCAACCCGCGTCATCGCCGCGATGGCCGCAGGAAAATCCTTGTGAAGCCGCAATCCCACCGCACAGCAAATCGCCGCCCCCAACCCGGATGCCTCATACACATGCGGGCGCTCGGCCGGCAGGCCAAAAATGTTCGCGGTCAGTTGCATTGCGGCATCACTTTGCGAACCTCCGCCAGCCACCCGCAGCCGCTTGATCGAGACATTCGAGCGCCGTTCGATACTCTCCATGCCTTGGCGCAACGCGTACGCCAGCCCTTCCAGAATCGCCCGGTAAATATGCGCGCGCGTGTGTACGTCGCCGAAACCGATCATCGCGCCTTTGGCTTCCACGCCCGGTTCACGAATTCCCGGCGACCAGTACGGTTGCAGCATCAAACCCATCGAGCCCGGCGGCACCGCGTTGACCAGCGCGTCGAACAGTTGCTCCGGCTCGATACCCTGCGCTTCGGCCTGTTGCATCTCGCGCAGGCCGAACTCTTTCTTGAACCAACTGACCATCCAGTAACCGCGATAAATCATCACCTCGCAGTTGTACTGATCCGGCATTGCCGAGGGGTACGGCGGAATCAGCGGGACGATTTCCAGATAGCGCGAGCGGGTGCTGGTGATCGTCGCGGTAGTCCCGTAGGAGAGACACACGGTAGCGTCATCGACGACACCCGAGCCGAGCACTTCGCAGGCTTTGTCCGCGCCCGCCGCAATCAGCGGCAGCCCTTCGGGAATACCGGTGTGACGAGCAGCTTCAGCGTTGATGTAGCCGAGGGTTTCGCGGGGTTTGTGCAGGCTCGGCAGTTGCTCGCGACGCACCGTCAGCGCTTGCCATTTCCAGTCGCGGGGCGCGGCCCATTTCAGCCGCTTGAAGTCGAACGGCAGATAGCCGACGCAGCAGCCGATCGAATCGACAAAGCGCCCACACAAGCGATGGGTGAGAAAGCCCGACAGCAGCAAGAATTTGTCGGTCGCCGCCCACACCTCCGGCTGATGACGGGCGATCCAATTGGCTTCGGCCTGGGCGCGAAAATAATCCACCGTCGCCTGCGCACCGACCAGCTTCAACAGCCAGCCCCAGGGGCCTTTGATGCCGCCATCGATCTCACTCTGACGTTGATCGAGCCACACAATCGCCGGGCGCAGTGGTTTCCCTTGAGCATCAACGTTGATCACCGTGCCGCGTTGCGTGGTCAGCGACACCCCGGCAATCCGCGAGCGATCAATGCCGGTTTGCGTCCACAGCAGCTGGCAGGCTTCGCCGAGTTTTGCCCAGTAATATTCCGGATCCTGCTCGGCCCAGCCCGGTTGCGTGGAGTAATAGGCCTGCAACTCGACCTTGCCTTTGCCCAGCAGATTGCCCTGCAGATCGAACAGCAACGCGCGCACGCTTTGGGTGCCGTTGTCGATCGCCAGCAGGTATTGTTTTTCCGTCATGGCGTGGCCTCCGGCAACCCATGGTCGCGCAGCCACAGCGCACGATAGCGCTGGATTTCCTCGTCCCAGCGCGCGTCGCTCCAGTCCAATCGCGGCTGACACAGCGTGCGCATCGCCGGGAAATAATCCTCGCCACCGCGTGCCAGCAACAGGCCCAAACGGGTGCGCCGCAGCAGCAAATCATCAAGGTGCAGAACCATTTCCGCCTCGCAAGCAAATGCCAGCTCTGCCCATAACGTCGCCGTGGCGCCCACCGTTTCGTGACCAAGTTCGGCGAGCAGTTGCGCCAGCCTCGGCAAGTCTCGGCCATGACGACCAGCGAGGCGCCGCCATTGATTCGTGCTCAGACCGTCAACAGCGTGTGGCGGCACGGCAGCGAACACCGGCGCGCCGTCATCGATGAACGAACGCCCGAGCATCGCCGCGCAGGCTTTGAGCACTTCGATGGCTTGCGGGCGAAACGTCGTCAGTTTGCCCCCGGCCAACGTCACGCAACCGGGCTCTTCCCACAGCACATGCTCGCGGGTTTCGTTCGACGGTTTGCCTCGATGATCGCCGGCCGCACCGCCGACCACCGGACGCACGCCGGACCAGGTCGACAGCACATCGTCGGCCGTCACTTCAGCGCCGGGAAATTGCTGTGCGCAGGCGGCGAGCAAGTAGTCGAGCTCTTCGCCACTGATGCTCGCGCTGTGATCCAGGTTTTCGCGATGATCGAGGTCCGTGGTACCGACCACCGTCGCGCCCTCCCAGGGAAACACGAACACCGGGCGCCGGTCGCTCGCATGCAGAAAAGTGAACGCCTGCGCCACCGGCAGACGCCAGCCCGGCAGCAATAAATGACTGCCGCGCAACGGGCGCAATTGCCGTGGCGCCTCGGTCGGCCGCAGCCGTTCAGCCCATGCGCCGGTGGCCACTGCGAGCACGCCGCAGCGCAATTGCAGTGAAGAAGCGGCCTCGCAATCCTCGACGTCCACGCCACTCACTCGACCGTCGTCGCGCCGCACATGGGTCACGCGCACGCCATTGAGCACCACGGCGCCGTCGGCCCGCGCTTCGCTCAACACGCGCATCACCAGCCGCGCGTCATCGGTCAGCGCGTCGACAAAACAGCTGCCACCGAGCAAGTCATCTTCCTTCACACCCGGCGCGAGGAATCGCAGTTGTTGCGCATCATGAAAACGATGGCTGCGCCGTCCCGCCAACGCGTCGTAGACACTCAACAGGCCACCCAACAGCCGAGGCCCGGGAAAGCCGCCGCGATAGTGCGGCATCATGAAACTCATCGGCTCAACCAGTCCCGGCGCTTCGTCGAGCAGGCGCTGACGCTCGCGCACCGAATCACGAGTCAGGCGCCACTGGCCCTTGGCGATGTAACGCAAACCGCCATGAACCATTTTCGACGATCGGCTGGACGTGCCCCAGGCGAAATCGCGCTGTTCCAGCAGCAGACAGCGCCAGCCCCGGCGCGCCGCTTCACGCAAAATTCCAGCGCCGCTGATGCCGCCGCCAATGACGATCAGATCCCAGGTTTGATCCGCCAGCGTCGGCATGATTTGCTCGCGCCACTGTGCGTTCCAGTCCGCCGTCATGGGTGTCGCTCCGGCAACAGCGTGCCGGGATTGAGGCGCCCGGCCGGATCGAAATGCTTGCTCAGCGCTTGCAGCGTATCCATCGCCAGCGCGCCCTTCTCGTGCTGCAGATACGCCGCGTGATCCTTGCCGACGCCGTGCTGGTGGCTGATGGTGCCGTGGTTGTCGACGATGGTCTGGCTGGCGACGTGTTTGAGTGCTTTCCAGCGCGCCAGCGTCGCGGGGTAATCGGCCGCCGGACGAAACACGTAGGTGGTGTAGATACTCGAGCCTTCGCCGTAAACGTGGGACAGATGGGTGAACACGTGCACCCGTTCCCCCTCGGCGGCCAAGGCGTCGCGCAGGCTGTTTTCGATGAGGCTGAGCAGACTGTCGACGTTGCTCCAGTCGGTGGCGGTTTCAAGGGTGTCGACCACGTAACCGGCGTTCCACAGATTCTCGCGCAGATAGGGAAAGCGGAAGCGGTTCTGAGCCCATTTCTTGCCGAGCAGCGTGCCGGTGAAGACGCCGCCGAACGCTTTCAGGTGTCGGCGTGCCTGTTTCAGCGATAGCGCATTCTGCTGGCGGTTGCCGGTGACGCCGAAGGTCAGCAGGCATTTGCCGTCGCTGGCGCCGCGCAGCTTGAGATATTTTTCCAGCCAGGCAATCTGCTGCGGATGTCCGGCCAGCGCCAATTGCGTTTCGGTTTCCACGGCGTTCGACAGGCGCAGCATCGACAACGGCACGCGCGCCTGCGCCAATTGGCGAATGGCCCTGAGTGCCTGCGGCCAATCCGGCAAGAACACACCGTAGAAACGTTCATCGGCGGGCAGCGCACTGACCCTGACCTTGACCTCGGAAATGACCCCGAAACGGCCCTCGCAACCCAGCACTACTTCGCGCAAATCCGGGCCGGCCGCTGACGCCGGGAAAGTCGGAATCTGCAGTGGGCCGGCGAAGGTTTCCAGGGTTCCGCCAGCGAATAACTGCTCGATCCGCCCATAGCGCAGCGACTGCTGACCGCTGGAGCGGCTGGCGACCCAACCGCCCAGTGTCGACAGTTCCCACGATTGCGGGAAATGCCCGAGTGTGTAGCCCCGCGCGCGCAATTGGCTTTCGACCTGCGGCCCGGTGGCACCGGGGCCGAAGGTCGCCAGCAAGCTCTGTTGATCGAGGTCGATCAGACGATTCATCCGCGCCAGCGAAACCGTCACCACGGGTCGCGCAGATTCGGGCGGGTTGATGTGCCCGGCCACCGAGGTGCCGCCGCCGTAGGGAATCAGGCACAGATTCTGGTCATGCGCCAGTGCCAGCAACTGGCGAATCTGTCCGGCAGTTTCGGGGAACGCCACGGCATCCGGGTAACGACCCAGCGCACCTTCGCGCAACGCCAGCCAGTCCGGCAGGCTCTGGCCGCGAGCGTGCAACAAGCGATCGTGGGCATCGACGCTGTATAAGCGATGCGCCATCAGACGCGAAGCCGGTACTCGTGCCAGCGCCGTTTCCAGCGAGGCGTCCGGTAAAGCCCGGCCAGTGCCGAGGCGTTCATGGAGAAATCTCGTGCCCTGGGCGGGCAGTTCGACCACTGTGGTTGCCTCGCCCCAGCCGTTCCAGCGTCGCATGCGTGTGTCCTTTTCTGCCGTTGGATCAAGCTTGCATACTAGTCAGTGCGGGAAAAGTGTCACGGTCGTATCCGGCCAGTCGCTGTAGCCATTGGCGCCAATCGTCAGGTCATTTACTTTCGCCGCACAATCCACTTAGCTGGCGACACTCATTCGCCCATGCGTCGCCGATCAAAGGACCGCGAACATGCCTTCGCTTGGCTTCACCTCCGTCCCGCCATTGCTCAAATACCTGCGCCATGCCGAACAGTTGGGCATGGCGATCGAACCGGCGTTGGCGGCGGCCGGGTTGCACGCCCAGCAGTTGAACGACAATACGTTGCGCCTGCCCGGTGAGGCCCACGAGCGGCTGCTGGCGTATTTCTGCGAACACTCGGGCGATCCGTTGTTCGGGCTTCACGCGGCGAATTTTGTTCTGCCCAACTCATGGAGCGTACTCGGTTACATCACCATGAATTGCGCAACATTGGGCGATGCGATGAGCCGGATCATGCCGTTCGAAAAACTGGTCGGCGACATGGGCGTGAGCCGCGCCGAAGTGCACGACGATCATGTGCATCTGATCTGGACGTGCCGCTACGAGCGACCGCAGATCCGTCGCCATCTGATAGAAAATGTGCTGGGTTCGTGGCTGCAATACGCGCGCTGGATTGCCGATACGCAGCTATCCCCCGCCGGCGTGTGGCTGGAACACCCGTGCCCGGTCGCAGTTTTACCTGCGCAATACGACGCCTTTTTCGATTGCCCGGTGTTGTTCGATCAGGCGTATTCGGCGCTGATCGTGCCGCTGTCTTATTTGCAATTGCCATTACGCCAGGCGGACGCGCAGCTGCTGCGAACGCTGGAAGAACATGCGATGGGCTTGCTGGCGACGCTGGAGGATGCGTCGTTGGCGCAGCAGGTAAAAAACATTCTGCGCGGTTTGCTCAAGGAGGGGCTGCCGCGCAAAGAGCAAGTAGCCGAACAGCTCAGCGTGTCGGTGCGCACCTTGCAGCGACAGTTGCAGCAGGCAGGGACGTCGTATCAGCAGATTCTCGATGATTTGCGTCAGGAGCTGGCGGAGCATTATCTGCTCAACAGTACGCTGGCGATTCAGGACATTGCGCAGTATCTGGGTTTCACCGAACCGCGCTCGTTTCACCGCACCTTCAAAACTTGGCGCGGGATGCCGCCGGGGGAGTTTCGGCAGCGGCATCGGCGGTGAATGCACTGGCCTCATCGCTGGCAAGCCAGATTTCCCAATGTCCCAGTCGTGAACAAAAAACATGTAACTGGCGCGAAACCCTGTGGGAGCTGGCTTGCCAGCGAATACGGTCTGACATTCAACACCTGTGTGACTGAACCGCCGCTTTCGCAACAAGCCCGGCTGCTGCCGTTTTACAGGCTGATCGCGTTGGTGAACACCAACCGATTACCAAACGGGTCGGCAATGGTCATGTCCTGGCTGCCCCACGGCATCGCCTGGATCTGTGGGTGGGAGAATTTGTAATCCTTGGCGATCAATTGCTGCTGAAATGCCTCCAGCTCATCGGTCTCGATGCGCAGCGCCGAACCGGGACTCGCGTCGCCATGATGCTCGGACAGATGCAGCACACACTCGCCGCGAGACACCTGCAGATACAACGGAAAATTCGCCTCGAAGCGATGCTGCCAGTCGATCTTGAAACCGAGAAAGTCGACGTAAAACTCGACGGCTTTGGCTTCATCGAAGATCCGCAGGATCGGTGTGGTTTTGCCGAAGCTCATGGGGTGCTCCCTGACTGGTTGGCCCGACAGTGTAGCTGGGCTGGATGTCAGGGATTCGGCTTGATGATGGCTTTCTTTAATCTCAGAGTGCCATCATTAAATAAAATCAAAAGATCGCAGTCTGCGGCAGCGGCTGCATTGGAATGCGATCTCCTGTAGGAGCTGCCGCAGGCTGCGATCTTTTTGCTTTATGCGACTCAATGAAATCCTTCGCGCAAATCCCCATCCCTCGGCAAAAACCGGCCTGCCCTGCGCCCATTCGCCTGGCCATCGCAATAACTCAACACGCCGTTGACCCAAACCCCATCAATCCCCTGCGCCGCTCGCTGCGGATCGTTGAAATCGGCAACATCGCGTACGGTTTCAGGATCGAACAACACCAGATCAGCCCAATGCCCTTCACGAATCTCGCCCCTTTGCTTCAAACCAAAGCGCGCGGCTGACAGACCGGTCATCTTGTGCACTGCGGTGTGCAGCGGAAACAGGCCGACGTCGCGACTGAAATGTCCGAGCACCCGTGGGAAAGCGCCCCACAGACGCGGATGCGGGAACGGGTCTTCCGGCAGTCCGTCAGAACCGACCATCGACAGTGGGTGGGCGAGGATTCTTCGTACATCCGCCTCGTCCATGCCGTAGTAAACGGCGCCTGCCGGCTGCAGGCGTTTCGCCGTCTCGAGCAACGGCTCATTCCATTCGGCGGCGATGTCGATCAGATCACGGCCGCTGACTTCCGGGTGCGGCGTCGACCAGGTAATGGTGATGCGGTGGGCGTCGGTGACTTGCTTGAGATCCAGCGTCGAAGAACTCGCCGCATACGGGTAGCAATCGCAACCGACCGGATGAGTTTTCGCTGCCTCTTGCAGCGCTGCGAGCAACTGCGGACTGCGTCCCCAGTTGCCGACACCGGCGCATTTGAGGTGAGAAATGATCACCGGTGATTGCGCGTGACGGCCGATCTGGAATGCTTCGTCCATCGCCTCCAGCACGGGTGCGAATTCGCTGCGCAAATGGGTGGTGTACACCGCGCCGAACGCCGTCAGCTCTTCGGTCAGTTGCATTACTTCATCGGTGGAAGCGTTGAAAGCACTGGCATAGGCGAGACCTGTGGATAAGCCCAACGCACCCGCTTCGAGGCTGTCGCGCAATTGCTCGCGCATGGCAGCGATTTCCCCAGGCGTCGCGGTGCGGAACAAGTCGTCGAGGTGATTGCTGCGCAGCGCCGTGTGACCGACGAGTGCGGCAACGTTGAGCGTGGTGTGGGCCGCTTCGACCGCTGCGCGGTAGTCGCTGAAACGCGGGTAAACAAACGCCGCTGCCGTGCCGAGCAAGTTCATCGGATCCGGTGGATTGCCCTTCAGGCTGACCGGCGCAGCGCTGATCCCGCAGTTGCCGACAATCACTGTGGTCACGCCCTGGCTGAGTTTGGGCAACATCTGCGGCTGGCGAATCACAACCGTGTCGTCGTGGGTGTGGACGTCGATGAAACCCGGCGCCAGCACCCGGCCGGCGGCATCGATTGTTTCCGTGGCGCTGGCGTCGTGCAGGTCGCCGATGTGTTCAATGCGACCATTCACAATCGCCACGTCGGCCTTATAGCCTGGGGTGTTGCTGCCATCGATGATCAAGGCGTTGCGGATCAGCGTGTCGTACTGCATGTCAGTCTCCCAGCGGCAGGTGATCGTCGCCGCCACGGTATTCGTCGAGGGCGAGTTTGATTCGCCGCAGACGTTCTTGATTGTCTTCAGGACTGGCCAGCGCCAGCTCGGTGGCGAGCACGTCGATGGCCAGCAGCATGCCGTAGCGCGCCGCGGTCGGTTTGTAGATGAACGAAGTTTCCGCGCCTTGCAGCGGCAGCACGACGTCAGCCAGTTCGGCCAGCGGCGAATCGCCGCGCGTGATGGCGAGAATGCGTGCGCCGTAGTTGCGCGCCAGCTCTACCGTTTCCAGCAGCTCCGGGGTGATGCCGGTTAGCGAGCAGACGATCAGCACTTGCTCGGCGTTCAAACTGGCGGCGGTGACGCGCATCATCACCGCGTCGTGACACACCGCAATCGGGTAGCCGAGCCGCACCAGACGCACCTGCAATTCGTCGCTACAAAGGGTTGAGCAACCGCCCATGCCGAAGGCGTGAATCATCCGTGCCTGGCTTAACAGTTTCACTGCGTCGGCGAATCTTGATTCGTCGAAGCCGGCCAAATGTTGGCGCAAGGTGGTTTCGATGTCGCCGACGATCTGCCGGTAAAAAGCCGATTGCTCGGGTGTCCCCGCCGGGTCGAGAAAACGGCTGCCGACGCCGCTGGCCTGGGCCAGTTGCAGGCGCAGATCGCGCAGGTCGCGGCAGCCGACAGTGCGGGCGAATCGCGACAGCGTGGCGGTACTGACCTCGGCCCGTTGCGCCAGCTCTTCCAGGCTGGCGCTGGCGGCGAAACCGACATCGTCGAGCATCAACCGGGCGATGCGGCCCTCGCCGGCGCTGAAGGAATCCTGGCGGGCGCGGATCTGGTAGAGGATGTCCATGGCGGCGGGCTCCGGTTACAGCAGGTAAGAAAGGCCGATGGTCAGCGCGAAAGCGACCAGCGAGATCAACGTCTCGAGCACGGTCCAGGTCTTGAACGTCTGCGCGACCGTCATGTTGAAGTATTCCTTGATCAACCAGAAGCCGCCGTCGTTGACGTGGGAAAAGATAACCGAGCCAGCGCCAGTCGCCAGCACCAACAATTCAGGGTGTGGATAACCCAGACCGATGGCCACCGGCGCGACCACACCGGACGCAGTGGTCATCGCCACGGTCGCCGAGCCGGTGGCGATGCGCATCAACGCCGCGAACAACCAGCCCATGATCAGCGGCGACAGATGAAATTCGTGGGCGAGACCGACGATCTGATCGGTGACGCCCGCCTCGACCAGAATCCGGTTCAAGCCGCCGCCAGCGCCAACCAGCAAGGTGATGCTGGCGGTCGGTGCGAGGCATTCGTTGGTGAATTTCAGAATCGATTCGCGGTTGAAACCCTGGGCGATGCCCAGCGTCCAGAAACTCAACAATGTCGCCAGCAACAGGGCGATCACCGAGTTGCCGATGAACAACAGAAATTGGTTGAAGCCGCTGCCCGGCGTGGAAATCAGATTGGCCCAGCCGCCGATCAGCATCAACACCACGGGCAGCAGAATAGTCGCTATGGTGATGCCGAAGCCCGGCAGTTTGTCGCGCGGTTCGCGGTCGAGGAACTGCTTTTCCAGAGGGTTGTCCGCCGGCAGTTGAATGCGCGGCACGATGAACTTGGCGTAGAGCGGGCCGGCGATGATCGCTGTCGGAATGCCGATGGCAATCGCATACAGCAATGTTTGCCCAACCGACGCCTGATAGGCCTGCACCGCGAGCATCGCTGCCGGATGCGGCGGCACCAGCGCATGCACCACCGAAAGGCCGGCGACCATCGGCAAACCGACCATCAGAATCGACACGCCGACCCGCCGCGCCACGGTGAATGCAATGGGCACCAGCAGAACGAAACCAACTTCGAAGAACAGCGGCAAGCCGACAAGAAACGCGATGCAGACCATCGCCCAGTGCGCGTTTTTCTCACCGAACTTGTCGATCAGTGTGCGCGCCATCTGCTCGGCGCCGCCAGACTCGGCCATCATCTTGCCGAGCATCGTTCCCAACGCGACCACCAGCGCAATGTGCCCCAGCGTCTTGCCCACCCCCGCCTCATAAGCCCCGACCACGCCCGACGGCGGCATCCCCGCCACCAATGCCAGGCCAATGGAAATCAGCGTAATGACGATGAACGGATTGAGCCGATAACGGGCGATCAACACGATCAGAGCGATGATGGCGACGGCGGCATAGACCAGCAGCCAATAGCCGAAGGAAGGCGTCATGCGGTACTCCTCGAAAGGGTCACGTTCGAATGGGTTGTGAAACTCATAAATCATTTCGAGATCGAGATTTCAAACCACATGAAAGTAATTTTCGTGGAGAGGTAAGGTGTGTCGCTGACGGATACGTCTTGTCGCGATTAATGAAAATCGCAGGGCGGAATTTTCATGGCTTTCTGGCCACCACAAAGTCCCTGTGGGAGCTGGCTTCCCAGCGATGACGGCGGCAAGTTCAACATGGGTGGCGACTGATCTAGCGCTATCGCTGGCAAGCCAGCTACCACAGGAATTACAGTTCCCAGGCAGAACGCAGTCAACCTGTAGGAGTGAGCCTGCTCGCGATTGCGGTGTGTCAAAACCCAATTATTTGACTGACACAACGCTTTCGCGGGCAGGCTCACTCCTACAATTTTTGATCACATTCCTCCTGGCAGAACGCGGCCACCTGTGGGAGCGAGCCTGCTCGCGAATGGCTTCACTCGGTGCACTGAAATCACACCATTTCGTTACGAATCCATTCAACCACTGACGTGCGCTTCGGCGCCCAGCCCAGCATTTCGCGGGCGTGTTTGCCGCGCACGCGGCTGTTGGAACCCAAGCCATAGTTGGCCATTTCATAGCCCCATTCGGCTTCGGCGTCCTGCAGCGGCCAATCTTGCGGCTGGCCCAGATTGAGGGCTTCGGCCATGGCGGTGGTCATGTCGATGAATGAGGCTTCACCGCTCTCGACAAAGTAGAAAGTGCCCGGCACGTTTTGGGTCAGCGCCAGTGAATACAGGGCGACGACGTCTTCGATGTGCACGTTCGACCAGATATTCTGGCCAGTCCCTACGTGGCGAACGACAGCACTTTTGCGCGCCTGTTTCAGCAGTCGCGGCAATTGCACGCTGTCGCGTTTGACGCCCAGGCTGTGACCGTAGATCAGCGTGTTGCAGATCACCGCCGAATTTACGCCGTCCTTCGCCGCGGCGAGGATCAGGTTGTCGATAGCCACGCGCGCAGCTTTGTCGGCGGTTGGCTCCGGCAAGTTGTCTTCGTAATAGATGACGTCACTGGATTTACCGCCCGAAGCGTCGCCGACGATGCTCGAACCGCTGGTGTGCAGGAACACTTTGTTCGAACCGCGCAAAGCGTCGAGCAAGGCTTCGACCGCGCCGCGATGATCGCTGCTGGCGGCGTTGATTACGGCATCGGCGGCACGCGCCTGGTCTGCCAGCAACTGGCTGTCTTCAAGGGTGCCGATGACCGGAGTGATGCCCAATGCGTTGAGCTCGCTGGCCTGTTCGGCGCTGCGCACCAGACCGGTGACGGTATGGCCGGCCTGCACCAGACCGGTCGCGATGGAACCACCGATAAACCCGGCGGCGCCGGTAATGAATACGTTCATGGAGAAACTCCCTGCGTGGATAAGTGATGGGACGAGTATCGACCGCGGCGGCCGAGGGAAAAACCCGCTCCCGGCCAATTCACTCTTGCGCAGGGGTCACGAATCAGCCTTTGAAATCGGCGCTGGCGTATGCGGCCAGTTTGCTCTGAATGAAATCGAGAAAGCACTGAATGCGCAGGGCCAGCTGCGAATTACGGTAGTACACCGCGTTGATCGGCTGGCGATAACCGCTGTTGAATTCGCCAAGCAGCACCTTCAGGCGCCCGGCGCGGATGTCATCGATGGTCATGAAGTGCGACAGGCAGGCGATGCCCTGACCTTCCAGCGCCAGATGGCGCACGGTCTCACCGCTGGAGGCGCTGATCGCCGGAGTGATGGGCCAGCGATCACCATGCACGTAGCGCAGCGGCCACTGGTTGAGGCCCTCGTTCTGGGTGAAGCCGAGCAAAACGTGTTGGGCAAGATCCGCCACTTGCTGCGGTGCGCCATGTTTTTTCAGATATGCCGGACTGGCGACGATCAGCAACGGGCTGCAGCCAAGCGAGCGCGCGTGCAGCGTCGAATCGGCGAGGGCGCCGATACGGATGGCGATGTCAGTGCTTTGTTCCAGTAGATCAATAATCAGATCGTTGCTGTTCAGTTCGAGTTGAATGTCCGGGTAAAGATCACGGAATTCATCGATGTAAGGAACAATGGCATGCAGCATGAACGGCGATGCCGCATTGATTCGCAGGCGCCCGGACGGGGTTTGCTGGCGCGACGACAGACGCTCTTCGAGTTGATCCATCTGATCGAGAATCAGCTTGGCCTGCTCGAAGAAATACTTGCCCTCCTCGGTCAGGTCCATGCGCCGCGTGGTGCGGTTGATCAACGTGGTGTCGAGCTTGGCTTCCAGCCGCGACAGCGTACGACTGACCGCCGACGGCGTCTGCCCGACCTGCTCGGCGGCGGCGGAAATCGAACCGCATTCGATCACGCAGACAAAAATCTGCAACTCATCGGATCTGGCTTTCACGGCTTCCCTCTTTGAAATCGCCAAGATCGCAGCCTTCGGCAGCTCCTGCATTGGAATGCATTGCCCGTAGGAGCTGCCGAAGGCTGCGATCTTTTGCTGTCAGCGCAGGTAGGAGCTGCCGAAGGCTGCGATCTTTTGCTGTCAGCGCAGATAGTAGCCCGAAACGCCTCAAGCCTTGAGCGCAAAAACCTGTTTCAGATGCTGCTCATAACGCACCACATCATTCTCGATGTTGGGACGCTTCATCACGTCAACGCAGAGAAAGGTCGGCAGCGCGGTCATGCCAAGGAACTCGTTGGCCTTGTGAAACGGGAAGTAAACCGCATCAACACCTTTGGCTTCGAAGAAATCGCTCGGATCATCGAACGCTTGCTGCGGCGCATTCCAGGTCAGCGACAGCATGTATTGCTTGCCCTGGATCAGCCCACCGCTGCCGTACTTCTGCGAGGCATCGGAACGGGTGCGGCCATCGCTGGCGTAGAGGCTGCCGTGGCCTTCGGTGAAGACCTCGTCGAGGTACTTTTTCACCGTCCATGGCGCGCCCATCCACCAGCCCGGCATTTGATAAATGATTACGTCGGCCCAAAGAAACTTCGCCACTTCTTCGGCGACGTCGTAACCCTCATCGATAAAGGTGGTCTTGACGTCGACACCGCCACGATCGAGCACGCTCAGCGCAGCTTCGTGCAGCGTGGTGTTGTAACGGCCATCGGAGTGGGCGAATTTTTTACCGCCATTAAGCAACAGGACTTTTTTCATCGAAAAACCTCGGCGCAGCCCTTGGGGCTGGATTGAAACAGGAATCGGGAATGGCGGCAGATTACCCAGCGTCCTCGCGCGGAAACAGCCACGTCGGCGCAAAATACAATTGACCAAAACGCACGAATCGACAATGCATTGTTGCCGTAGCATTCGCGGCTTTTCTGAATGAGAGGAAAGTTGCGATGAGTGAACGCCAGGGTTTCATCCTGCACGCCAAAACCCGCCCGGAAAAAGCCGTCGCGTTCGAGGCGCTGTTCCGTGCCTACGTCGAGCCGAGCCGCGCCGAACCGGGTTGCATCGAGTACCACATGCTTCGCGACAAAGAAGATCCGACGCTGTTTATTTTTTACGAAATCTGGGAAAGCCAGGCGCATCTGGATGTGCACTCGGCGTTGCCACACATGAAGGAGTTCTTCGCCAAACGCATGGAGTATCTCGAACGTGATTTCGATATCCGTCCGATCGATATGCTCAGCGAAGCCTCGGCTAACCGCTGATCAATAAATGGGCGCCGAGCACGCCCACACCGATAAAGAAAACGCGCTTGAACAGCACGGCACTGATACGTTGCCGCAGCCACTGGCCGAGCCACATGCCGAGCATGGCCGGTATCAGCGCCAGCAGCGAGGCGTTCAACTCGCGACCGCCGAGGGCGCCGTGCGAAAGCAGGCCAACCGCCAACGCCAAAGTCGAGACGGTGAACGACAGACCAAGCGCCTGCACCAGTTCGTCGCGGTTCAGGCCCAAGGCCTGCAAGTAAGGCACCGCTGGAATCACGAACACTCCGGTGGCTGAGGTGATGATACCGGTGATCAGGCCACACAGCGGTCCCAGCCACCGCTCATGCCGCGGATCGACGTGCAGCGTGGGCAGAAACAGTCCGCTCAACGCATACAGCAACAGCGCCGCGCCGAGTCCGCGAACAACCCAGTGACCGCCAGACATGCCGATCCAGATTGTGCCGATGCCGGTGCCGATGAAAATCATCAGTAGCATCGGCCAGAGGCGCCTGGCCAATTGCTTGAGTTGACCGCCGAATGCCAGTTGCCAGAGGTTGGTCAGGGTGGATGGAATGATCAACAGCGCGGCTGCCTGCGACGGCGCCATAGCCAAACCGAGCAAGCCCATGGCGACGGTGGGCAGGCCGAGACCGATGACGCCTTTGATCATGCCGGCAAGAAGGAAGGTGGCGATGACCAGTAACGACAGGCTCATGCCGAGGGTTTGGTAATAGTCGATAAGTGTATTCATGGGCGCTACATTGCACTGATCGAGGCTGGCAGGAAATCTGCCATATAATGAGGCTGCCTCTTCTCCTGCAAGAGGCTGATGTTTCAGTGATGCATCGGGCCTCATCGCTGGCAAGCCAGCTCCCACAGGATCTCGGTGGTTCATCCATTTAGAGATCAACAATGAAACCTGTGGGAGCTGGCTTGCCAGCGAAAGGGCCAGCCCAGACACCACAAAATCAGAGGCAAACCCCATGCACTTCGACCTCACCGACCTGCGCCTCTACCTGCACATCCTCGACACCGGCAACATCACCGCTGGCGCCGCCCGCAGCCATTTATCCCTCGCCGCCGCCAGCGCCAGAATCCGCGCGATGGAGGCCTCGCTGGGTGCCGAATTCCTCGAACGCGGTCGCCGTGGCGTCACTCCGACGCCCGCCGGCAAAGCCCTTGCCCGCCACGCGCGCATTCTCTTGCAACAGGCCGAACGCTTGCAGCAGGATCTGGCCGAGTACGCAAAAGGCGTCAAAGGCCAAGTGCGGCTGCTGTGCAATACCACGGCGATCACCGAATACCTGCCGGAAGTCCTCGCGGATTTTCTGCGCATCCACCCCAATCTCGACATCGATTTACAGGAGCTGCCTAGCGCGCGAATTACCCATGCCTTGCGTGAAGGCGCAGCGGATCTGGGCATAGTTTCCCACGCGGTCGACGTCAATGGACTACAGACACGCGCGTTTCGTGACGATCCATTGGTGCTGATTCTGCCCCTTGGTCACCCGTTATCTGACGCCGCCATGGTCAGTTTCAGCGACGCGCTGCAACACGACTTTGTCGGACTGAGCGCCAACAGCGCATTGGCGATTTACCTGGAAGAACAGGCGCTGCACAGCGGCTCGCGCATGCAGGTGCGCATTCGTGCCGATGGCTTTGATGGCGCGATGCGCATGGTTGCTCGTGGCGCTGGACTGGCCATCGTGCCATTGGCAGCTGTCGAACGTGCGAAAGTCGAACAGTTCGCCTGCGTACCTCTTGACGAGCCGTGGGCGCGCCGCACGTTAATGCTCTGCGCGAGAGATTTCGCCGCCCTGCCGGGTTACGCCCAGGCGTTGTTACAAGCGCTCACCAATGCGCGCGTTTCTGAGCAGCTCGATGTCGACCCCAGACAACTGAGCGACAACCGGGCGCTATAGGGTGCGACTTCATTTCTCAAAGTCCACTGCCCCGGAGTCCTCATGACCGCAACCGCCCCGATCACCGTTCTGCGCGACACCCATCCGCTGCCAGTTCTCGACGCCTGCAAGTGGGAAAAACTCGAAGGCGACCCGCACACCGTCAATCTCAACGCCTACACCAGCGAAGACGGCAGCAAGATCATGGGCACGTGGATCTGCACGCCGGGCAAGTGGCGCGTGGAATACGTGAAGTGGGAATACTGCCATTTCCAGGAAGGCTACTGCGTAATCACCCCGGACGGCATGGCGCCGATCCACCTGCGCGCTGGCGATATCTTCGTGGTTGAGCCGGGCATGAAAGGCACGTGGGAAGTGGTTGAAACCGTGCGCAAATATTTCGTGTTCGCTTGATGCAGAAAAGCCGGGAAATCACCCGACGTGATTTCCCGGCAAATGTCCCGAGTTGACTTGAATCCTGTGGCGAGGGGATTTATCCCCTCACCACAAAGGAACCGTCTTGACCTACTGCGGTTTGCGATAGCTATTGATGATCGCCGAAAAATCTTTGCCGCCGTCGCCGCGCTGACTCATCGCCTGATACAACTGCTGCGCCACCGCGCCAAGCACCACCGGTTGGTGCGCCTGCCGCGCCGCTTCCGTCGCCAGCCCCAGATCCTTGAGCATCAGCTCCGCACCAAAACCACCGGTGTAACCGCGCGACGCCGGAGCCGTTTCGACGATGCCCGGCCACGGGTTGTACATTTCCGAACTCCAGCAGCGCCCGGTCGAGCTGTTGATAATGCCGGCCAGCACGCCGGTGTCGATACCCAGGGCGTCGCCCAGAGCCATCGCTTCACTGACACCCACCATCGAAATCGCCAGCAACAGGTTGTTGCAGATCTTGGCGATCTGCCCGGTGCCGACTTCGCCGCAATGCACGATGTTGCGGCCCATCTGCGCCAGCACCGGTTGCAGGGTGGCGAACAGTTCCGGAGTGGCGCCAACCATGAACGTCAGCGTTCCGGCAGTCGCGCCGCCAGTGCCGCCGGAGACTGGCGCATCGGCCATGGCCACACCGTGTTTGGCGGCAGCGGTCGCGACATCACGAGCGGTCTGTGGATCGATGGTGCTGCAATCCACCGCTGGCACGCCTTGACGAATACCGGCGAGTACGCCCTCTTCGCCCAGCCAGACGGTGCGCACATGCACAGCGGCCGGAAGCATGGTGATCACCAGTTCAGCATCTTCCGCCGCCTCGCGCGCCGAGGCGCGAATGGTGCCGCCCAGTTGTTCCAGTTCCGCCAGCACGGTTTTGTTCAGGTCAACCAGGTTCAGCGAGTGACCGGCCTTGATCAGGTTGCGCGCCATCGGCGCACCCATGTTGCCCAGCCCGATAAATGCGATTTTCATGATCGGATCCTCAGCGCAGGTTGATGGTGGTGTTTACGCCGTCGTTGACGCTGTCGTCATCGAACCAGCGCGCCGTGACCGTTTTGGTCTGCGTGTAGAACTGCACCACTTGCTTGCCGTATGGGCCGAGGTCGCCGAGTTTCGACCCGCGCGAACCGGTGAAACTGAAGAACGGCACCGGTACCGGAATCGGAATGTTGATGCCGACCTGACCGACGTCGATTTCGCTCTGGAATTTGCGCGCCGCTGCGCCGCTCTGCGTGAACAGGCCAGTGCCGTTACCAAACGGGTTGGCGTTGACCAGCGCAATGGCCTGATCGAGGGTGTCGACTTCCAGCACTACCAGCACCGGGCCGAAAATTTCCTGGGTATATATCTGCATGTCGGTGGTCACGCCGGAGAACAGGGTCGGGCCGACAAAGTTGCCCTGCTCGTAGCCCGGAACATTTATATCGCGGCCGTCCAGTTCAAGCCTGGCGCCTTCCTTGATGCCGCTTTCGATCAGCTCAAGGATGCGCGCCTTGGCCTTTTTCGAGATCACCGGGCCGACATCGGTGCCCGGCTCGCTGCCGGCGTTGACCTTGAGTTTCTGCGCCAGCGCTTTCAGATCCGGCAGCCATTGTTTCGCCGCACCGACCAGCACCACTACCGAAGTGGCCATGCAGCGTTGCCCGGCGGCACCGAAACCGGCACCGACCAAGGCATTCAGCGCTTGCTCGCGATTCGCATCCGGCAGCACCACAGCGTGGTTTTTTGCGCCCATCATCGACTGCACGCGTTTGCCGTGTTTGCCGGCCAGGTCATAAACGTGGGTGCCGACAGCGGTAGAACCGACGAACGACACGGCTTTGATGTCCTTGTGCGTGCACAGGCCGTCGACCACATCCTTGCCGCCGTGAACCACATTCAACACACCCGCCGGCACGCCGGCCTCGACCGCCAACTCGACCAACAGCATGGTCGACAGCGGGTCCTGTTCCGAAGGTTTCAAGACGAAGGTGTTGCCGCAGGCGATCGCCATCGGAAACATCCACAGCGGAATCATTGCCGGAAAGTTGAACGGGGTGATGCCCGCGCAAACGCCGATTGGCTGACGCAGGGTGTAGGTGTCGACGCCGCCGGCAACGTTCTCGGCGAACTCGCCCATCTGCAGGGTGCCGATGGAGCAGGCATGCTCGACCACTTCCAGGCCACGGAAAATATCGCCCTCGGCGTCGGCAATGGTCTTGCCCTGCTCGGCGCTGAGCACCAAGGCGATGCGTTTGGAATGCTCGCGAATCAGCGCTTGCAGCTTGAGCATGATGCGCATCCGCGCGCCGATCGGGGTCAGTTTCCAGGTCTGAAACGCACGCTGCGCGGCGCTGACGGCGGCATCGACTTCGGCGGCCGTGGCGAACGGAACCCTGGCTAGCACTTGCTGGGTCGCGGGGTTGACGATGTCGTGCCATTCAGTGGTTTGCGATTCGACCCACTCGCCGTCGATTAGCAGCTTGACCTGCTGCAGCGTGGTGTCGTTGGGCGTAAGCGATGCGTTCATGCTGGTCTCCGAAACTTGTTTTTATCGTAGGAGCCAAGGCGAAAGGTTCGCCTTGAGATGAGGCGTGTGTCACGAATTGGTTGTCGGACTGTTTTTGGAGTATAGATGTGCAAACTTCTAACAAGAACGCACATATAAGCCCGTCCATCATGCAAAAAAACATCACCTCGCTAGGCTCGCTGAACTGGGACGACCTGAAGTTTTTCCTCGAAGTCGCCCGCACGCGCAAGGCCAGCACCGCCGCCAAACGCCTGGCCGTGGATTACACGACAGTGTCGCGACGGATCAGCTCGCTGGAAGCTGCGCTCGGCACGTTGCTGTTCGAAAAATCGCGCACCAGCGGTTTCGTCCTGACCACCGAGGGCCAGCGTTTGCTCGGATACGCCGAGTCGATTGAAAGCACATTGCACATGGCCTGCGAGCAGGTTTCGGGCTCTGGCGTGGCGCTGTCCGGGCACGTGCGCATGGGTTGCACCGAAGGCTTCGGCAGCTTTTTCATTACCCCGCAACTGAGCCATTTCGTCGATGCCTATCCGGCAATCTCAGTGGACATCCTGCCGCTGCCGCACTTCATCAGCCTGTCCAAGCGCGAAGCCGATATCGTCATCGCCCTCGAGCGTCCGGAACACGGCCCGTACGTCTGCTGCAAACTCTGTGACTATCGTTTACAGCTCTACGCGACCCAGGACTATCTGGACAAACACCCGCCCATTCGCCGCCCCGCCGATTTGAGCAAGCATCAATTCATCAGTTATGTGGACGATCTGGCGTTCAGCTCGGAGCTGCTCTATCTGGCCAACGTGCTACCCGGCGCCAACGCACATTTGCGCAGCACCAGCGTGATCGCGCAATTCGTGGCGGCGCAGCAAGGTCGTTCGCTGGCGATTCTGCCGTGCTTCCTCGCCGCCCAGGATCCGCGACTGCTGCCAGTGCTGCCCGAGGAAATCGACATTACCCGGCAGTTCTGGATGTACTGCCGGGAGGATTTGCGCAAGCTCAAAAGAATCACTCTGTTATGGGATTACATAAGAGAGGTGACTGAGCTCAATGGCCCGCTACTGCTGGGCGAAACGCGTGTCCTACTGTTCGCAGACGGAGAATCTACAAGGAGCAAGGGAGACCTATCCTAACGACCTAATCAGGCTCTTGGCAACGACTTGTGACAGGAGTTGTGACACGACTTGTGACAGTCGAAAGGGGACTTACAGTGGCGTGTGCATGCGCGACCAAGTCCCCCCACAGGCAAGCGTTGGACACAGGCGCAAGGGCCTACGGGGGTATTTGCATGGGAATCATGACTGAGGTGGTGTTAGAGAAATTTTCCCCATATTTCCATCAGCCTTTTAGGTCCCTCAAGTGTCCGCGTAGACCTCAGTGACAAGCTCACCAAGGACCTCAAAGACTGTCTCAGCGTTAGCAATTCCGAAGGTTGCCCCAAGGATGCCAACAAGCTTCCAGAATGCTTTGGACAGAAGGACAGCCTTAACGACTGCCCACAGTTTCGTATGGACCATCGTAAAGGCTCCTCTTTATGCGACGCGTGTAGCGGTAGGTTTCGTGGTGAAGCCTCAAACACCCGGATTTCAAGCGGTTGAAACTTTAAACCTTAGGCTTGAGGCTTCCCACGAGACCCACAAGGTCCCCGTGACGGGAACCCAATGGTTCTTAATGGTGATGGCGTTACTCGGCAGAAAAGACCACACGAGTGATTAGCGGAAAGCTAACCGTCTCGGTTTGGAACTTCTCGGTTGGGTCGGCAGGGTTGGCCAGCTTCAAGCGAACTTTGCCCTGAGCAATTACGTCAGCCACACCAGTAACTTCGAGATCCCAACCTTGAATGGCCGGGTTGCGAGTGGTCGTTACGTTCCAGATGTCACCGTCTGGTCCTTCACGGAACGATAGCGAAGCGAAGCCCATCGGCAGCATGAACACACCATGGTCTTCACCTGAGTAGAACTGAGTGCGGGTTCCCAAATAGTCCTCAAGGTCATCGTGGCCAGCACGCTGAGCGGCACGGTTCAACACAGCCGACAAGGCCACAGGCATCAGCAGCACGAAGGACTCAAGGTCTCGGCCTACGGCGAGGTTCAAATGCATGGTCAAGGCGTCGATGATGTCTTCTGCACGCTCTCGCGGAGTTGCGCTCAAGGCGCCCGTCACGGTCTTGGTCTCGGTAGACTTAGCGTCCTTCAAGATCCCAGCAACGACACCACCACAGGTCAGCTCAAAGTCATCCAGCAGCTTCTTACCGGTCTGCTGCAAGCCTTCACCGGACCAGCCAGCAATGAGATGAGCGTCCAAGAAAGTGGCACGGAAGGAAAACAATGCAGCCTTGTCGCAAGGCTCCGTGAAGATCACGTCACCGACCACAGCCTCACCGTTGGTGAATTCTGATTTGTCATCGTAGATGCTGGTACGAGGGTCGAAGGCAACCGAACGGTTTTGCATTACGACCAGTTGTTGGGCTGTCGGCTCCGTCTTGGCTGGCCGGAACTCGCAAGGAATAGCATTAGCTGCTTCCTCCTTCCAATCGCCCTCATTGAAGTACTCATCGAGTGCCTGAGAAAAGACCTCGACGTAAATGCTGGTGTCCGATGCCATACCTTCTTTGATCTTGTCGGCACGGGTGAACTGAATACGGGTGGAGCCTTCTGTTTGGGACACGGTATAGGCGTTAGGGGCCTCGTATTGATCGCGTTTCATCATGTGTAATTACTCCTGAATAAGTTGTCTTGAAAGGTTCGTAAAGGGATCAGTCAAAGTCGGGGAACGATGACCATGCGCCGCCGCCACGGGCAGCTCGGGTCTCAGCACCCATACGGCGAATGCGCTCGTTTTGGGTCTCCCTGACGGCGCGTTTACGTGCGGCCTCAAGTGGAGTCGGAGGTACTTGCTCTTTGGCTCGTTCAGCGAACCATGCAGCCTCAGCGGCGCGCTTGGTCTCTTGCTGTTCTTCCCTTGCGAAGATCGTGAAGGCTCGACGAGTCTCTACAGGGAACGCAGAGGTACTCAGCCCAGCATCACGGTACTGACGGACGATCTCAGTGACCTTGTTGTCGTTCTTGCCAGCCATAGCCAACAAGCCTGCGAGCATTGCGCCTTCGGCATATTCTCGGGATACGTTTTGGCCTTGAACTTCAAGACGATCAGGGGTGCTTACGATGTTCAGTTTCATGTGGTTGTGTCTCCTAATAGACACATAGATCAAGCCGTGCCGCATGGGCGACGAAGACCAGAGGCTAAGGAGTAAGCCACTCCGGCGCCGTCACGGCTTGTCTATATGTTCTGGGTTTGAGGGATGTATTCGACGACTGGGGTTGGAGCTTTTGCGGGTCGTCAAGGGACCTTCGGGCAGCATGGCGGACTGTCCTATTGGGCACTTTGGTGAGGGTCTTACGGTTCTTACTGGTGGATTCAACCGCCCAAGATGCGGGGGGCCTTAAACGACTTGAGCGGACTCAGAAGAGAGGTCCAGGACTCGGCTGTAAGTAATTGGTTGTCGGTTCAACGGCACGGTCAAAGGAACCATCAAGAGAGCGTCAAGGTGGACTCCTGCGGCTATAAGGCTGTGCATGAAGGTCACCAAGTACCCGTGAAGGTGAGCCTCAAGGGCAACTTGATCGACCACACGGCCACCCAAGGGATGGATCACTGAGACCATCTTGCGTTTGTAGCTGTCAGTCCAATGATTGCGGATGCTGATTAACTTCATGCGTGACGCTGGGGTAAGACACAGGCTGTTGATTAGATCGAGGTAGGTCATCTCAGAAAGCTCCTGACTTTCGATCATTACGCTGGGCAGCACGGAACAAACGATGCTGTTCCTGTTGCTGTGCCGTCAGCTTCTTTGGAGTCCGACGACCCAAGCTATACCAGTCGCTCTTATCGTTGAAGATATGGCGCTCAAGGATGGCTGCACTGTGGTCGTGTCCGATATTACGCATCTTGTCGGCGACCAATAGAGCGACCTCGGGCATTTCAAGGATGGCCTCGAAGGCGTCGTAGACCAAGTCTTCGAACTTTGAGGAAACCCATGCGGCATACCTGATCGCTGCCTGTTTGGTCGCAAGGGTCCCTCTGCCATTGGAGCTTTCGACTTTCCCGGAAGCTGCCAATCGTTGAGCCTCTTTCAGCTCAGCCCATTTACCGGGCCCTTTCCTTGCAGGCAATTTCAAGGTGCGCCAGATGTCGGTCAAGTTCCACATACCCGAATCGTTAGCTTTAAAGGCCTGACCGTCGATGATGATTACGTGACCTGCGTGCTTGTGCTTGATGTTCATATTCATGATTTCCTTTTGATTGCTCCCTGAGTTCGCATCCACGGGCCAGCACAGAGACCCCATGACGGGTTCTGGCGAGTGGCTCAGGGAGCAATCAGAAAGACTCTGTTAATGAAGTGACCATGCGAATGGCCTTAGAGACGAACGGTGTGTCCGGTGTATGTGAGGGTTTTTAACCGGCATCCAATATTGAGGACACCTGAGAGCTCAGAGACCACTTAACGAGTCATGGTGAGTGACCATATGATGCCGTTGCTTGCAATCATGGTCTGAGAAGACCTTAGCCCCTGTACTTAAAGGGCTCTTAAAGTCTTTCAACTTAGAGAGAGAATATAAAGATTACTACCTGATATTCCTCATAGAGGATCTTTAAGTAAAAGGTCCCTGTAATCCCACGATCAGTAATAGGAGGCCCAAACCTATTAAGGGTCCATCAAGCCATTCAGAGGCTCGACAGACAGTATCGTTGAGATGGTCCCCGTAACTGGACCTCAGAGGACCCCGAGGGGTTCTGACTTGGTGGTCTCATGTGTCTGGTGGAGTGAACCACGCTGTCACGATGAGCCTTGCCCACTGGGTCACCTCGGGGTGACTGAGCGGTTACAGTGGGAATGGTGTGTCTCCCTATATGTGAGGGTTTTTAATCTATGTCGTCATAGTGGGGGGACTTTGTTGGCTAAGGTCTCTCCAGCTCTCCACCCGGCAGCCCCATACAGTAATCGCGCATGGCCACCACCGTACTCACAACGCATTTCTGATCAGCTTTCCAACCTACAGGGCATATCCAATCGTAAAAGCTCAAGCAATCAGAATTGTCTTTGCCTGTAATCGAGAGCAACAACTCCTCCGCTTTTTTGAGTGAAATGGGATTTTTTGAATCCTTATCAAATATATGAGCGGCGTATTTATTTCTGAACTGACAAATCTGCTTGGCTTCGATGTCTTTCGCAGCCTGATAAAGCGATACCGTAGCTTCACTCGGAAGACGATGAAAAAACTGCCCATAGCCTTTTCTAACCTCATGTAACTTAAACAGGGTCAGGACTATGAAGTGATTACACACTCTGAGCCGCCCCATGCTTTTAATGGGCACAAGCGGATCATGAGAAATTATGACGTCACGCGCCATGCCTACCGCTGATGCCAAATCAACCATTAGGTCTGTCATCAACCACTTAATGTTGTTCGCATCGTTCTCAGGTGTCATGAATACCCCTCTAAATTTTAGTGGCTGCCGTTCAAGCAGGCCATTTGGTTCGCAGCGAAGGAGAGGCTGGTTTAAGGCGCTCTGCCTCTTGACACAAAATTACAACAAAGTGGCCTATCGGCATTACGAAAACAGCCTATGCTCAAGTGGCCCAACGCTCATTCGCATGGAGAGTAACTATGGCGTGGTACATCGCAACCTCATTTTTAACACTCGCTGACAATCCAACACCGCTATGGAATCAAACATTTGGCCCCGGACAACTCGTTCCGGCATCTGGGATTTACCGTTGCACTGGATGTAGAAAAGAAATCACATCCAACAATGGTGATCCATTCCCACCTCAAAATCATCACCAGCACACAATCTTGCAAGGCCCGGTGCAGTGGAGATTGAACGTTGGGACTAACACTCTCGGTGAATGATTAAGCTGGCGAGTGCGTCAAAGAACAGGATTCGATTGACGCACTTTTAGCGCCCTCAGAGGTCGACACGACTTCCATCAAGCAATCCACGGAGCATCTCAGCGATCACCTCAACGGGAACGCCAGAGCCATATGTATCGAACGTAATGGTACCTGACGCGTGTCCCATGACGGCCTGAGCGTGGACTACAGGGACCCCTTTGACCTGCATAAGGGAAGCCAACGAGTGACGCAACGAATGGAAAGTCAGACCAGCCGTAAAGGAATCTCCAAGCGCTGCCGGAATGGCTTGTTGGTTCGCCCATTCCCCGGCTGTCTTGTACCCGATCTGAGCCAGCGCTAATGACCCTGACCGTTTGCACGACTCGACGTAACGCAAGAATGCGGCAAGGTCGAAGCCATAGGCACCATCGGTCAACGGCACCAGTCGTTCGCTGCGTTTGTTCTTAATGGATTTACCCTCACCAACCTCGTTGATATGGATAACGGTGACACCTGAATCAAGGGTCTGGATGTCGCCAACGCATAACTGGGAGATCTCATTGAGTCGACCGCCTGTAATTATCCCGAGGCTAAGCATCCAACGTTTCCATGAGGTCTCTGGAAGACTGTTCGCGTAGGCCATCAGCGTACTGACCTGAGCCTGAGAGAATGCCTTACGGGTGGACTCAAGGCCCTTGGTGAGCTTGAGCTTCTTGTCGTAAGTATTGACCAAGTGACCATTGTCTTTCGCCCACGTCAGGACAGCCGATAGCTTCACCAGCAGCTTGTTGACCGTTGAAGGCATACGCCCTTCAGAGAGTCGATCACGCAGAGCCACAAGGTCCTCCCTTGAGTGGTTGCGCAGATCCAGACTACCGAGAGACGCTGAGAGAGTGCCGTGGCATACCTTGGTTTCCTTGAGGGTCGATGCTTTCTGGTCCTGAGCTCGGTCTGCCAAGTAGAGAACTGAGAGGGCCTCAAAGGTCATTGCGGGAGACTTTACAGATGTAGACAGAGACACGTCACTCACGTGCTTCAAGACTGACTTAGGGTCGGCTTCAAGGTCCCTAATGATCTTGACCAGTGGCACTGAGTCGCCCTGTAATCGAACCTGAGCAGCAGCCATCACATCTTTAGCCTTGGTTACATGCTCATGCTGATCGACGTTGAGGGACATCGTTGCGGCAATCTCCGTCAGGTTCGTTCTAACGTCCTCATACAGGTCGCCCCAGTCACGCAGCGAGTGGACATCATGGGAACACGACAGGAGCCCCTCAGCGACCCACAGCAAATGTTCTCGAAGCTCACTCCAAGTGGCCTCAGGGTGATCCAGATGGAAAGACTTGATGGTCTCGGCAAGTCGTCTTGAAGCGTCCATAGCGGCCTTTCTATCGGAGGTCTTGAGGGATACTGAGGTGGCCTGCGTGGTGCTGCCGGTCTCTCTGAGGCGTAGATAGTAGATGCCGTTGCGCCTGTAGTGATAGGGCTTAGCGAGCCTCGTGGTCGGCCTGAGAGTTAGAGCAGAGTTTGTGACAGCACTTGTAACAGGATAGAGCTTGGAATTGGTCATCATGGCGTTAGGGCCCCGTAATCATTGGGTGGAACCCTTACGTCCTGTAGTTCTGGATGTACTGCCGGGAGGATCTGCGCAAGTTGAAGCGGATCACCCTGCTGTGGGATTACATCCGCGAGGTGACTGAGCGCAATCAGGGTCTGTTAATGGGGCAAACGCGGGAGATGCGCTTCGCCGACTAATCGGCGCTGATCACAATCGACACCCGGCGATTTTCCGTACGTCCTGCCGCTGTGTCGTTGGAAGCTACCGGCTCACTGCTGCCGAGACCTTGCAGCTGGATGTTTTCCTGCTTCATGCCGACGGTGGCGAGTACATTGGCAACGCTCTTGGCCCGACGCAGGGACAGTTGCTGATTGTAGGTTTCCTTGCCCGACGCATCGGTATGGCCGTCGACGCGCACCCGCTCGATTCCCACGCCAAGCAACGCCTTGCCGATGCGTTCGACAATTTGCGTGCTGGGTGCGTTCAGGCTCTCGACATCGCTGCCAAATAGCACTTTGCCCGACAGGCCGAACTCCCAGCCATCATTGGTAAGCTCGAAACCCTGTTGTTTGAGCACCGCGACTTGCGCCGGGGTCAGGCCTTTTTGCGGTGCAGTCTGGCAACCAGTCGATGCCAGCATGGCAAGCAACAGCAGTGCGCAAAACAGTCGGATTGGAAGTGTTAACACGGGATCAGCTCCTGGTTTAAACGGAATCGACCGGGTGTTCCGTCCCGGCGGTGAATTGCGCGCCGCGCGACAAGCGCTTGGCTTGATACATCGCCGCATCGGCGGCATCGACCAGGTCGCCGGGCGTGGCGCCATGATCAGGAAAAACCGCGATGCCGATACTGAGCGAGGTCACGACACTGGTGTCGCCCGCCAGCGCGATGGGCATGTCCATGCTGGTCAGAATCTTCTCGGCAATACGCTCGGCGTCTTCAATTGTGAACAGCGGCGCAAGCAACACCGCGAACTCGTCACCGCCCAGCCGCGCCACCAGATCTTCTTCGCGCAACTGCGCACGAACACGATTGGCAATCGCGACCAACACTGCGTCGCCGGCAGCATGACCGAAGTTGTCGTTGATAGCCTTGAATCGATCGCTGTCGATAAACAGCACGCCGACCCGCTCATCGAGTTTCTTGCCGTTACGCAGGGCGCGGATCAGACGCCCCTCGAAAAATGCCCGATTCGGCAGGCCGGTAAGGCTGTCGTGGGTGGCCAGATGGGCGAGGGTTTCATTCTCGTTTTTCAGGTGGGTTTGCCAGGACTCAAGTTCATCGAGCAAGGCATTGAAGTCGTTGCCGAGGTTGTCGAGTTCGGCAATACGCGCCGGCGGTACACGCCGATCCAACGCACGCTCGCTACGGGCGGCGTGAGCGACGGTCGCAAGGCCGTGAAGTGGGCCAATGATCGCGCGTAACTGTCGGCGCGCAAGATAGAGCGCGACCCAGGCGCTGATCGCGGTGCAAAGTACGATCCCGGCCAGACCGCTGAGCAAGAAGCGCATCAAACTGCCGCCGTGACCGATGAGCAACACCCGGCCGATTTCACGGTCCTGATGTTCGATTGGCAGGCTTACCGGTTTTTCCAGAATCGCACGGGTGATCTGCATCTCAAGCTCGGAGAACAGGCCGTTCTCGGCTCGCTGCCATTGGGCGATCAGTCGGCCCTGAGCATCCAGGACCCGAGCGTCCGCGACTTCTTCACTCGAGGCGATCACGGCCAGCGCTTCCGTAGCAGCTGCTTTGTCGTTGAACACCACGGCAGCCTCGACGGTGTAGCTGATCGATCGGGCAATCAAATGGAGGTTGTGATCGGCATAAACGCGCAACGCCAGCACGCCAAGCAAGGTCAGCGAGACACTGGCCATCGCCACCGCCACCAGCGCGACGATCAAATGACCGCGGCCAATGACCGAGCCCAGGGTGGGACGAGTTTTAGCCTGGAATTGTGTCATGGTGCCGCCGCTTTGCGGCGTGACAACTGCAGCACGCTCGGATGAATGCGCACGCCGCTGCGGGCGACGGAGTCCAGGTTGACCTCAAACGAAACCTGATCGTCGCCAACGCGCAAGCAGAACAGACTGCCGACGGTGCAAGGATCGTCACTCTCGCTGATGCTCAATATCGGATGGCCGATCAGCGAACCGAACAGTCGGCTGCGTTCATCGGCGGTGAGCTTGCCGATGTAAACCGCATCGCATTCGCTGACAATGGCCGGGTTATCCGCCAACAGCCGACGCACTGCGACGGGTCGGCCCGTGGCCAGGGTGGAGCCTTTGACCAAGTCATCGGTGTATTCGGTGGGGCCGACAATGCACAGGCGCAACTGCGCCGGCTCAACCGGCCAGCGCGCGTAGCTGAGGATGCCCAGCACCACCTGAGTGACGGATTTGGCGCGCTGTTCCGCCATGCCCGTGGGTGTAGACGACTGCGCGGCGGCCACGCCCGTCAACAGCCAGAGCAGACCGACCCGCAACATGTGCTTGCAGCCAACGGCGCGCCCTGTCGCCGAGACGAACACCTTCATGCAGGGATTCTCAAGGATCTACCGAAATGATGCCGCAACGATAGCACAGCGTTGAAACACCAGCGAGGCGACGACCTCTGAGCAACCGATCAGTCATCGCCGCTCAGCGTCAGACTCATCCTCGACGTTCGCTGCCCTCGCCCATTTCCAGCATCAGCCCGCTCAGGCGTTTGACCTTGCGCTGCACGGCCTCTTCGAACACCCCGGCACGCGGCTCGATCAAGGTGAACCAATGTTTCGCCCGAGTGATGCCGGTATAGATCAGTTCCTTGGTCAGTACCGGGTTCAGTGCGTCCGGCAGAATCAACGCATTGTGGGCGAACTCCGAGCCTTGCGACTTGTGCACGGTCATCGCGTAGACCGTTTCAACGTCGTTGAGCCGGCTCGGCAATACGAAGCGCACACCGCCCTGGCCATCGTTGCGCGGGAAAGCTACGCGCAGCACCGGTTTACCAGCATCAGGACCTTCGCGCTCGGGCAGCTTCAGGGCAATGCCGATATCGCCGTTCATCAGGCCCAGACCGTAATCGTTGCGGGTCATCAGAACCGGGCGGCCTTCGTACCATTGCGTGTCGTTGTCAATCAGGCGTGCCTTGAGCAAAGCGGCGGTGATGCGCTGATTCAGCCCCTCGACGCCCCATGGCCCTTTGCGCACGGCACACAGTAGCTGGAAGGTATCGAACGCCTGCAAGACCTCGCGGGCCCAGTTGATCCAGTCCGCATGCTCGAGCGGACGGCCCTGCGGCGGCCGCTGATCGCGCAGCACGCTCAGATAATGCCGGTAGCCTTGCGGGCCGTTACCGTGACCATCGAGCAGCAGACGCTCCAGCTTGTGATCGTGCTCGCCTTTGAGCGGCAGCGAAAATACATCTTCATACTGCCCGCCGGCCAACAACTGCCGTGCCTCATCTGGCAATTGTTGATTGACCCGACGCGCGAGCTGACCAATGCCACTGCCCTCACCGAAGCGTCGCGAATGTCGCAGCATCACCACTTGTTGCGCCAGCGGATGCGCGCCATCGATGTCTTCATGCAGGCCGCTGTCGCGCAAGGACTCACCACTGACCGATTCCAGCCATTGCCGGGTTTGCGGACTGTACCAGCCGTGTTCGGCGTCACGGCACAGATCGCCGAGGACTGCACCGGCCTCCACCGAGGCCAGTTGATCCTTGTCGCCGAGCAACACCAAACGCGCATGAGTCGGGAGCGCGTCAAGCAGGTTGGCCATCATCTCCAGATCGATCATCGACGCTTCGTCGACTACCAGCACATCGAGGGGCAGACGGTTGCCGGCGTGATGGCGGAAATGGCGGGTACCCGGACGACTGCCGAGTAATCGGTGCACGGTAGTCACGTCGCAAGGGATCTTCGCGCGCACCTCCTCGGCCACTTCCAGTGATCGCACTTGCTGACTGATGGACTCGGTCAATCGCGCCGCCGCTTTGCCGGTCGGAGCGGCAAGACGGATTCGCAATGGATGACCGGCCTCGACTGCCGGCGCTTGCAGCAGCGCCAGCAAGCGCACCACCGTCGTCGTTTTACCGGTGCCGGGGCCGCCAGTGACGATGCTGAATGCGCTGCGAGTCGCCACAGCACAGGCGAGCTTCTGCCAGTCGATGACCTCGCTGGCGCTGGCCGCCCCGAACAACTCATTGAGCCGCTGCGACAGATCTGCCGGTGTCCGCTCACGTTGCGCGAGGCGCTGACGCAACGCCGTATCGATGCGTCTTTCGTAAGCCCAGTAACGGCGCAGGTACAGACGCTTCCCGGACAGCACAAGCGGACGTTGCTGCGCCGCCTCACCGGTATCGACAGCCAGCGCGACCAACTCGCTGCCCGCCAGCACCTTGCACCAATGAACGCCATCGAGCGCTTCAAGCAATTGCGAAGGCAGCAGCAATACGCCCCCTTGCACATCGCCTTCGGGCGGTAGAGACAAGGCGAAATCCGGAGCCTTGAGTGTCTCGAACAGATCGAGGCATACGTGGCCGTGACCGAGCTGATGGCTGGTCAATGCGGCCGCGAGCAGCACCAGCGGATCAGTGCCAGGCTCCAACTCGTGGAGGAATGCGACAAAGGCTTTGTCCAGCGCGCGCAACCAGCCGCGCTCGACCCAACGGGTGAGCAACAACAGCAAGTCGTTAGCGCTGGTCGGCGGCGCAAGACTCGACAGGCTGTCAGCCGCCAAAGGCGTCGGTAACAAATCAGCAAGGGTGCGGCTCATAGCAGGACTCCCTGTTCCCATGCGGGTTCAGCCTTGGGTTCGGGTTTGCCCTGGAACATCCGATCCAGACGTTCGATCAACTGTCGCGGCGGACGGGCAAAGTACACGCCACGACTCTCCGCGCGCGTGCCGCGCAAAAACAGATACAGCGCGCCACCGACATGGCGGTCGTAATCGTAATCGCGCAGACGTGCCTTGAGCTGGCGATGCAACGCCAACAGATACAGCACATATTGCAGGTCGTAGCGGTTTTCGAGGATCGACTGCTCCATGGCCCGCTCGGTATAGGCCAGATCATCCACACCGAGCCAGTTGGATTTGTAATCGGCCACGTAATAGCGACCATTGTGCTCAAAGGTCAGGTCGATGAAGCCTTTGAACATGCCATTGAGTTGCACCGGCTCCGCCGCGACTCGGGCAACGCCATTATGAGTGTATTGGCGCACCAGCTCGTCGAGTTTGAGCACATCGACTTTATGGCTGGCGAACCAGAATTCCATCTCGACGCGGAACTGCTTCAGTTGCTCAAGAACCACCGGTGGCTGATCAATACTGATCGGCAACGGCGATTTGAGCAGATGCTCCAGCCAGTCCGTCAGGGTGACAATCCAGCCTTGCCAGCCACGCAAATTGCAGCGGCGGCCAATCACATCCTCAAGCATTTCGCGGGATACGGCGAAGCCGTCATCACCTGCCGATTCCAGCAAACCATGCAGAAACGTTCCCGGGTTAGGGCCTCGGGGGAAACGATGGATGTCTGCGCCGCCGGCAATGCTCTCTCGCGGGGCATCCGGGTCGAGACGCTCGTCATCGAACAGTTTCTGCGCTTGCGGACTGTCCGGCGCTTCATCGCTGCCGACGCTCAGCACGTCGCTGATGCGCAACGCGCTGTAGGACGCGATCCACCAATTTTCACTGGCCTTGCGGTTGGGCAGCAGCGTGGCGCTGAGAATCGCGTCATTGCGCGGCGGCTGATATTGCTCTGCAGTGGGCAGAGGCATATCGCCGATGCTGATCGCCGGGCAATCCTGTTGCAGGTCTTGCAGCCAACGGTTGAGCCCGCTCGATTCGGCCAAAGGCGCGCCACCGCCAAGCAGGTAACCCAATGCGCAAAGGTGCAGCACCGAGCTGTTGTTATTGCCGCGTTTGAGATCCGTCACGCCCAACCAGCAGGCGTGCTGGGCGCGGGTCAAGGCCACGTAGAGCAAACGCAGATCTTCGGCGAGACGCTCGTCGTCGGCTTGCACAATAAGCTCGGGGGTGGGCTTGAGACTCACTTGAGCCCTGCCTGCAGCATCGTGGTAATGCAGTGGCAATCGGCTGCCGTCCACCGGTTTCGCCGAGCAGATGAACGGCAGGAACACCAATGGATACTCCAGGCCTTTCGATTTGTGAATGGTGACAACCTTGACCAGTTGCTCATCGCTTTCAAGGCGCAGGATCTGTTCTTCCCCCGCCTGACCCGACAACGCCAAAAGCTCCGCCAAATGACGGATCAGCGCTTGCTCACCATCGAGTTCAGCGGCTGCCTGCTGCATCAGTTCCGACAGATGAAGAAGGTTAGTCAGGACCCGCTCGCCATCGCTGCGCGCGATCAGGGTTTGCGGTAAATGGAAGTCATGCAGCAGACGTCGCAACATTGGCAGCACGCCCTGCTTGCGCCAGAGCTCGCGATAACCTCGAAACTGCATGACGCGGCTTTCCCACGCCAACTCATCCTTATTCAGACGCTCCAGTTCAATCAGCGGCAGGTTCAGAGTGACACAGGCGAGCGCGGCTTTCAGCGAGCGCTCAACGTCCGGTTCGGCGCAGGCCTTGAGCCAGGAAAGCAGGTCATGGGCTTCCTGTGCGGCGAATACCGAATCCTTATCGGACAGGTAGACGCTTCGCACACCGCGAGCGGCGAGTTCACTGCGGACGGCTTGAGCCTCTTTACCGTCGCGCACGAGGATGGCGATATCCGAAGGTTGCAGACCTCGGAACCCTCTACCCTCCTGAGCGAACCCCGCAGTTCCGCTTTGCCCGGCATTGAGCAGCGCGGTAATTTCGCTGGCGCAGGCCGCCGCCAGCTGCTGCCGATAAACTGCGCCTGACACGGGCTGGTCGCTGGGCAGCAGCCAGACATTCAGTGCCGGGACGTCCTGCCCGGCAACCTTCAACTGCTCCTTGCGACCCTGAGACTCTACGGATTGGAACGGCACCGGGTTATCGCCATTTTTCTCCCGGAACAGAAACGCGCCGCGCCCCTGCTCGCGTAACTCGGCACGCTCGAATACATGATTGACCGCGTTGACCATGCCATGGCTTGAGCGGAAGTTGGTGCCAAGCGTATGCAGCCGGCCGGTGGTGGCCTGTCGCGCCCGCAGGTATGTATAAATATCTGCGCCACGAAATGCGTAGATCGCTTGCTTGGGATCGCCAATCAGAAACAGCCCGGTGTCCGGACTGTTCTCTTCGATGCGATAGATGCTTTCGAAAATCCGATACTGCACCGGGTCGGTGTCCTGGAATTCATCGATCAGCGCGACCGGAAATTGCTCGCGTATCAACGTCGCAAGTCGTTCGCCGCCCTCCGATTGCAGCGCGGCGTCCAGGCGCAACAGCATGTCGTCGAAACCCATTTCGGCGCGACGACGTTTTTCCTCTTCGAAGCGCGCACCGACCCATTTGGCGGCGTGTTGCAGGACAGCGGCGTCGGGAGTCGGCAATGCATCGAGCGTCGATTTGAGCCCAGGCATGGCATCCAGCCCTGGATGACTCGGGGCTTGACCTTTCCAGGCTTCAGCCATGCCGTCGGGGGTCAATCGGCTAAAACCGCTGCCAATGTCCAGTTGCTCGAGCGACTCATCTTCGGCCCACGCCTTGAGCTTCTCGAACCACGGTTCGAAGTAACGCGCCTGCATTTTGCGACCATCGACAGTCTTGCTCGCTACACCTTGATGACAGATGGCAAGCAACTCGTCCGCCCACTGGCGCCACGGCATTTTCAGTTCGATCAACGCCGAACGGCGCTCTTTAAGACACGCTTCGATAAGTTCAGCGGGTGCGCTGCTTTCAGCGCTATCGCGCTCACTGGCGAACAGACCGCGGACACGCGCTAACAAGGCAGCAGGGCCGCCCCAGTTGCTGCGAACCCAACTCAGCGCGTCGTCCTGCATCGGGTAGCAGAACAATCGCCAGTAATCGCGCAGCACCTCACCAAGCAGATCGCTGTGATCGGTTTCCAGCGATTGAGTGAACAAACTTCCGCTGTCGAACGCGTGCTCGCGCAGCATGCGCTGGCACCAACTATGGATGGTGGAAACAGCCGCTTCATCCATCCACTGCGCAGCAATATCGAGGCGATTGGCGCAACCGGGCCATTGCTCAGGCGCGAATTGCTCGCGCAGTTCGGCGATCAATCCGTCCGGTGCCGGGGTCTCGTCACGGAAGAATCGTGCGGCTTCGGCCAATCGCGTGCGAATCCGCTCACGCAGCTCTTTGGTGGCCGCATCGGTAAACGTCACAACGAGAATTTGCGGCGGCAAAAGCTCACGACCAAAACTGGTGGCCTCGCCGCCGTGACCGAGGATCAGACGCAGATATAGCGCGGAAATGGTGAACGTCTTGCCGGTACCGGCACTGGCTTCGATCAACTGACTGCCGCGGAGGGGGAATGCCAGAGCCAAGGGTGTTTTGGTACTCATGCACGAGCCCCTTCGCTGGACAGTGAACGCCATGGAGCTTCGAACAACGGGCGATATAAGGCGTCGCACCATCCGGAAAAGGTTTCATCCGCGAGCAGTGCATTGAAATCGGCGAATTGCCGCGACAGCGCCGGGCTCTCGCGGCGCTCGCCATCGCTGGTCTGCCCGTCACCTTCGTAAGCTTTGCGCGCAGCCGCTTCCGCTTTGAGCGGATCAGTCTGAGCCAGCCAGGCGAACGCGGTTTTGACGGCGATCGGCAAGGGCTGACGCATGCCGGCCTGCCAGGCGAGCAGCAGATCGTCGAGCAAACGCAGCGCTCGGTCTCGCTCCATTGGCTCGAGCAACAAGGTGTCGTCACTGGCCACTAATGCTGTGGTCAGCGACAGTCCACTGGCGCAGGCGACAAGATGATTAACCCACGATTTGATCAGCCGATGCCACTTGCGACTTTTGATCGAGCCGATGCTGTTGGGAATGGTCGTGACTGACAGCACACCACCATCGATGCGCTGATGCAGGCCGGAGAGCCATCCTTCAAGACGCAGCCCCTGCGAATCGAGGCTGATCGGGACCGCGCTGGCCAATGGCGTGGGCCACAACGTCAGTAGTTGCTGATAACGCTGCAGCAGGTCCGGAAGTGGTTCGATGAGTTCTCGCTGCAGACATTCGCCAAAACCGGCCATTGGCAGCAGCCCGCTATTTTGCAAACGTCGGGCCTGAAGGTCGAGCGCCTCTACGACGTCGTTTGGCTGCCTGAGCGCAGCCTCGAGCAAGCTGTCGCTGAGGGTATAACGCTGCAACGCATCAAGCACGAAGGGCTCTTCATCGGCCAACGGAGCTTCGGCGGCTTCGAAATACACCTTGAGTCGTTGAGTAAAAAAATGTCTTACTGGGTTGCGCAAGAAATCCTGCAAAAGAGCAAGACTGAGCGGCTCTTCCGGAACAAAAGGCGCGAGCAACTCAGCACTTTTTGGGGGCAGATACTGCTCATGCAAGACCTGCCATTCACTGGCGTAGCTGAACAACTGATCGCCTTCGTGGAAATAGCGCGCACTGAACGGTTGCAGGGGATGTTCCTCGGTCATGGCGCTCAACAAATCCTGGCCTTCGTCGCGCAGCCGCCACCCACTGGCAATGTGATCGCGTAACTGGCCGATCAGCACCGAGGCCGGTCGTTCGCTGTTGTCGCGAATGCTGCGCCCGACCCAACTGATATAGAGCTGATTGCGCGCAGACAGCAGTGCCTCTAGCAACAGATAGCGATCATCTTCTCGGCGGGAGCGATCACCCGGACGGTAGTCGCTGCCCATCAGATCGAAGTCCAGCGGAGGTTGCGCACGAGGGTAATCGCCGTCGTTCATGCCCAACAAACACACCAGTTTGAAAGGGATCGCACGCATCGGCATCAACGTACAGAAATTCACCGCCCCGGCCAGGAAACGTTGAGACAATCGGCCCTGATCGAGACCGGCGAGCCAGGCCTCGCGAACCACAGTCAACGGCAGCTCATCGACGAGCTTTACCGCTTCACTGGTTTCCACCCAGGCTTCGCGAAGCTCTTCGAGTTGAGTCAGCAAATAATCGTCGTGTTCATTGCTGGCCTTGAAGAACACTTGCATGAGCGCGTGCAGTCGTCGCCCCCATTCCTGAGGTTGGGCCGGTTGCATGAGCTCCCGGTGGGCGAGTTCCAGCGCGTCGAGCAAGGCAACCAACGGCCCGATCAGTGCTGCGTCCAGGCCACCGATCTCGTCATAGGGCTCGATCCCCGCGCAGGCGCTTGCACTGCCAACGGCATAACCGAGCAGCATCCGGCGCAATCCAAAATGCCAACTGTTCTGCTCAAGTTCGCCCGGCAAGCCAAGCCCGGCCCGTTGCTCCGCATTCATGCCCCAGCGGATGCCTGCACCCTCGATCCAGCGATGCAGCGTCGGCAGATCGCGCTCTTCTACGCCGAAACGGGCACGCAGTGCGGGAACGTCGAGCAGGTCGAGGATTTCGCTGACCGGGAAACGGCTGTCCGGCAGCTTGAGCAAATGTTCGACGGCGATCAGCAGCGGATCCCGGCCTCGCTGACCTTGGTCCGCCAACGTAAAGGGAATGAAGCGTGAATCATGACGATCGAGTTGGCCAAATACGGCGCGGATATGCGGTGCATAACTGTCGATGTCCGGCACCATCACGATCACATCGCGAGGCCGCAAATCGGGGTTGGCACTGAAGCGGGCCAAGAGCTGGTCGTGAAGGATTTCAACTTCGCGCTGAGCACTATGGGCAATGTGAAAACGAATCGAGTTGTCGTTCGCCAGATCAACCGGAGGCCAGAATTGTCGGGTCTCGCTGAGCGGGCGCAGCTCCAGGATATCGTCCTGAAGTTGATTGAGCAGAGTGTGCGGTTGAGTTTCGCTGAATAGATCGATACGGCCATCGCGAAAGGCTGCGCGGTAGCTGTTGGGATCGTCATAGCTGTCGAGCAGGTTGATGTAGTCGCGACCTTGCTTACCCCATGCAGCGAGTAATGGGTGAGCGTGTTGGTGCAGCGTTTCGGGATCCATGACAACAGGCATGCCGCTCTTGCGCGATTGACGCTTGTATTGGTGACGTAGCAAGTCCTTGTCGGCAACGATATCGGCCCAGTGGTGGCGGCAAGGGTTGTGCACGCAGAGCAGAACCTGACTGAAACGTGCGAGCCCGGCGAGGGCTTCAAGAACCTGGGCGGGAAGCGAGGAAATTCCAAAAACGATCACTCGCGAGGGTAGCCCCGCAGGCGCTTCTGTGAGGGTATTGATACGCTCGATGAATCGTTGATGCACCCCGGCGCGGCTCTGCGCCATGCCTTCCTCGCCGACATCATCCAGCAGCGCACGCCAGAGCTCCGCTTGCCAGGAACTGGTGACGGGGAGTGCTTTGACTTCGCCTCTGACGTTTCGGATCTGGTGGTGCCCTTCAGCCCAGTCCTCAAGCCAATCCGCCCGATATACCTGATATTGGTCAAACAGATCGGCAAGGCGCTCGGACAGTTGGTAGCGTTTGCGCAAGTCGGTGTCGTGGGTCAGGAAGCGTAGCAGCGGCTCGAAATGCGCGCGGTCGATCACCTGAGGTAACAAACGCATGAGGCGCCATGTCAGGGGGGCTTTATCAAGCAAGGATTTGGCCGGGATCTGGTCTCGCCCCAAAACCATTCGGTAAAGCTGCCACATGAAGCTGCCAGGTAATTGCACATCAATCGCCGCAGCGATGCCGCATCCTCCGAGGTCGTCATCCTCGGGGTCTTCCGCCAAGGCCAACTTGAGCCATTGAGCGATCCCATTGCTCTGCACCAACGCAATTTCGTTTTCCAGGGGAGCAAGCGGATAGCGCCGCATGATGCTGATCACAAGGCTGCGCAGCTCGTCCAGGCTGTTGCTCTGAACCACCATGAATGCAGCGTTGAGGGACTGGGCGTCCGGCATAAGGGCTTCCTTGGAAAGTACAAAAGCTAGGGCAGAACCTTAGCATTGTCGGCTGGATGTGACAGCCGGACGAAGTCGGTGAATGTTGTAAGAACTTTCTCGCGGGCAAAACAAAACCCCAACTGCTTTCGCAATTGGGGTTTCGGAATTTAATCTTGACGATGACCTACTCTCACATGGGGAAACCCCACACTACCATCGGCGATGCATCGTTTCACTGCTGAGTTCGGGATGGGATCAGGTGGTTCCAACGCTCTATGGTCGTCAAGAAATTCGGGTACCGAACCGTGGCCAAGTGGCCTCGCTTCAGCAAATTGGGTATGTGACAGCTAGGTGTTTGTGCGTTTCGAACTTTCGGTTCGTTTCGTCTTCACACACCGCAATCTGGTTGCTCTGGTTTACAGAGCCGACGCAAATTGCTTGGGTGTTATATGGTCAAGCCTCACGGGCAATTAGTATTGGTTAGCTCAACGCCTCACAGCGCTTACACACCCAACCTATCAACGTCGTAGTCTTCGACGGCCCTTCAGGGAACTCAAGGTTCCAGTGAGATCTCATCTTGAGGCAAGTTTCCCGCTTAGATGCTTTCAGCGGTTATCTTTCCCGAACATAGCTACCCGGCAATGCCACTGGCGTGACAACCGGAACACCAGAGGTTCGTCCACTCCGGTCCTCTCGTACTAGGAGCAGCCCCTCTCAAATCTCAAACGTCCACGGCAGATAGGGACCGAACTGTCTCACGACGTTCTAAACCCAGCTCGCGTACCACTTTAAATGGCGAACAGCCATACCCTTGGGACCGGCTTCAGCCCCAGGATGTGATGAGCCGACATCGAGGTGCCAAACACCGCCGTCGATATGAACTCTTGGGCGGTATCAGCCTGTTATCCCCGGAGTACCTTTTATCCGTTGAGCGATGGCCCTTCCATACAGAACCACCGGATCACTAAGACCTACTTTCGTACCTGCTCGACGTGTCTGTCTCGCAGTCAAGCGCGCTTTTGCCTTTATACTCTACGACCGATTTCCGACCGGTCTGAGCGCACCTTCGTACTCCTCCGTTACTCTTTAGGAGGAGACCGCCCCAGTCAAACTACCCACCATACACTGTCCTCGATCCGGATAACGGACCTGAGTTAGAACCTCAAAGTTGCCAGGGTGGTATTTCAAGGATGGCTCCACGCGAACTGGCGTCCACGCTTCAAAGCCTCCCACCTATCCTACACAAGCAAATTCAAAGTCCAGTGCAAAGCTATAGTAAAGGTTCACGGGGTCTTTCCGTCTAGCCGCGGATACACTGCATCTTCACAGCGATTTCAATTTCACTGAGTCTCGGGTGGAGACAGCGCCGCCATCGTTACGCCATTCGTGCAGGTCGGAACTTACCCGACAAGGAATTTCGCTACCTTAGGACCGTTATAGTTACGGCCGCCGTTTACCGGGGCTTCGATCAAGAGCTTCGCGTTAGCTAACCCCATCAATTAACCTTCCGGCACCGGGCAGGCGTCACACCCTATACGTCCACTTTCGTGTTTGCAGAGTGCTGTGTTTTTAATAAACAGTCGCAGCGGCCTGGTATCTTCGACCGGCATGAGCTTACGGAGCAAGTCCTTCACCCTCACCGGCGCACCTTCTCCCGAAGTTACGGTGCCATTTTGCCTAGTTCCTTCACCCGAGTTCTCTCAAGCGCCTTGGTATTCTCTACCCAACCACCTGTGTCGGTTTGGGGTACGGTTCCTGGTTACCTGAAGCTTAGAAGCTTTTCTTGGAAGCATGGCATCAACCACTTCGTCACCCAAAGGGTAACTCGTCATCAGCTCTCGGCCTTAAGATCCCGGATTTACCTAAGATCTCAGCCTACCACCTTAAACTTGGACAACCAACGCCAAGCTGGCCTAGCCTTCTCCGTCCCTCCATCGCAATAACCAGAAGTACAGGAATATTAACCTGTTTTCCATCGACTACGCTTTTCAGCCTCGCCTTAGGGACCGACTAACCCTGCGTCGATTAACGTTGCGCAGGAAACCTTGGTCTTTCGGCGTGGGTGTTTTTCACACCCATTGTCGTTACTCATGTCAGCATTCGCACTTCTGATACCTCCAGCAAGCTTCTCAACTCACCTTCACAGGCTTACAGAACGCTCCTCTACCGCATCACCCGAAGGTGATACCCGTAGCTTCGGTGTATGGTTTGAGCCCCGTTACATCTTCCGCGCAGGCCGACTCGACTAGTGAGCTATTACGCTTTCTTTAAAGGGTGGCTGCTTCTAAGCCAACCTCCTAGCTGTCTAAGCCTTCCCACATCGTTTCCCACTTAACCATAACTTTGGGACCTTAGCTGACGGTCTGGGTTGTTTCCCTTTTCACGACGGACGTTAGCACCCGCCGTGTGTCTCCCATGCTCGGCACTTGTAGGTATTCGGAGTTTGCATCGGTTTGGTAAGTCGGGATGACCCCCTAGCCGAAACAGTGCTCTACCCCCTACAGTGATACATGAGGCGCTACCTAAATAGCTTT